>JANNCT010000151.1:0-1909 GCA_031386895.1 Polaromonas sp.
GCCTGATGACTTGCTGGTCAGCGCGCTGCGCGCTGCGCTGGCGCAAGTGCCCTCGCTGGACCCCAACGCGATTGAAGACATCATCTGCGGCTGTGCCATTCCTGAAGGCCCGCAAGGCCTGAACATTGCGCGTATTGGCGCGGTGCTGGCGGGCCTGCCAACCAGTGTGGGCGGGATCACCGTTAATCGCTTTTGCGCGTCGGGCTTGTCTGCTGTGCAAATGGCGGCTGACCGCATCCGTGTGGGTGAGGCTGAAGTCATGATTGCTGCTGGCGTGGAGTCGATGAGCATGGTGCCCATGTCGGGCAATTCACCATCGCTGTCGCCCGCCATGTTTTCGAACGATGAAAATATCGGCATCGCCTACGGCATGGGTTTGACGGCTGAAAAGGTCGCACAGCAGTGGAAAGTCTCACGCACAGCGCAAGACGAGTTTGCCTACGCGTCGCACATGAAGGCGCTCAAGGCACAGCAGGCGGGTGAATTCACCAATGAGATCACGCCTGTTGAAGTGACTGACCGCACTGCGAACCTGGAAACCGGCGAGTCCATGTCCACCACGCGTACCGTGAGCATGGACGAGGGCGCGCGGCCAGACACCACGGTCGAAGGCCTGGCAAAACTCAAAACCGTTTTTGCCGCCCGTGGCTCGGTCACTGCGGGCAACAGCTCGCAAACGTCAGACGGCGCAGGCGCGTTGATCTTGGCCAGTGAAAAAGCCGTCAAGCAATTCGGTTTGAAGCCGCTGGCGCGATTCGTCAGTTACGCCGCCAAGGGCGTGCCGCCGCACATCATGGGGATCGGCCCGATCGAGGCAATTCCCGCTGCGCTGCGCTATGCCAATTTGAAGCAGGACGACATCGACTGGTTTGAACTGAACGAGGCATTTGCTGCCCAGTCACTCGCAGTCATCAATACGCTGGGCTTGAATACGGACAAGGTCAATCCGATGGGCGGCGCGATTGCACTCGGCCACCCGCTCGGTGCTACCGGCGCCATTCGTGCGGCCACCGTTATCCACGCGTTGCAACGCCACAAGCTTAGATACGGCATGGTGACCATGTGCGTTGGCATGGGGCAGGGCGCGGCGGGTATTTTTGAGCGGGTTTAAGGTTGAAAACCGTCTAAAACATGTCTTTTAGGTGTGTTTTAGGGCTGTAGCGCAACAAATACGGGCACAAGCAGCTATGAATTTAATAGTAGCTTGAGTTTTGAAAAGTTCAAAAAGATAAACTGCCGTATGACACAAACAGCTTTCGACTTCGACCAAGCTATTGCTCTGCAAGATTTGGGCTCTGGCCGCTACAGCGGCAGCACCCACAGCGCCTGGATGAACATGGTCGGGCCGTTTGGCGGCATTACGGCAGCGGTGTTGCTGCAGGCCGTGATGCAGCACCCGGACCGTTTGGGCAACCCGGTGTCTTTTACGGTGAACTTTTGCGCAGGCGTGGCCGATGGCGCGTTTGAAGTGGCGGCCAAGCCCGCGCGCACCAACCGGTCAACCCAGCACTGGACGATCGAACTCACGCAAGGCCAGCAGGTCGTCATTACTGCCACAGCAGTCACTGCGGTGCGTCGCACCACGTTCAGCAGCATCGAACACAACATGCCTGCTGTCGTGGCTGCCAATCAGCTGCCCCGCTCTGAACCGCCAAAATTGCCGTGGACGCAGCGCTATGACATGCGCGCTTTAACCGGGCATTTGCCCACCGTTTGGGACGGAACCGAAGGCGACACGCTCACCCAAATGTGGGTGCGTGACGTGCAAGAGCGCAGCGTCGATTTTGTGTCGCTCACCGCGCTGGCTGATTCATTTTTTCCACGCGTTTATCTGCGCCGCCGCACCTTTGTGCCAATTGGTACGGTGTCGATGACGGTGTACTTTCATGCTGATGCAGCTGAGCTGGCC
>JANNCT010000159.1:0-9244 GCA_031386895.1 Polaromonas sp.
GCGCAGTGGCTCCAGCAATTTCAAGCCCAGTTGCTCGGGCAAACCACCGACGTTGTGGTGGCTTTTGATGACCACCGCTTTTTTGTTTTTGCCGCCGCCGGACTCGATGACGTCTGGGTAAATGGTGCCTTGGGCTAGCCATTTCACATTGACTTCTGCTTCGTTTTTGGTAGCTGCTTGCGCCCGTATCAATTGGGCTTGAGCCTTAAATACCTCTACAAACTCGCGTCCAATGATCTTGCGCTTGGCTTCTGGCTCGCTCACGCCTGCCAGGTGGCCGAGGAACTGCGCTTCGGCATCTACCCGAATCACTTTCGCGTGCAGCTTGCCGACAAACATGTCCATCACCATGTCGCCTTCGTTCAACCTCAAGAGGCCATGGTCAACAAACACGCAGGTCAGCTGGTCGCCAATGGCGCGGTAAATCAGCGCCGCAGCGACTGATGAATCCACCCCGCCTGACAGGCCCAAAATGACTTCTTCATCACCCACCTGCTGGCGGATTTTTTCAACCGCTTCTTCAATGTAGTCACCCATGATCCAGTCTGGGCGGGTGCCACAAATGTCTAAAACAAAGCGGTTCAATATCGCCTGGCCCTGCGTGGTGTGGGTGACTTCGGGGTGAAACTGCACCGCGTAAATCTTGCGCACTTCATCGGCCATGCCGGCGATGGCGCAGCTGCTGGTCGATGCCATTAACTTAAAACCTGGCGGCATGGAGGTGACGTTGTCGCCGTGGCTCATCCACACGTTCATCATGCCGTGGCCGTCAGCCGTGGTGAAGTCGGCAATGCCGTCAAGCAGCTTGGTGTGGCCATGGGCACGCAGCTCGGCATGGCCAAATTCACGCTTGTGACCGCCCTCCACCGTGCCGCCCAACGCCTCGGCAATCGCGTACATGCCAAAGCAAATCCCGAGTACCGGAATGCCCAGTTCAAACACGGCCTTGGGTGCGCGCAGGGTGTCGTCTTCCCACAGGCTGGCGTGGCTACCCGAAAGAATCACGCCTTTGAGGTTGCCATCTTTGGCGTAGTCGCGTACCCAGTCGTCCGTCACATCGCAGGGGTGGACTTCGCAAAAAACATGAGCTTCGCGCACGCGGCGGGCGATGAGCTGGGTGACTTGGGAGCCGAAGTCCAGGATGAGGATTTTTTGGTGTTGCATGAGAGATTTTAAAAATCTAAACAATTAGCTCCGGCTTTTGTCGCCGCAACTTTCAATTTTTTGTCGAGTGTGGCTAAAGTAGCTTTGCGGCGTAGCGCGAGCTCAAGATAACTGGCGTCGTAAAAACTAATCTTGTGAATAAAAGCTAAACGCGCAATGTCGCTTTGCATTGCAGCTGTGGGCAATGCATCAATCGCTGGTTTTGGGTAGCGCAGAGCAGCCAGGTGATCATCTATATCGTCCAGACTGAACCAACCCGCCTTGTAATACTTGAGCAATGCGCTTCCGCACTCCCATAGCCACAGTGCAGGGACATGCAGAGTTGATTTGCCTGAGTACCCAGCCAAGAACAGACTGTCTGCGACTTGCGGGTGTTCTTGTTTGACTATCCATTGCACAGCTACCGAGGTGTCAACGACGACGTGATTCATGTCAGTATTTACGGCCTGCGTCGCGTGCTGTACGCCAGTCCATGGGGGCACCGGGTTTTACCTTTGACCGAATGCGTGCCAGTAGAGCTGTTGCTTCAGCGTTTTTCAACATTTCAAGCTCATCTGCTGGCATGTCATCTTCTTTATCCAGGATGATGCGCGCTACTCGCTTGCCATGCCGGGTCAATACAACTTCCTCGCCTTCTTCAACCGCGTGGATCAAAGCAGAAAAATTATTTTTGGCTTGGTGGATGGCAATAGTCTGCATAATTCTGGCCCGAATTTAAATATAGCCAGATTATAACAACTCACACAGCATACATCTGCCATCAATCCGCCCGATAGTTAGGCGCTTCCTTCGTGATCTGCACATCATGCACATGGCTCTCGCGGATGCCTGCTGAGGTGATTTCGACGAACTCTGCCTTGCTTTGCATCTCATCGATCGTGGCACAGCCGCAGTAGCCCATGGAAGCGCGCAGGCCGCCTGCCATCTGGAAGACGATGCTTACCATGCTGCCTTTGTACGGCACACGGCCTTCAATGCCCTCGGGCACCAGCTTGTCGGCGTTGGGGTTGCCTGTAGAAGACTCTTGAAAATAGCGGTCTGCACTGCCCTGCTGCATGGCACCGATGCTGCCCATACCGCGGTAGCTTTTGTAGCTGCGGCCTTGGTACAAAATGACTTCGCCGGGGGCTTCTTCAGTGCCGGCAAACATGCCGCCCATCATCACGGTGCTGGCGCCTGCTGCAATGGCTTTGGCGATGTCGCCTGAATAGCGAATGCCGCCGTCACCAATCAACGGAACGCCGGTGCCGCGCAATGCTGTGGCCACGCTGTCAATCGCCATGATTTGCGGCACGCCTACGCCTGCCACGATACGGGTGGTGCAAATGCTGCCGGGGCCAATGCCGACTTTGACGCCGTCTGCACCCGCATCCACCAGGGCCAACGCCGCAGCGCCAGTGGCAATGTTGCCGCCTATCACGTCAATCTGTGGGTAGTTTTGCTTGACCCAGCGCACCCGGTCAATCACGCCCTTGCTGTGGCCGTGGGCGGTGTCGACCACGATGGCGTCAACCCCTGCTTTAACGAGTGCTTCAACGCGCTCTTCAGTGCCCTCGCCCACGCCAACTGCCGCGCCTACGCGCAAGCGGCCAGATGAGTCGCGTGCTGCATTGGGGAAGTTGGTTTGCTTGGTGATGTCTTTGACGGTGATCAGGCCTTTGAGCTCGAAGTCGTCGTTAACCACCAGCAAACGCTCAAGCTTGTATTTATTCAGCAGTGCCTTGGCTTCAAGTGAAGACGTGCCTTCTTTGACGGTGATGAGCTTTTCACGCGGCGTCATGATCTGGTGGGCTTTGACGTCGTAACGGGTCTCAAACCGCAAGTCACGGCTGGTGACAATGCCGACCACTTTGCCGCCGTCACACACCGGAAAGCCCGATATACCGAGCTGCTCAGACAGCTCCAAAATCTGCAGAACGGTATGTTCAGGGGTAATCACCACCGGGTCACGCACCACGCCTGATTCATAGCGCTTGACTTTGGCTACTTCAGCCGCCTGCTGCTGGGGCGTGAGGTTTTTATGCACGATGCCAATGCCGCCTTCTTGCGCAATAGCGATGGCTAGCCGGGCTTCTGTCACGGTGTCCATTGCGGCAGAAACCAGTGGCAAATTCAGGCGAATATTGCGTGAGAAGAAGGTAGAAAGTGAGGCGTCCTTGGGAAGGACCTGGGAGTACGCTGGCACCAACAATACGTCGTCGAAGGTGAGCGCTTTGCCGATGAGGCGCATATGGAAAGCTCCAAATAGCAGATTGTACCCGTGGCGCCTGGTGTAAAAATTGAGCCACATCACCCGCAGGCTGTGTTCACACCCAGGCAAAAAGTCACATTGCAGTTGCGCAAAACTGTCCAATCTGCACAACGCCGCGTGCCAATAAACGGCTTGCAGCGATACACTTGGGGTATGAAATTCACATCACACTTCAAGGCTTTGGCCACTGCATTCGTTTGTATGACTTTTGCGGCCGTGGCCTGTGCGCAATGGCAATGGATCGGCAAAGACGGACGCAAAGTTTTCAGCGATCAGTCGCCACCAGCGGAGATCCAGGAAAAAGACATCTTGAAACGACCAGGTGGCAATGTACGTACCAGCGCACCTGTAGCAGTGGATGCGGTTGGCGCAACGCCGAGCGCAGCCGATGGCAAGCCCGCTGGAACAGCTTCTGCGCCTGGCACAAAGGCTAGCGCGCCGAAAGTAACTGGTAAAGACGCCGAGCTGGAAGCCAAAAAGAAAAAGGCTGAAGAAGAGCAGGCAGAGAAGAAAAAATCCGAAGAAGAAAAAGTCGCCAAAGGCAAAGCAGAAAACTGCGCCCGCGCTAAAAACGGTCTTGCCACCTTGAAGTCAGGCGTGCGGATGTCCTCGCGCAATGACAAAGGCGAAACCGAAGTGTTCGACGACGCCAGGCGCGCCGCCGAAAGCAAACGCGCACAAGAAATCATTGATTCCAGCTGCGGCTGATCTACTGGCCGACTAATCAGCCAATCGGTTTGCAGGCTCTGCGATGAAGCGCAGCAGCCTCAGTAACCTGCCTTACCGCCCGCCCGTCTGGCAGCAAACAAGCCCGCACCTTTTGAACCTTGGCGGGCAAAGCGCTGCCGCCTTGCGGTTTTGGGGTCCACGGTCAAAGGCCGGTACAACTCGATTCGGTCGTTCGCTTTGAGCACCTGGCCAACCTTGACTGCCTTGCCCCAAATACCGTAGCGCATTGGTTTTGTAGCCTCGAGCCATTCACGTGCAGCCGCTGTACTGAGCCAATGGGTCAAGGCTTGCGCTACCGTGGTACCGGGGGTGATCTGAAAGTGAAACTCAAGAACACTGCGCGGTGCAGGCGAAAAAACCAGAACAACGTCGAGCGGATCGGGCGCAACTGTCATTTAGCCATCACCTCAGCCGTAAACCTGGGTCGCACGTTTGACAAAAGCATCGACCAGGCTACCCGCAATTTTGTCAAATACCGGCCCCACCAGTGCCGCCAAAGCAGCGTTGTCAAAGTCGTAGTTCAGGCTAAAAATAACCTTGCATGCACGCTCGCCGCCAGTGCCAATAGGCGTGAAGTCCCATGTGCCGTCGAGTTTTGAGAACGGACCATCGACCAGTTTCAGGCTCACTTGCGTGTCTTGTTTGTGCGTATTGCGGGTGGTAAAGCTCTGCTTGATGCCAGCCATTGACAGGCCGACTTTTGCCGTCATTCCTTGCGGCGTGCTGTCAAGCACCGCCGCCTCATCACACCAGGGTAAAAACTGCGGATAGCTGGCCACGTCAGTCACCAGTGCGAACATTTCGGCAGCGGTGTACCAAATTAAAACGGATTTGTTAACAGTTTTCATACAATCGGGAGTTGCGCACGATTGTATTGGTCGATGGCAACCTCACATATCGCCATGGCTACCAAAGACTCTTCCCAATCACCTCAATCTAAAAAGCCCGACGCTACTTCGTCAGGCAAGTCCAAGCACAACCGGCCCGTGAATGTGTCGCCCAAAGCTGCGGCCGCAGCTACGCGCATTGCCGACAACAAAAAGGCAATGTTCAACTACCATATTGAAGAGAGATTTGAAGCCGGCATGGTGCTTGAAGGCTGGGAAGTCAAATCGGTACGCGAGGGCAAAGTGCAGCTGACCGACGGCTATGTGGTGATCAGGAACGGTGAACTGTTCATCATTGGTTGCCAGATTAACCCGCTGGGCACCGCATCAACCCACGTCACGCCAGACAAGGTGCGCACTAAAAAGCTCTTGATGCACAAGGCAGAAATCAAGCGGCTGATGGGCAAGGTCGAACAAAAAGGCTTCACGCTGGTGCCGCTAAACATGCACTGGAAAGCCGGCAAAGTGAAGTGCGAAATCGGCCTGGCCAAAGGCAAGGGCGAGCACGACAAGCGCGACACCATCAAAGACCGTGAAGGCAAGCGGGAAGTCGAACGCGCGATGAAGTCGCGCAGCCGATAACTCTGTGGCCCCCACGTTCGTTCGCTTCGCGTAACTCTCTGCCCCCCGAGGGGGCCGCTGCGCCTGCAGCCCGGCAAAGCCGATTCTGCGGCCCCTGCTTGAAAAGAAAAGGCCTTGTCCAACTAGTTTTAACCCAAACCGCGCAAGGGGTGCGCATCGGGCGCCCACGGGCTTGCAAAATACGCGTCGGCCATGCCGGGTTTGACGTCTTCAATACGCGCCGGATTCCACTTTGGCGTGTAGTCTTTGTCTACCGCCAATGCGCGAATACCCTCAACCGTTTCGCTTTCGACCCCTGGCCGCAAATGAAAGCAGTTGGCAATCAGGTCGCGCTCCATGCGCAGGTCATCCGCCAGGCTCAAGCTGCGCGCTTTGCGGATCAAGTCCAGCGTGACGTGCAGCATCAGCGGTGAGCGCTTGCGCAGCGTTGCTGCGGTTTTCGTAGCCCAAACACTGCTTTTGTCTTTTTCAAGGCTGTCAACAATGTGTTTGACCCGCAAAAGTGAAAAATGTGCATCAATTTGGGCTGTAGCGCCCATTTTATGGGCGCCAGCAGCTATTAAATTAGTACCAATCCACTCGTCAACTGCTGCGGGAGTGGCCAATGGCTGGCTGCCCAGTTGGTCCCAGAGTAGGGGCAACGCGGCCGCCGGGCGTAACGTGTCAGCCAGTCCATAGGCCAGCGCATCGACAGCGCCAATCACATCGCCTGTCAGCGCCAGGTATTCACCCACGCTGCCAGGGCAGCGGCTTAAAAAGTAGCCGCCACCCACATCAGGAAACAAACCAATATTGGTCTCTGGCATGGCCATCTTGGTGTGCTCGGTAACGATGCGCACACGCGCGCCTTGCGATATGCCCATGCCGCCGCCCATCACCACGCCGTCCATAAAAGCAATGTAAGGCTTGGGGTACGCATGAATCAGGTGGTTCAAGCGGTACTCTTCAGTGAAAAACGCGTCCAGATCCGGGCTGTTCGCCAAGGCCGCCGAGTGCAAAAACCGAATGTCACCACCGGCGCAAAAACCGCCAAAAAGCGCTTCTGGCGTGCCGGGCTGGCCGGCCTTGTTGCTGCCGCGAATGGCGACTACCGTCACGCTTGGGTCATCGCGCCAAGCCAGCAATGCAGTAGTTAAGTCGCGCACCATCGCCAGGCTCAGCGCATTAAGCGCTTTGGGGCGATTCAGCGTTATCAAGCCCGCGCTGCCGCGCCGTTCAAACAGCACTTCGCCGTTGCTCACCAAGTTATTCAGTTCAGTCATGTCGTTTTAGATTCCAATATTTTCAATTACTTTTCACGCCTTTTGCGTCCACCCCAGCAGCTCGTTGGCAACCAGCGCAGCAATTACCAGCGAGCCACCCCACAGCACATTGCCTGCCGGCACTTCGCCCGCGCCGACCCAGGCCAGCAAAATGCCAAACACCACTTCCAGCAGCGCCAGAAGCGACATTTCAGGCGCCTTCAGCACCCTTGCGCACACCACCGCCAGCACGCAGGGAATCGCCAGCTGCATCAAGCCCAAACCGCCCAGCAACAGCATATCGCGCGGCGTGGCGACGAGTGGCAAAGACAGCGGAAGCGCGATAAGCGTTGAAATCACCGCGCCCATCAGAACAGCTGGCACCAGGTCCACGTCACTGCCGTGCGTTCTGCTGTACTGCACCAGAGTCCAGTTGCTGGCAGCGGCAATCGGCACCATCAGCGCCACCAGCATGCCGCTGATTTGGCTTGAAAAATCAAGCTGCCCCGCATAAATCCACGTCATGCCGATGCTTGCCACCGCTATCGCCCACCAGGTGCGCGCCGGAATCTTCTGCGCGATAAAAGCGCGAGCCATCAGCGCCGTCAGCAGCGGTGCCAGCGCCATCACCACCAGTACATTGGCCACAGTGGTCAGCGTGAGCGCCACCATGTACGCCGTGAACATAAACGCCCAACAAACGCTAGAGAGCCACAGCGTTTTACCCCCAGTCAAAATTCGCGCAAAAACCGCCCTGCCCTGAAACATCGGCAAAATCACCAGCAGCGACACCACGGTAAAAAAGCTGCGCCAAAAAGTCAGCTCAAAGCCGCGCGCAGCTTCAAGCTGGCGCGAGACTACACCGGCGGTAGACCACAAAAATGCAACGAGCAACATGAGCGCTACCGCACGGCGGTGGGTTAAAAGTGTGCCCATTACAAAGCCAAATATCTTTAAGCCGTAATCGATGGCAGCCGCGATGCGCCGCAACCGCACATAAGGCGCATGGCGATGCATTGGGCGATGAGGGCGGGCAGCAAAGTGCTGTCGATTACGGTCGGGATTTCTAGTATTTGCTTGTTCATAGTGGCCAGTTGATGGGATGTGCGCCCATTGGACTCGGCGGTTGAGTTATTTTAATTGGCAGACCAGTTCCACGAAGAGTTTGAAAACTGCAAACGGCTCGTCCAAATATCTGGAGCACAAGTTTGGCGCGCTTTTGAGCCGATCTGCAGGCTCCATCATGCGAGTGGTAGAAACGGCGAAATACTTAGCCGTTCACCAATAAAAGAGCGACCCGAAGGTCGCTCTTTTATTAATAGCTGCTTACGCCTTTATACATTGGGCTAGAGACCGAAAGGGTAACTAATCTGGATAAATGTCCTCCGTATTCAACCAAGCAGGGGCCACGGATCTGGCTCTGCCAGTCCGCAGGCGCAGCGGCCCCCTCGGGGGGCAGCGGCCACACGCTGTGGGCAAGCGTGGGGGCTTATCTCCCTGCCCGTTTGCGCTCGCTCTCAGTCAAATGCCGCTTGCGCAGGCGCACTGACTTGGGGGTGATCTCGACCAGCTCGTCTTCTTCAATAAACTCCACGCCGTATTCGAGCGTCAGCTCGATTGGTGGGGTGATTTTGATGGCGTCTTCTTTGCCTGACACGCGGAAGTTGGTGAGCTGCTTGGTGCGAGTGGCGTTGACGACCAGATCGTTGTCGCGGCTGTGGATGCCGACGATCATGCCTTCGTATACCGGGTCGTTGGCCTTGACGAACATGCGGCCACGGTCGTCGAGTTTGCCCAGTGCGTAGGTGAAAATTTCGCCTGCGTCCAGGGAGATCAGTACGCCGTTTTTACGGCCACCGATTTCGCCTTTGTGCGCTTCGTAGCTGTCAAAAATGTTGCTGATGAGGCCAGAACCACGTGTCAGGTTCAAAAATTCGTTGGTGAAACCAATCAAACCACGAGCAGGAATGCGGTACTCCAGGCGCACACGGCCCCGGCCGTCAGACTCCATATTCACCAAATCGCCCTTGCGCTCGCCCAGGGCTTGCATCACGCCGCCTTGGTGCTGCTCTTCGATGTCAGCAGTAACCAGCTCAATCGGCTCGTGCTTTTCGCCGTTGACTTCTTTCATCACCACGCGCGGCTTGGACACAGCCATCTCGAAGCCTTCACGGCGCATGTTTTCAAGCAAGATGGTCAGGTGCAGCTCGCCCCGGCCCATGACTTCAAAAATACCTTCTTCATCGGTCTCGCTCACGCGCAGCGCAACGTTGTGCTGCAGTTCTTTTTGCAATCTGTCCCAGATCTGGCGGCTGGTGACGTACTTGCCTTCACGGCCAGCCAGCGGGCTGGTGTTGACGCAAAAGTTCATCGTCAGCGTTGGCTCGTCA
>JANNCT010000177.1:0-4861 GCA_031386895.1 Polaromonas sp.
ACGGCGACACCCCGGCCCACCCGAATGGCCGCAACGACGTGGAATGGCACAAGCACACGCTGTGGCACAGCGCCAGCAACAGCCTGACCTACAAGCCCGTACAAATGATTCCACTCACGGTTGATTCACTGCCGCTAAAGGTTCGTAGTTTTTAGTCCGCAGCTTCTAATAAATTCATCAGGCAAATATCATGACCAAACGCACCTTCAACATTTACCGCTACGACCCCGATACAGACGCCAAGCCGTACATGCAAAAAATCGAGGTCGAGCTGGACGGCACTGAACGCATGCTGCTGGATGCATTGATGAAGCTCAAGGCACAAGACCCCACCATCAGCTTCAGGCGTTCATGCCGTGAAGGCGTTTGCGGCTCTGACGCCATGAACATCAACGGCAAAAACGGCCTGGCTTGCCTGACCAATATGCGCACGCTGCCGGACGTCATTACCCTTAAGCCGCTGCCTGGCTTGCCAGTTGTACGCGATTTGATCGTTGACATGACGCAGTTCTTCAAGCAGTACAACTCGATCAAACCGTATTTGATCAACGACAACGTCCCGCCCGAAAAAGAACGCCTGCAGAGCCCCGAAGAGCGCGATGAGCTCAACGGTTTATACGAGTGCATTTTGTGCGCAAGCTGCTCGACAGCATGCCCAAGTTTTTGGTGGAATCCTGATAAATTCGTCGGCCCGGCTGGCTTGCTGCAAGCGTATCGTTTTATTGCAGACAGCCGTGACCAGGGCACAGCTGAGCGCCTGGACAACCTGGAAGACCCTTACCGACTGTTCCGCTGCCACACCATCATGAACTGCGTTGACGTGTGCCCCAAGGGTTTGAACCCTACAAAAGCCATTGGAAAAATCAAAGAGATGATGGTCCTGCGCTCTGTTTGAAGATGATCGACGGCACCGAATTACTTGACGAGCGCGCGTTCAGCAAGCTGCGCTGGCGCAGCAGGCGTGGTTTGCTTGAAAACGACTTGCTAATTGAGAAGTTTTTTAATCGCTTCGAGTCGTCATTGACCGTCGGTCAAGCCAAAGGCATGACCGACTTGATGGCGCTGTCTGACAACGATTTGCTCGACCTCTTGTTGCGGCGCAAAGAACCTCACCAACTTTCCGAGGCCGAAAGTCAGGCAACCGCCTCTACTTTTGAAGCGCTCCGCGTTTTAGACTTGCTTCGGCCTTCGACACTTCAATAATCCGCAGCCGAACCCATCCGCCTACTTTTCATTCCAATCCAACTGAAAGAAGCACACCATGAAGCTCGCCGATAACAAAGCAACCCTGTCGTTCAGCAATGGCAGCCCCAGCATTGATATGCCGATTTATCACGGCAACGTGGGCCCCGACGTCGTTGACATTCGCAAGCTGTACGCACAAACCGGCATGTTTACTTACGACCCGGGTTTTCTGTCCACTGCATCTTGCCAGTCGGCCATCACCTACATTGATGGTGACAAAGGCGAGCTGCTGTATCGCGGCTACCCGATCGAGCAATTGGCAACCAATTGCGACTATCTGGAGACTTGCCATCTGCTGTTGCACGGCGAGTTGCCGAACGCGGTTCAGAAAAAGGACTTCACCAGCCTGGTGACTAACCACACCATGGTCAATGAGCAGATGCAGTTTTTTCTGCGCGGCTTCAGGCGCGACGCCCACCCTATGGCCATCATGACCGGCCTGGTTGGCGCGCTGTCGGCTTTCTATCACGACAGCACCGACATCACGAACCCTGAGCACCGCGAAATCTCGGCAATTCGCCTCATCGCAAAAATGCCAACGCTGGTCGCCATGGCCTACAAGTACACCATGGGCCAGCCCTACATGTACCCAAAGAACTCGTTGAGCTACGCGGGTAATTTTTTGCACATGATGTTTGCAACGCCGTGCGAAGAGTACAAAGTCAACCCAGTGCTTGAGCGTGCTCTTGACCGCATTTTCATCCTGCACGCAGACCACGAGCAAAACGCATCCACCTCAACAGTGCGCCTGTGCGGCTCGTCAGGTACCAACCCTTTTGCAGCAATTGCTGCGGGCGTAGCGTGCTTGTGGGGTCCGGCGCACGGCGGTGCAAACGAAGCCGCGTTGAACATGTTGGGCGACATTCAAAAGAACGGCGGCATTGAAAAAATCGGCGACTTTATCAAGCAAGTCAAAGACAAAAACTCCGGCGTCAAGCTGATGGGCTTTGGCCACCGTGTGTACAAAAACTACGACCCTCGCGCCAAGCTGATGCAAGAAACCTGCAAAGAAGTGCTGATGGAAATGGGCCTTCAAAACGACCCGCTGTTCAAGCTGGCCATGGCGCTGGAAAAAATTGCGCTGGAAGACGACTACTTTGTATCGCGCAAGCTTTACCCGAACGTGGACTTTTACTCGGGCATTGTTCAAAAGGCTATCGGTATTCCCGTTCCCCTGTTTACAGCCGTCTTTGCGCTGGCACGCACCGTCGGATGGATTGCCCAATTGAACGAAATGATTGGCGATCCAGAATACAAAATCGGCCGCCCGCGCCAGTTGTTCACCGGATCGGTAGCGCGTGACGTCAAGCCGATTGCGCAACGCTAAATTAAACACGCAGCAATTGCAAACCAGAAAAAAACTCCAGCGGCGGTAGCGTCACTGGAGTTTTTTTAGTATTTGCTACTAATTAAGTAGCTTGTTGCGCCCGAATTCAAACGCTCGCAGCATCACAAAGATTAATTTTCCAGGAAATCGCTTTACTGCTGGGCAGGCTTTGAAATAGCCTGCAGGTCTTGTGCGCTCAACCACCGCCACTGCCCTGGCAACAAATCAGCTGGTAGCGCCAGCTCGCCAATACGTGAGCGATGCAACCCGCCGACGTCCTCGACCCGATTTCCCACTGCCGCCAACATTCTTTTGACTTGGTGGTACTTGCCTTCCTTTAGGGTCAAATTAAGCTGATTCGCACCGGTTTGTATGCAGGCTGCCGCTTTGACGGGCTTGGGGTCATCATCAAGCACCACGCCTGCCAACAACTTTTGCACCTGCCTGTCGTCCACGGCATGCTTGGCACTTACCTCATATAACTTGGCTACATGGTGTTTGGGCGAGCTCATTCGGTGAATAAATTTGCCGTCGTCGCTCAGCAGTAGCAACCCCGTCGTGTCTTGGTCCAGCCTGCCAACAGCCTGCACACCGGCTGCAGCGCCACCACCGCGTTGCCTAATGGGCGCCGGCAGAAGGGTGTAAATACTTGGGTAGGTGCTCGGCTTTTGAGAGCACTCATATCCGGCAGGCTTGTGCAGCATGAGATAGGCCTTCTCGTGGTACTGCCAATCTACGCCCTGTACAGAAAATCGAAATTCGTGTGCTATGAATTCAGTAGCTGGTTGCGCCTGTATTTGCTTGTCTACAGCCACTAAACCTTGTTGAATCAATCCTGCGCACACGCGCCTGGTGCCAAAACCCTGGCTGTATAAAATATCTTGAAGTTGCATGGTTACCATTCGTCTATTGTCGCTTTGGTCAACGCCAGGCTGCAGTTTTTCGAGCTCAGGAAGGTTGCCTCGCTAAACAGGCAATTTGCCGCATCTTGGTACACTGGGTCACATAGGTTACTGCAACTAACATATGCACTCTTTCTTCCTCACCTACTGGCCTGCATTGGTTATTGCCGGGGTCGTCGCAGCCTTTGCTGCGGGAGTTTTCGTTTCCGCTTGGTCCGCCCGAAGAGTTGCCCGCCAGCGCAGGCAAGCGCCCAGGAGGTGGCCGCTTAGCCCCCGAGCCATCATCAACTCTGAAGAGCGCAAGGTCTGGCGCTGGCTGGAGCTCGCTTTTGTCGACTACTCAGTCATGGTCAAGCTGCCCGTGACGCGGTTTTCAATACCTAATTCCGCTGAGCAAGGTGTACGTTGGTATGAGCTGCTCAGCGGCCTGTACAGCACGTTCACTGTGGTCCGGGCAGATGGCCGGGTCATGGGCTGCGTAGATTTGCCCTCAAAAGCAGGACGCCCAAGCACTGGTCAGCGCATGAAAGCGTCCATGCTTGCCCAATGCGGTATTTCGTACATGATTTTGCAGCCTGGAACAGAGCCCACCGTTTCGCAGATACGCTTTAAATTCTTGGGTGAAATCGCTTCTGCAATGCCGCAGGGCACGTACCAAGCAGCAGCAATACAAGCCGCCAGCTCAAGCCTGCGAAGCTCCATTACACGCGGCAGGCAACTACGGGATACTGATAGCAGCCCAGCGCCACTGGCGCCGTCATCACCAGAGTCCGTGCTCGGACCCGATTCGGAGTACGCGGGTGCAGCATCCAGCGGCTTCATTGCAAAGTGGCAAGATAACTCCTTCATCATGCCGCTAGACAGCCGAAAAGCCGGCTTGTAACTGCGTTCAAAGAAAAAAGGCCGCTAACTGGTTATTGTTAGCGGCCTTTAAATTGGCATATGGCGGAGCTTGGGGGGAACCACGTTATTAGTGTCCCCCTACCAAAAAACTCAATGTTATCAACAGTTTATAGCGGCATTACAAAGCTCCACTACGTTTGAAACCTCGAAGGCGGTTGAAGGTGTGCCCCAGAGTGTACCCCTTGGTGTCTCTCCTGTGCATGGTGGAAATTGCGGACGGCGGTTCAATTGAGTGTTTAGCGTTAAAACTTCCGCTCTGTTGCATCAAGGAGTTCATCCAGTGCAGCCCCAGGTTTGACACCACAGGCTTGACACCATCGTGCGTATAAGAGCACGTCCACGAAGTGACCTTGCCCCCGAAAAACGTATCCCTTGCTGAGTGTTTAAATTCACGCAAGGAAAACGGAAATGGAAAAAACTGCAAGAGCGCGATACACGCTCGAATTCAAGCAAGAGGCGGTGCGACTGGTCGAGGCAGGCCAAA
>JANNCT010000181.1:0-9223 GCA_031386895.1 Polaromonas sp.
AGGGCATCCGTTATGCGGATGAGAAGATCACGATCAAAGAAACCAAGAAGAAATAAGGAGCTGCACCATGTTGACCAAAAAAGAGCAGCGCCTGCGTCGTTCACGCCAAACCCGGATTCGCATCGCCACGCAAGGTGTTGCCCGTTTGACGGTGAACCGTACCAATCTACACATTTATGCCAGCGTTATTTCTGGCGACGGCACCAAAGTTCTGGCTGCAGCATCGACGGCAGAAACTGAAGTCCGCAAAGAAATTGGCGCATCTGGCAAGGGTGGCAACGTTTTTGCTGCACAAGCCATTGGCAAGCGTATTGCTGAAAAAGCAAAAGCTGCTGGCGTAGACAAAGTCGCGTTTGACCGTGCTGGTTTTGCGTACCATGGCCGCGTGAAAGCGTTAGCCGATGCAGCCCGCGAAGCCGGCCTGCAGTTTTAAGAAGATTGGAATAGACGTATGGCCAAGTTTCAAGCTAAATCAGCAAATGACGCTCCAGACGATGGTCTGAAGGAAAAAATGATCGCGGTCAACCGCGTGACCAAAGTAGTTAAAGGTGGCCGTATTCTCGGTTTCGCTGCGCTCACAGTGGTTGGTGACGGTGATGGCCGTGTTGGCATGGGCAAGGGTAAATCAAAAGAAGTGCCAGCAGCCGTGCAAAAAGCCATGGAAGAAGCCCGCCGCAACTTGAACAAGGTGTCGCTCAAAAACGGGACGATCCATCATAAAGTAACGGGCCATTGGGGGGCTGCTAATGTAATGATGATGCCGGCGGCCAAAGGTACCGGCATCATTGCTGGCGGGCCAATGCGCGCTGTTTTTGAAGTCATGGGTATCACAGATATCGTGGCAAAAAGCCATGGTTCGAGCAACCCGTACAACATGGTCCGCGCCACGTTGGACGCATTGAACAATTCCACCACGGCTTCTGACATTGCAGCCAAACGTGGCAAATCAGTGGAAGAAATTTTCGGTTAAAGCGAACGCTTGAGGATTACAAAATGACGACAGAAAACAAATTGAAAGTCCAGCTGATTCGCAGCCCGATTGGTACCAAGGAATCACACCGTGCTACTGTGCGCGGTTTGGGTTTGCGCGGTGTTAACAGCGTTAGCCAGTTAGAGGACACACCCGCAGTGCGCGGCATGATCAACAAGATCGCGTACCTCGTGAAAATTGTTTGAGCTTAATTACTCGAGTTTTGCTCGATAGGAATTCAAAATGGAATTGAACGGAATCAAGCCTGGAGAAGGCGCCAAACATTACAAACGCCGTGTCGGGCGGGGTATTGGTTCGGGTATTGGCAAAACTGCTGGTCGTGGTCATAAGGGCCAAAAATCGCGTGCTGGAGGTTATCACAAGGTGGGCTTTGAAGGCGGTCAAATGCCTATGCATCGTCGTCTGCCAAAACGCGGTTTCAAGTCACATTTGCTGAAGTTCAACGCTGAAGTCAGTTTGACTGCCCTCGAGTTGCTTGGGTTGCCCGAAGTCGATTTATTGGTGCTGAAAACCGCTGGTCTCGTGGGCCAGTTGGCCAAAAACGTCAAAGTCATCAAGTCCGGTACCTTGACCAAAGCAGTCAAGTTGAACGGCATCGGTGCGACAGCGGGCGCCAAAACAATTATCGAAGCGGCTGGCGGCTCAATTTCTGCTGCCGTCTAACTTCTTAAATGTAATAGTCAAAGCTCATCGGATTAATCAGTGGCAACCAACGCGGCTCAAATAGCAAAAACCGGCAAGTTCGGTGACCTGCGCAATCGCCTGATCTTTTTGCTGTTGGCTTTGGTGGTGTACCGTATCGGTGCGCACATTCCTGTGCCGGGCATTGATCCCGGGCAGTTGAAAGAGTTGTTCAAAGGTCAGCAAGGTGGCATATTGAACTTGTTCAATATGTTCTCTGGTGGGGCATTATCTCGGTTCACGGTATTTGCTTTGGGCATCATGCCTTACATTTCCGCTTCCATCATCATGCAGTTGCTAACCTATGTTGTTCCGACATTTGAGCAGTTGAAGAAAGAGGGCGAAGGCGGTCGGAGGAAAATTACACAGTACACCCGTTACGCCACACTTGGTCTCGCACTTTTTCAGTCCATCGGTATCGCGGTAGCTCTAGAGAGCTCACCTGGGTTAGTATTAGTACCTGGTTTTGGCTTTCGCCTGACCGCCGTCGTCAGCTTGACTGCTGGCACGATGTTTCTGATGTGGTTGGGTGAGCAGATAACGGAGCGCGGTTTGGGTAATGGGATTTCTATACTCATTTTCGCGGGAATTGCAGCGGGACTTCCTAGCGCAGTGGGTGGGTTGCTTGAGTTGATTCGCACTGGGGCGATGAGTATTTTGGTCGCTATAGCAATTATTGCGGTGGTAGCTTTGGTTACCTATTTTGTGGTGTTTGTAGAGCGCGGGCAGCGGAAGATTTTGGTCAACTACGCACGTCGGCAGGTTGGCAACAAGATGTACGGTGGTCAATCGTCCCACTTGCCGCTTAAGTTGAACATGGCTGGTGTTATTCCTCCAATTTTTGCATCCTCTATCATTTTGTTGCCAGCAACGGTGGTCGGATGGTTCAGCACCGGCGAAAGTATGCGATGGTTAAAAGATATAGCCAGTACCTTGACTCCGGGTCAGCCGATATATGTCATGTTGTACGCGGCAGCTATTGTGTTTTTCTGTTTTTTCTACACGGCGTTGGTGTTTAACAGTCGGGAGACGGCGGACAATTTGAAGAAGAGTGGCGCTTTTATTCCAGGCATTCGGCCTGGCGATCAAACTGCCCGATATATAGACAAAATTTTAGTGCGATTGACTTTGGCGGGTGCGGTCTATATCACTTTTGTTTGTCTGCTGCCTGAGTTTCTGATATTGAAATACAACGTTCCGTTTTATTTCGGTGGCACCTCTTTGATGATTATTGTGGTGGTCACTATGGATTTTATGGCGCAAGTTCAAAATTACATGATGTCGCAGCAATATGAATCGTTGCTCAAAAAAGCGAACTTTAAAACGTCGCCCGGCAACTAGTTTTAGATAAGTTTTAGGAGAAAAGAAATGAAAGTTTCAGCTTCGGTTAAGAAAATTTGCCGCAACTGCAAAGTTATTCGTCGCAAGGGCGTTGTCCGCGTGATTTGTACCGACCCACGTCACAAGCAGCGTCAAGGCTGATTTTTAGAGTTTAAGAGGACCAACATGGCTCGTATCGCTGGTATCAACATTCCCCCTCAACAGCACGCTGAAATCGGTTTGACCGCAATTTTCGGAATCGGCAGAACTCGCGCCCGCAAGATCTGCGAAGCATGCGAGATTGCCTATTCGAAAAAGGTCAAAGATCTGTCAGATGGAGACCTCGAAAAAATCCGTGATCAAATCGCTTTGATCACCATTGAGGGTGACCTTCGCCGGGAAACTACGATGAACATCAAGCGATTGATGGACATAGGATGCTACCGGGGGTTCCGCCACCGCCGTGGGTTGCCCATGCGTGGTCAGCGCACTCGCACTAACGCCCGTACGCGCAAAGGTCCGCGTAAGGCCGCCGCATCGTTGAAGAAATAATCAAGAGGTTTCCATGGCCAAGACACAAAACAACGCAGCTGCACAGCGCGTCCGTAAGAAAGTTCGCAAGAACGTTGCGGATGGCATTGCGCACGTGCATGCATCGTTTAATAACACCATCATCATGATTACAGACCGACAAGGCAATGCTTTGTCTTGGGCTTCTTCGGGTGGGCAAGGTTTTAAAGGTTCGCGTAAATCTACGCCGTTCGCTGCGCAGGTGGCATCTGAAGTAGCTGGTCGCGCTGCAATTGAGCAAGGCATCAAAAATCTTGATGTGGAAATCAAAGGTCCTGGTCCTGGTCGCGAGTCTTCCGTTCGCGCATTAGGCGCTTTGGGCATTCGGATCAATTCGATCGCAGACGTTACGCCGGTTCCGCACAACGGTTGCCGTCCTCAAAAACGCCGTCGTATCTAGTTTCGTCGCTCTGACTGGCCAAGTTTTCGTAAACCCCGAGTCAGAGCATTTACTCAAGCCCACCGCCATCAGGCTGTAAGTCGATGGCTCCTGCAGTAATGCAGCAGATGACAAAAGGAAAATCAAGTGGCACGTTACCTGGGCCCCAAGGCCAAACTCTCCCGCCGTGAAGGCACCGATCTTTTCTTGAAGAGCGCGCGTCGCGCGATTGCCGACAAGGCAAAGTTCGACTCCAAGCCAGGTCAGCATGGTCGCACTTCGGGAACCCGCACCTCTGACTATGGTCTCCAGTTGCGCGAGAAGCAAAAAGTTAAGCGAATGTACGGAGTGCTTGAGAAGCAATTCCGCAGGTACTTTGAAGAGGCTGACCGCCGCAAAGGCAACACGGGCGCCAATCTTTTATTTATCCTGGAGTCACGCTTGGACAATGTGGTTTACCGCATGGGTTTTGGTTCGACCAGGGCCGAGGCTCGTCAGCTTGTTTCACACAAAGCCATTGTTGTTAACGGTGGGTCAGTGAACATTCCTTCTTACATGGTGAAGGCGGGTGACATTATTGCGGTGCGAGACAAGTCGAAAAAGCAAACCCGTGTTGCTGAAGCTCTTCAGCTTGCCGCGCAGGTTGGTATGCCTTCTTGGGTCGACGTCAGCACTGACAAAGGCGAAGGTACCTTCAAGAAGGTGCCAGACCGTGACGAGTTTGCGGCTGACATCAACGAATCGTTGATCGTCGAGTTGTACTCACGCTAATTTCGTTCCTGCGATATTGGGCTGTGCAAGCAGTTCGCGTCGCCGGCCTTATCGGTGTAACGAACCGAGGGTATTGATAGGAAGATTGCATGCAGACTAATTTATTGAAACCAAAAACCATCAATGTTGAGCAGCTGAGCGCTAACCGCGCGAAAGTAACTTTGGAGCCGTTCGAGCGCGGATACGGTCACACTTTGGGCAACGCGTTACGTCGGGTTCTGTTGTCTTCCATGGTTGGGCATGCTGCAACCGAGGTAACGATTGCCGGTGTCCTGCACGAATACTCGTCGATTGATGGCGTGCAAGAAGATGTTGTCAACATTTTGTTGAATTTGAAGGGTGTGGTTTTCAAACTTCACAACCGCGACGAAGTCACTTTAAGTCTTCGCAAGGACGGTACAGGCCCCGTCACGGCTGCTGATATTCAGACGCCGCACGACGTTGAGATTGTTAATCCGGAACACGTTATTGTTAACTTGTCCCATGGTGGCAAAATTGACATGCAGATCAAAGTTGAAAACGGCCGCGGGTATGTCCCTGGTAACGTGCGTCGGTATGGCGACGAGTCCACCAAGTCAATTGGCCGCATTGTGCTTGACGCGTCTTTTTCTCCAGTGAAGCGGGTGAGCTATACAGTTGAAAGCGCACGCGTAGAGCAGCGTACTGATCTGGACAAGCTGGTGTTGGAGATTGAGACCAATGGCGCTGTAACCGCTGAAGACGCGGTCCGCGCTTCGGCCAAGATATTGGTTGAACAGCTTGCCGTGTTTGCACAGCTTGAAGGCGATGAAGTACCTGTGTTCGGTGAGAAAGTGGCGCGTAATGCCCAACAATTTGATCCAATCTTGCTTCGCCCAGTCGACGAATTGGAACTCACTGTTCGTTCAGCGAATTGCTTGAAGGCAGAAAATATTTATTACATCGGCGATTTGATTCAGCGCAGTGAAAACGAGCTGCTTAAGACGCCCAACTTGGGCCGTAAATCGCTCAACGAGATCAAGGAAGTGCTTGCCTCGCGCGGTTTAACGCTCGGTATGCGTCTTGAGAGCTGGCCGCCAGCTGGTCTGGACAAGCATTAGAAATCTATTTCTTCGGAAATAGCGCACAAGCAGTACCTGATACGGCTGCTTGAACATTAAAAAGGAAATACCATGCGCCACGGACACGGACTACGTAAACTTAATCGCACAAGCGAGCACCGGCTTGCTATGCTGCGGAACATGATGAACTCGTTGCTACAGCACGAAGCCATCAAGACAACCTTGCCAAAGGCCAAGGAATTGCGTCGGGTTGTTGAGCCGATGATTACGCTGGCTAAAGAGCCTACGCTGGCCAATAAGCGGCTTGCGTTTGACAGACTGCGCGATCGCGATATGGTTGTCAAACTCTTTGCCGAGTTGGGCCCTCGTTACAAGGCCCGCCCAGGTGGATACACCCGCATTTTGAAGATGGGTTTCCGTGTTGGCGACAACGCGCCTATGGCATTGGTTGAGTTGGTTGACCGCCCAGATGTTGCTGATACTACGGTAGGCGACACCGCAAAGGCAGAATAGGTTATACTAAGAGAATATCGCGCGGTGGAGCAGCCTGGTAGCTCGTTGGGCTCATAACCCAAAGGTCGTAAGTTCAAATCTTGCCCGCGCAACCAACACGCTGATGAATTTTTGATTCGTGGATCAGCTTAAAACGCCTACCTTGTGTAGGCGTTTTTTATGGGAATTGCATTTTCGATTCTTCAATAGTAGGCGATAACGCAAGGGTTGTTTCGCTGGCACAGGTCGAACAATATACTTTGAGCACTATGGCAACTGCATTTCCTTTTTCAGCGATCGTGGGTCAAGACGAAATGAAGCTGGCGATTTTGATCGCTGCTGTGGACCCGGCAATTGGTGGCATTTTGGTTTTTGGTGATCGCGGCACTGGCAAGTCAACGGCTGTACGTGCTCTGGCTGCATTGCTTCCCAAGATGCGTGCAGTGGTGGGTTGCCCCTACAACAGCGACCCGGACAACCCCTTTATGCCTGACGGCTCGGACGCCTTAAAAGCTGTGATGAAGTCTCACATGATCACGGTTCCAGTGGTCGACTTGCCGTTAGGTGCAACTGAAGACCGCGTCGTGGGTGCGCTGGACCTTGAGCGCGCATTGTCACAGGGCGTTAAAGCCTTTGAGCCGGGCTTGCTGGCCCGCGCTAACCGGGGTTTTTTGTACATCGACGAGGTTAACTTGCTGGAGGACCATCTGGTCGACTTGCTGATTGACGTAGCGGCTTCTGGAGAGAACGTTGTCGAGCGTGAAGGCTTGAGTATTCGTCACCCAGCCCGTTTCGTTTTGGTGGGCAGCGGTAATCCGGAAGAAGGCGAGTTGCGTCCGCAATTGCTCGATCGTTTTGGTTTGTCGGTTGACGTGAAAACACCCACTGATCTTGGTGATCGCGTAGAAGTGGTCAAACGCCGCGAGGCGTTTGAGCATGACCCCGTAGCGTTCACAGAGCAGTGGAAAAAAGAGGATGAAAAAACCCGCAAGCGCATTGTGGCGTCGCGTGCACGGCTCAGCGCCGTTCGCATCACGGACGCAGCGCGGGAGCGCGCAGCCCAGCTCTGCATGGCGCTCGGCACCGACGGCCTGCGCGGTGACCTGACATTGATTCGGGCGGCCCGTGCTTATGCAGCCCTGCAAGGTGACGCTGAAATTGAAGATTCGCACTTCAAGCGCATC
Organism: Polaromonas sp.; assembly: GCA_031386895.1. Lineage (GTDB taxonomy): Bacteria > Pseudomonadota > Gammaproteobacteria > Burkholderiales > Burkholderiaceae_C > Polaromonas. The sequence goes on from JANNCT010000181.1 coordinate 7,429, forward strand.
GCCAGCCCAGCCCTGCGCCATCGCCTGCGCCGTAACCCGCTGGATGATTCGGGTTCTACTGTGCGGGTTGAGCGTGCGGTGGCCGAGTTGATGGGCGACTGATGCGGTTGTCCTGCCGACCGCTCGCAAGTCAAACGCGCGCAAGTCAAACGCGCGACCTCAAGCTGCAGGACACCTTACCGATGGGTCACATGGGGGCGTGCAAGTGACGGCGGTCGTGGCTCTTTTTGCGGTCGATCCGCAAGGCTTGGGCGGCATGGTGCTGCGCAGTGCTGCGACCCAGCAGCGCGACGAGTGGCTTGCGTTGCTCAAAAACCTCTTGCCCGCCGGTACGCCACAGCGCCGAATTCCGCTCAATATTAATGACACAGCCTTGATTGGCGGACTGGATTTGGGTGCCACGCTCAACGCTGGCCGACCTGTGGCCCAGCAGGGCGTACTGGCCAATGCGGACGGCGGCGTGGTGCTTCTGGCGATGGCCGAGCGCGTGCCCGTGGGCACTGCCGCACGTTTGGCATCGGTACTGGACACCCAGCAAGTGGCCATCGAAAGGGATGGACTGACGCTGGTGCGGCCAGCACGCTTGGGCGTAGTGGCGCTTGACGAAGGCATGGCAGATAACGAGCAAGTGCCGTCTGCATTGCTGGACCGGCTGGCGTTTTTGGTGCAGCTGAGTGGTGGCGCGCAGGACGATGTAGCGCCCGGCTATGAGGCAGCAGACATCGCGGATGCGCGTGCACTGTTGCCCCAGGTGCGAGCCAGCAGCCAGACCGTTGAGGCGCTTTGCGCTGCCGCATTGGCACTAGGCGTGTATTCACTGCGTGCACCGCTTTTTGCACTGAAGGCTGCGCGCTGCGCCGCCGCACTGGACGGCGTGCTGGACGTCAATGAAGACCATACCGCGCTTGCTGCCAGGCTGGTGCTGGCGCCACGCGCTACCCGGCTGCCCGCTGCACCGCCCAACGACGAACAACCGCAGCCAGATCAGGCACCCGACCCGGCGCCCGATCAGACGCCAGAAAACCCCGGCGCAGGTGATCAGCAAGACCAGCAAGATCAAGACCAACATGAGCCTCCGCAGCCGCCAGACCAGCCGCTAGAAGATTCTGAACAACAGGCAGACGAGCAACCAGACATCAGCGCCGCCGAAGCCTTGGCTGAAAGCATCATGCAAGCGGCTCAGGCGGCAATCCCGGCGGGTTTGCTGGCGGCGCTCAAGGTAGGGCAGGCGGCAAAATCCCGTGCGCAAGCTGCAGGCCGCTCCGGCGCGGCACAAAAAAGCCAGGCACGCGGCAGGCCGCTGGGTGCCCGGCGCGGTGAGCCGCGTGCGGGCAGCAAGCTCAATGTGATTGAGACCCTTCGCGCTAGCGCGCCGTGGCAAAAACTGCGCGAACGCCAGTCGCCCACACCTGCCGATGCTCCGCACAAACGCATTCACGTCAGGCGCGAGGATTTTCACGTTACCCGCTTCAAGCAAGTAGGGCAAACCACCACCTTGTTTGTGGTCGATGCGTCAGGCTCGTCTGCGCTCAATAGATTGGCTGAAGCAAAAGGCGCGGTTGAATTGCTGTTGGCCGATTGTTATGTGCGCCGCGACCGCGTCGCGGTGCTGGCTTTTCGCGGCAAAACCACTGAGCTGCTGCTGCCGCCCACCCGGTCGCTGGCGCGCGCCAAGCGGGCGCTGGCTGGTTTGCCGGGCGGAGGCGGCACGCCACTGGCAACAGCGATTGACGCAGCGCGCGAGTTGGCCGACCAGATCAGCCGCAGGGGCGAAACGCCCATCATTGTGCTGCTG
>JANNCT010000192.1:0-11216 GCA_031386895.1 Polaromonas sp.
GACGCGGGCGAAAAAGAAAAGATCGAAACCGCCATCAAGGACATGGAAGAGGCATTGAAGGGCGACGACAAAGCCGCCATCGATGCGAAAAACACCGCCCTGATGGAAGCCAGTCAAAAACTCGGCGAGAAAATGTACGCCGACATGGAAGCATCGAAAGCCGCAGCTGCTGCGGGCGCGGCAGGTGGAGCACCAGGCGCAGATCAAGCAGAAGCAAAACCTGCTGACGACAACGTGGTTGATGCTGAGGTCAAGGAAGTCAAGAAGACTGACAAGGCCTGATGCTCCACCAACAAGTCAACGATTTGCCTCGATAATTAAGGAATGTTTTCTAAAGAGTCCATCGCCCTTGCTGCCCAGCGCATCGCAGCCGCATCATCATCACCTGCCAAGGTGATTTTGATCGGCTCGTACGCGCGCGGCGATGCGACGGAGGACTCGGATGTTGACTTGGTGGTGCTGCAAAAAGAGTTTAAAGATCGACCCAATGAATATCGTCGCCTGATAGCAGAAGTACATAAATACGTCAGGCGCGTTGATTTGATTTTGATGCGCGAAGAAGATTTTGAATGGAAAAGTCAAGTCGGCGGTACGCTGCCTTACTGGGCTAAAAAAGAAGGTCGCGTGCTTCATGAGTTCCAGTAGCATGCAGTCGAAGCGTCAAGCACTGGAGCTGCTAACCTTGGCGCAGCGTGACATGGTTGCTGCGAAAGCCTTTAAAACGCTCCCTGAAATCGACTTTGCGATCATTGCGTTTCATGCCCAGCAATGCATTGAAAAGTGCATGAAAGCCGTATTAGCAAAACACGCCATCACCTACCCGCGCACGCATGACCTTGACGATTTGTATGCGCTTTTACTGGAGTCGGAGCTTGGGATTCCCGTGAGCCGTGAACTGCTAAACGACATTACGCCCTATGCAGTAACGACGCGCTATGCAACAGAAACTGAAGATTTAGTGACTTATGCGCAAATCGATGAAGCCATTGCTACAACCTTTTCGTGGGCCACGACCCTGATCAATACTTGACTAGTTTCTGATTCCTTCCTGATAAAAAATGGCCAAAAAAGACTATTACGACACCTTGGGCGTTGCCAAAAACGCCAGCGACGAAGACATTAAAAAAGCGTATCGCAAGCTGGCAATGAAGCACCACCCGGACCGCAACCAGGGTGACGGTGCCAAGCCCGCCGAAGAAAAATTCAAAGAGGCCAAAGAAGCCTACGAGATGCTGTCTGACGACCAAAAGCGCGCCGCTTATGACCAGTACGGCCACGCAGGCGTTGACCCCAATATGCGCGGCGGCGGCGCAGGTGCTGAAGGGTTTGGCGGCTTTGCTGAAGCGTTTGGCGATATTTTTGGCGGCGTGTTTGGAGAGCAGCAACGCGGCCGCGCGCAAGGCGGCGGGCGACAAGTCTTCAGGGGTGGCGATTTAAGCTACGCAATGGAAGTCACGCTGGAAGAAGCGGCCAACGGCAAAGAAGCGCAAATCCGCGTACCAAGCTGGGACGACTGCGGCATTTGCAAAGGCAGCGGCGCCAAACCCGGTACCAAGGTTGCAACCTGCACCACATGCCACGGCCACGGCGTGGTGCAAATGCGACAGGGCTTTTTTTCCGTTCAACAAAACTGCCCGCAGTGCAAAGGCACCGGCAAATTGATTCCTGAACCTTGCGTGGCCTGCCACGGCGTGGGCAAAACCAAAAACAACAAAACGCTTGAAGTCAAAATCCCAAGCGGCATTGACGACGGCATGCGCATTCGCTCAACCGGCAACGGCGAGCCGGGCACCAACGGCGGGCCACCCGGCGATTTGTACATTGAAATTCGCGTGAAAAAGCACGAAATTTTTGAGCGCGACGGCGATGACCTGCATTGCGCCGTGCCCATCAGCTTCACCACTGCTGCGTTGGGCGGCGAAATTGAAGTGCCAACGCTGGCAGGCAAGGCCGCGATTGACATTCCCGAAGGCACGCAAGCGTCCAAGCAATTCAGGCTGCGCGGCAAAGGCATTAAGGGTGTGCGCTCAAGCTACCCAGGCGATTTGTACTGCCACGTGTCGATTGAAACGCCAGTCAAGCTGACGGAACACCAGCGCAAGCTGCTCAAAGAGTTTGACGAGTCGCTTAAAAAAGGCGGGGCAAAACATTCACCGAGTGAAGACAGCTGGACCGACAAGCTGAAGAATTTTTTCAGCGCTTGAAGACTGAGTGATTGAATTGCTCCTGAATCAGGAGCTGCTTGCACCCGTATTTATTGGGCTTGGAGTTGATTTAAGCTTAAAATAAATTGTTCCGCCGGGTGGGTGCGCATCAGTTCATGGGCGACAGGCCCTCAAGCAGTGTTGGCAAAAGTTCCGCCACCGTGGGGTGAATATGCACGGATCGGTTGATCGCGGTGTAGGGAAGTTTTGCCGACATCACTTCGAGCAGCACCTGAATCACTTCGTCGCCATGCACGCCAAAAATAGCGGCGCCCAGAATTTGCCGGGTCTCGGCGTCCACAGTCACTTTCATAAAACCGGTTGTTTCGCCCATTTCCCGGGCGCGTCCAACGCGGGTCATCATCAGCTTGCTGACCAGTGCCGGGCGCCCCGATGCACGGACCTGGGTGTCCGTCAGGCCAACGCGGCCGAGCGGCGGATCTACAAACAATGCATAACTCGTCAACCGCTCGCTCACCTTGCGCGAATCCCCGTCGAACACATTGGCGGCCACAATTTCGTAGTCATTCCAGCTGGTGTGGGTAAAGGCCCCACGGCCATTGCAATCGCCCAGGGCGTACACGCCCTCCACCGCAGTACACAAACCCTCATCCACGGTGATGTAGCCGCGTGCATCGGTAGTGATGCCGGCGGCAGCCAGCCCCAGGTCGTGCGTGTTGGGCACGCGGCCCGTCGCCATCAAAATGTGCGAGCCTTCGATCACCGGCTCGCCTTTATTACACGATGCCGCAACGGCGACCCGTTTGCCATGCTGCTCCAGACCAATGCAACTGGCGCCAAAGCGAAATGCGATGCCCTCTGACGCCAGCATGTCCCGAATCGCGTCTGACACGTCCGGATCCTCACGCCCAACCAGGCGCGGCCCGGCTTCAACCACGGTGACCTCGCTGCCAAACCGCCGGTACATTTGCGCAAATTCAAGCCCGATATAGCTGCCACCGACCACAATCAAATGCTCGGGCAATTGATCGATATGCATGATTCGCTCGTTGTTCAAAAAAGGGACATCGGCAACGCCCGGCATGTCAGGCACCTGCGCGCGCCCTCCTACGTTGATAAAAATGCGCGGCGCTTCAAATATGCGTTCGCCCACCTGCAGGCTGTGTGGCCCGGTAAATTGCGCGTGGCCCACCAGCACGCTGACGTTCTTCGCGCCGTCCAGCCAGGACCGAACCCCAGCTCGTGATTTTTCAACGATCAAGTCCTTGCGTGCCTTGACCCGCGCCATGTCGACACGAATGGCGCCGCCAATCAGAACGCCGTAATCAGCCGCAGTGCGCGCAACATGGGCCGCACGGGCACTGGCAATCAGTGTCTTCGTCGGTACGCATCCGTTGTTGATGCACGTGCCACCAAAATGGTGGCGCTCAATCAGCAAGGTCTTCAAGCCCTCTTTGCCGCAACGAACAGCCAGCGCCGGGCCGGCTTGACCCGCACCAATGACAATCGCATCAAATCGCTCGGCCATCTTGGACTCCTTTTGACTTGGACAACACCTGCATTCGGGTTCGGCTGCAGTAAGCGCGGAGGATGATCCGCGTTGCGCAAGGGTACCGAAGAAGTCTGGTCTTAGGGGAAACGATTGGCGTCTTTGCCAGACTGTTCCTGTCTTTTTTCAACCCTGAATGTTTCAAGCCGCACATCTTTCGCGCCGACTTCCAATTCAAATCGGTTAAACAACCGATCTCCCAGATTGATCACACTGTGGTGCCTGAACCCGAATCGCTCATAAACAGCCCGCAGCTTGGATCTTCCAGCAACGCAATCCAGCCGGAGAAATTGGCGGCCGTGCTGCCGCGTAAGCTCGCGCGCATGGCGCAGAAGCTCGTGCGACACATCCCTGCCCTGCTTGTGCGGGTACACGGCGATCTTGTGAACGAATGCGGACAAACCATCCTGCACTTCCGGCCAGAAGTGGCGGTCTTGCAGCTGAAACCGGAAAACCCCGACCGGACCTTCATGATCGAAAGCAGCGTAGTACATGCCAGCGCGAACATGCTCGCTCACAGCCGCTTCATTCACTTCCGCCGCGCTCCAAAGCGTATTGCCTTTTTGCATCAAGCTAGCCGCCGCAGCACTTAAAACATCGGCAACGAGGCTTGCCTCCTCAGACTGAGCTTGGCGAATTTGCATGACTGATTCTTAGCGGCAAAACAACTGCGCATCCGGCAGCGCGTTGATTCTCATGTCAAGCAACTTGCGGCCAATTGATCTGCACCTTCCGGCTTTTGGCGAGGCAGTCCCGCAGGTACAGGTTGATGAGGCTCTGATAAGGCACGCCCGCCTCTTCGGCCATACCCTTGAAATATTGCACAACATCTTCTGACAATCGCATGGTTACGGGCTTTTTCAACTTGGAGGCGTAAGGGTTCTTGCGAGACTTTAGCTTAGAGAGATCGTATTCCGCTTTCATCTATGTCCACCTTTATAAAACGCGCTTTCGCGCTTGGTTGCTTTACGCGCCGAGATGATACGAATAGTCGCACCGCGCTCCCGCTCGCAATGACAGACGATCAGAAGCTTGGCGCCCGAGCTCATGCCAAGCATCAGGAAGCGCTCCTCGTCCGATGAATGTTCCTCATCAAAGAACTGAACACCAAACTCGTCAAAGAAAATCGATTTTGCTTCTTCAAAAGACACCTGATGCTTTTTGAGATTTGCAGCAGCTTTACGTTCATCCCATTCAAAATTAATCATACATACATTGTATTTACTGATTGCTTCGCGTCGAGTTGCTTGTAAACGGAGATGTTTGAGTGTGAATGGGCCGGAATGGGCTGGCTTGGTATTGCGTATCGCATGACTACGGTTGGTGGCCTGCTGATAGTGCTCCGCTTGGGCGAGGGTCAAGGCGCAGTTCCCGCTCGAAGCCGACTTCCGAAGCAATTTGCAGACAACCCCAAAGAATAGGCTTGCCGAGCGCGGCGATTAACAAGTGTTATTGAGGTGTACACGCCACAAAAAACGTGGGAGGTGCTCTTGATGCAAGTTAGTGAAAGCTACCTTGATATGCGAACTAGCTTTCTTAAAATCCTCGTCCAAGGACGCTGCGGCTCTTTAAATTCAATGAACACGCTACCGTCAGTCCAATGCCTCACGCGATAGATCGTGAGCCCACCATCGAGGCTAAGTTTGGCGTCGTCGGCTGACTATGCGAGCGACTTTCTAAGATCGCCTACGGTATAAATGTTCTCGCTCATTTTTGATGCCCTTCAATTTTTTTGAGAGCTAATTGCGCACTGGACTCTGGTTGAGATTGTCTATAGTCCGCATACAAACCGTCTTACGATGAAGCGACGTTATTTTTTATTCCGGGTCCTCACGTCATCCACAGCAGGAGCTGCAGCGATCAGAATCGCGGCGCTCCATAGTATGTCTATCAAAATCTCCTAAGAAGATGTGCCTATCGAATTTCAACTTTAAATGCGTTTGCTGACTCATTCATAGAACTGTCACGAATTCGGTACGCGATTTTTGCCGTTTACTCACCTGCGTAACCAAGCCAGTCAACCTCATTTCAGCGCGACTTCACTTAAGCCATAACTCGCGAGGCTAAAACACTGATTGAGTTGGTGGGAAATAGGTGCCCTAGCTGGTTCACTATTAATTCAGGAGCTACTCGCGCCCGTACTTATTGCCCCAGCGGCCAATTTGATACTCAAAAATGGCGTTTCTCAGCCGTACCGAGCTAATTCATAGTCTTCTTTTCGTAAAGAACCCGCGAAAAACCCAGCTCCGATACAGTATCTGATTTCCTCTTGACTCCATGACCACTCCCCTTTCCCCCAAGCGCGAGCTTTGGCTGCTGCTGACTTTGGCGGGCATTCAGTTCACGCACATTGTTGACTTCATGGTCATGATGCCGCTGGGGCCGCAGTTTACGCAGCTGTTCAACATCACTGATGCGCAATTTGGCTTGCTGGTGTCCGCCTACACATTTTCAGCAGGCGCATCGGGCTTGCTGGCATCTTTTTATGTTGACCGGTTTGGCCGCAAAAAGCTGTTGCTCACGCTGTATGTTCTGTTCGGGCTGGCCACGCTGGCTTGCGGACTTGCGCCTACGTATGACACGCTGATGCTGGCGCGCATTGCTGCGGGTGCATTTGGCGGCGTGCTGGCTGCGATGGCGCAAACCATTGTGGCGGACGTGATTCCGTTTGAAAGGCGCGGCCGGGCGATGGGCATTGTGATGTCGTCGTTTGCGCTGGCGTCAGCATTTGGCGTGCCGATTGGCCTGTTTTTGGCGGCGCACTTTAGCTGGCACATGCCGTTTTTTGTAATTGCGGCGGTGTGCGGCGTGCTGGCAGTCGGTGCGTGGGTCACGCTGCCGCCGCTGGCCGGCCACTTGCAGCACGAGCGCAGCTCGCCGATTGCCAGCATTGCCCAGGTACTGAAAGACACCAACCACCAAAAGGCGTTTTTGTTTACCGCGTTGATGATGGTTGCTGGCTTTACCGTCATCCCGTACATCACCATTTACACCACCATCAATGGCGGCTTGACGGTACAACAAGTGCCCTTCGTTTACCTGCTGGGCGGTGCGGCAACCCTGTTCACGTCGCGCTGGATTGGCCGGCTGACCGACTCGGTGGGCAAGGCAAAAATGTTCAAGATGACCGCACTTTTTGCGATGGTGTCCGTGGGTTTGGTTGCAACCAGCGCATCATTTGGTTTGTGGGGGATCTTGCTGGTCACCACCATTATGTTCATTGGCATGAACGGCCGCATGGTACCAGGCATGGCGATTGCCACCAGCGCTGCCAACCCCAAATTGCGCGGCACATTTATGGCATTGAACTCGTCGGTGCAATCAGCGGCAATGGGTGCGGCAACTTTTGTTGGCGGGCTGGTGATCAGCCGCGATGCGCAGGACCTTGTGCAAAACTTTTGGGTCAACGCATTGATTGGGGCAGCCGCTTCTGTGTGGAGTGTGCTGCTGGTCAAACGCCTTTATTTGTACGGCGCTGCCACCGCCCAACCCGCTACGCCGGTTGCGGCTAAAGTTACCTGAAATCTTTCCGTTTTTTTCCTATTTTTGAATTGCACATATGAAAACCAAAGCCGCAGTTGCCTGGCAAGCAGGTCAGCCCCTCACCATTGAATCCGTTGACCTGGACGGCCCCCGCTACGGTGAAGTATTGGTTGAAATAAAAGCCACTGGCATATGCCATACCGACTACTACACGCTGTCTGGGGCTGACCCGGAAGGCATATTCCCGGCCATTTTGGGCCATGAAGGCGCCGGCATTGTGGTCGATGTGGGCCCGGGCGTGACGTCGCTTAAAAAAGGCGACCACGTCATTCCGCTGTACACACCGGAATGCCGCCAGTGCAAGTTTTGTTTGTCGCGCAAAACCAATTTGTGCCAGCTGATTCGCGGCACGCAGGGCAAGGGCTTGATGCCTGACGCCACCAGTCGCTTCAGCCTCGACGGGAAACCGATTTTTCATTACATGGGCACATCAACCTTCAGCAACTACACGGTCGCGCCTGAAATATCACTGGCCAAAATCCGTGAAGACGCACCGTTTGACAAGGTTTGCTACATCGGCTGCGGCGTCACCACGGGCATTGGTGCGGTGCTGTTCACGGCCAAGGTGGAAGCGGGTGCCAACGTAGTAGTTTTTGGCCTTGGCGGCATTGGTTTGAATGTGATTCAGGGCGCGAAGATGGTGGGCGCAGACAAGATCATTGGCGTTGATTTCAACCCTGCGCGCGAAGCCATGGCGCGCAAATTCGGCATGACGCATTTCATCAACCCGAAGGAAACTGAAAACGTTGTCGATGCGATTGTGGAATTGACCGACGGCGGCGCGGATTACAGTTTTGAGTGCATTGGCAACACAAAGGTGATGCGCCAGGCGCTTGAATGCACACACAAGGGCTGGGGCCGCAGCATCATCATTGGCGTGGCTGAAGCGGGTGCTGAAATTTCAACGCGTCCCTTCCAGTTGGTCACAGGCCGCACATGGGAAGGCTCAGCCTTCGGCGGCGCACGTGGCCGCACCGATGTGCCGAAAATTGTCGACTGGTACATGGAGGGCAAAATCAATATCGATGACTTGATCACCCACACCATGCCGCTAAAAGACATCAACAAGGGTTTCGATTTGATGAAGCGCGGCGAGTCGATTCGTGGTGTGGTCCTGTTCTAAACACTATGGAACTTCTCAGCGAACACGCCTGCTTTGACGGGCAGCAGCGCTTTTACAAACACGACTCGAAAGAAATCGGTTTGCCAATGAAGTTTTCGGTGTTCCTGCCACCGCAAGCTGCACACGGCCTGGTACCCGCATTGATCTACCTTGCGGGCCTGACTTGCAACGAAGAAACCTTCATGAGCAAAGCCGGTGCGCAGCGCAAGGCTTCCGAACTGGGCCTGGCGCTGATTGCGCCAGACACCAGCCCGCGCGGCGCGAACGTGCCAGGTGAATCTGAAAGCTGGGACTTTGGCGCAGGCGCTGGGTTTTACGTTGATGGAACGCAAGCGCCATGGGCCAAAAACTGGCGCATGGAAAGCTACATCACGCAAGAGCTGCTGCCGCTGACAACGCAACAGTTGGCCATCGACGGCCAGCGCATCGGGATTTTTGGCCACTCGATGGGCGGGCATGGCGCGTTGACGCTGGCGCTGAAGTACCCGGCGCTTTTTAAGTCGGTTTCAGCTTTCGCACCCATCTGCGCACCCGCGCAATGCCCCTGGGGCCGCAAAGCATTTACCGGCTACTTGGGGCCTGATGAATCAGGCTGGGCCGCGCACGACGCAACTGCGTTAATGGGCAAGTTGAAAGCAGCGCCCTACCCCGGCGGCATTTTGATTGACCAAGGCTTGGCCGACAAGTTTCTGGCCGAGCAATTGCACCCGCATTTGTTTAAAGCCGCCTGCGCGTCAGTGGGCCAGCCGCTGACACTGCGCGAGCATGCTGGTTACGACCACGGCTACTATTTTGTGGCTACGTTCATAGCCGACCACTTGCGCCACCATGCACAGCAATTGCAGAACGGTTCTGACACAGACTGAATGCGGTTATTTTGCTACTTATTCAGTAGCTGCTTGCGCCCGTATTTGTTGCGCTAGAGGCCTAAAACGTTGCAAGGGACGATTCAGTTGCCTCGAAAAGGTGTCAACCCGTCTTGCGTTCAGAGTGTGACCACAAATAGCGTTTAAGCTAAAATGTGACCACTATTTACACTGGGGCGCGCACCATGCAAGTTTCTATCCGCGAGTTAAAAGCCAACCCTGGGCAGGCTATTGCCCACATGCAGCGCGGCGAGCTGGTGCAAATCACTTCGCACCGAAAAGTGGTTGCAGAACTGGTCGCGCCGAGGCCTGATGCACCCGCCAAGCAAGCCATGACAGACGAGGAGGCCATGCAGCGGCTGATTGACTCAGGGGCGGTGGCGCAGCTGGCGACGAAGCCATTCTCGCTTCCATTCCCCGTTTTGTTTCCCCCTTCTGAAGACGGCAAAAGCATGAGCGATCTCGTTATAGAGATGCGCGGGCCGAGGTAACTTGAGGATGATTGTTTACTGCGATACGTCGGCCCTGATGAAGCTCTTTGTGACTGAACTACGAAGTGATGCGATGCGGGATTTGGCGGCAAAGTCCACTCGCATGTTGGTCAGCCAATTAACTTGGGCGGAAATGTGCGCAGGTCTGGCGCTCAAGCAGCGCACAAATCAAGTTGATGCGCAAATTGCCGCCACCGCACTTGAACAATTGCATACCCAATGGCCACGCTATTCACGGTTGGCGGTTGATGAAGACCTGATGATCGAAGCTGGCAAACTCGCACTGAGCTTCGGCCTGCGCGCTTACGACAGCGTGCAGCTGGCGAGCGCCCAGCGCGTACACAAGCAACTGGGTAGCAACCTGACTTTTTGCTGCTTTGACAAACAATTGAATGCCGCAGCTACGACTCTAGCAATCAATATACTTCCCGAATGAAAAACTTAATCGCACAAGGTACCACCCGTAAACTGATTCGCCTTGAAGACAACGATAAATACATCGTTTATATCGATCAAAACAAGCGTCGTAACTTTGACAATCCCGAAGAGAAAGTTCAAGCTGAAGCGTATTTGAGTTTGGTGCTCGACTACAAATATCCAGCTGGCCAAGTCAGGCAGTTCGTCAGCATACAGATGGGAGCTGAAACCAAAGAGGCCGACATCATCGTTTACGAAGATGCGTTGCGGCTAAAGCCACTCATCGTGGTCGAATGCAAAAAACAGGATGTCACCGAACTGGAGTTCCAGCGTGCCGTCGACCAAGCTTTCAGTTACGCGGTATCTGATGGTGCTAAGTACGTCTGGACAACGTCTGGCATCAAAGACGCCTACTACCAAGTTCCGACAGAAAAGCCCAAAGCACGAATCACAATTCCCGACATTCCACAATTCGGGGTTAAAAAACTAGCGGCTTACAAATACGCTTACGGGGGCGGAACAACTGCGGCAGGTCAAAAACTCCAGCCGCTTGAATTGGTGACAGAAGACGAGCTAACTGCGCGTTTCAAGCAAGCACACCAAGCTTTATGGGGCGGCGGCGAGCTTAACCCTTCAGAGGCCTTTGACGAACTCGACAAACTGATTTTTTGCAAAATCTGGGACGAGCGTAAGCTACGCAAGCAAGGCGAACCCTACAGTTTTCAGGTTTATGCGGATGAAACAGACGAGCTGACCAATGCCCAGTTGCTAGTGCGGGTCAAAGCGCTATATGAGGAGGGGCGTAAAAAAGACAAAGAAGTCTTCAAAGACGATATTCGTTTACGCGCGAACAAGGTGCGAGCGGTGGTTGGCTACTTGCAAGACATTAATTTGTCTGACACAGACCTTGACAGTAAGGGCCGCGCATTTGAAACCTTTATGGGCTCATTCTTTCGAGGTGATTTCGGTCAATATTTCACCCCGCGGCCCATAGTTAAATTTATTGTTGACGTACTTCCCATCACGCATCAAAGCCGCGTACTTGACACCTCTTGCGGCAGC
>JANNCT010000102.1:0-7460 GCA_031386895.1 Polaromonas sp.
TGATGGAGATTTTTTGTTCTGCTGGACGGCCATGATCCGCTCCTGTTAATCACGCTGATGAAAAAGCCGCATCAGCATTGGGGTTAGTTAAAACGGCGGGCTAAAGTAGCACACCAAGCCCAACATTATAGCGTGCCCGTCAGCATTTGCCTACTGCGCACCTTGGCAGCATTTCAAACGCATCACCGCAGGCCTACTACGATTGGGTTAATTTTGAACGCTTTTAGCGAGTTTGCTCTGCTGGGCGCCAATTACTTTGCCTTTTTCAACTGCGCAAGCGCCGCAAACGGATTGGGCTTTTCAGCCGCAAGCTCAACCATGTCGGCCTCGCCTGCGCTGAAAGCTGGCGTGCTGGGGCAAAAGTCGTGCATGGGTACCAGCGGCAGCGCCATCAGCAGCTCGTCTTCCAGCACTTCCAGCGCGTCAAATTGGGAAGTCATGACGAGCAGGTCTTCGTCAGAATCGTCGTCTTCAGCCATCGCGACTTCTTCAGTTGCTACAAATCGGTACCACTGGTCCACCGCCACCGGCGTTTGTACCGGCGACATGCAGCGCTGGCAGGTCAGTGCCAAACTGACATCCGCCTTGATGTGCAGCCAGACATCCATCTGCCCGCCTGCGCCCGGACGCAGTTCGGCTGTGAGCTTCCAATTTATAGCGGTATCGGCATCCAGCGCATTGGATTCGGGCGCAAGGCGCTCCATATTTTGTAGCAAAGTCGAGCCGCTCAGCGGCTGTCCAGACTCGGCAAGGGCTTGGACATTGAGGCGTTTTGCGTCGAAGTGTTGGGACATCTATCGAGTGTAAGAGAATCACCGCATGAACCGACAAGAGACCCCAAGCGATACCCAGCACCCGCGCCAGTTGGTGCTGGGCTCCACCTCCCGCTACCGACGTGAACTGCTGGCGCGCTTGCACATTGCGTTTGATGTCGCCGCGCCAGATGTGGACGAAACGCCGCTTGCAAATGAGACTCCACAAGTGATGGCGATGCGACTTGCACTCGCCAAAGCGTACGTTGTAGCTGCACAGTTTCCCTCAGCTATCGTGATTGGCTCTGACCAGGTCGCTGACTTGAACGGCATACCGCTCGGCAAACCCGGCACGCATGAGCGGGCAGTTGCGCAGCTGCGCATGATGCGCGGGCAAACCGTGATTTTTCAAACTGCGGTTGCCGTGGTGTGCGTTGATACCGGCTTTGCGCAAAGCGATTTGGCCGCAGTGCGCGTGCGCTTTCGCGACCTGACGGATGCTGAAATTGAACATTATTTGCGCACCGAGCAGCCCTACGACTGCGCAGGCAGCGCCAAGAGCGAAGGATTGGGAATTGCACTGCTGGACGCCATTGACAGCGACGACCCAACCGCCTTGATTGGCCTGCCATTGATCCGCACCTGCACGTTGCTGCGCGCGGCGGGCCTGGATGTTTTGCACCATCGGGCGGCGGCATGAGCGCTACCAAAGGCAAACTGTATTTGGTCCCTGCCCCGCTCGACTTTGGCTGCGATGCCCAAGCACCACTGCAAGATGTGATGCCCCTGCAAACCATTGAAGCTGCGGCCAGGCTCAGCCACTGGGTGTGTGAAAACGCAAAGAGCACACGCGCCTACTTAAAGCGCGTTGGCGAAGTCCAGGCGCTGACCCAGCCGGTGCAAGCACTGCAGATTCAAGAGCTGCCGCGTGAAGTGCATAAAAAAGGCGACCACGGCGGCAACTTTGATGCCAAGCCGATGCTCAAGCCCGCGCTGGATGGCCACGATATTGGCCTGGTGAGTGAAGCGGGTATGCCAGCCATTGCCGACCCCGGCTCGTCGGTGGTTCGTGCAGCGCACGATTTAGGAATTGAAGTTATTGCCTTGACCGGCCCAATGTCACTCATGCTGGCCCTGGCCAGCAGCGGCTTGAATGGCCAGAACTTTGCCTTCGTCGGCTACCTGCCGCAAGACGGCGGCGAGCGGAGCCAGCGCATCAAAGAGCTCGAATCGCTCAGCTTGCGAGGAGGGCAAACGCAAATTTTTATTGAAACGCCGTACCGCAATGCGGCGCTGCTGCAGGCGCTGGTACAAACTCTGCAGGCCAATACCCGGCTGGCATTGAGTTGCGGTTTGACGCTGGGCACAGGCGTGAACAAAAGCGCGCTGGTGTCCAAGTGGCGGCAAGAAAAAACCGCGTTGCCACTTGGCCTGCCGACGGTGTTTTGTGTCGGGCGTTAGGCACATCGCCTGGTATATTTGCTATTAATTGAATAGCTGCTTACGCCCGTATTTATTGCGCTACAAGCATTTTTTGCTTAAACAATGCTTAATTAGCAGCAACCGCGCCTTGCAGCGCCTCTGTTAGCCACTGCCTGCACCAGGCCGTGCCCTCTTCTTCTGGCATGGTGCCAGTACTGGCGTCATGGCAATAAAGCTCGCCAATACGCTGCGCACCCAAATCAGCCAGGCGCTCGTCAAACTTTTTACCGCCGAAGCAAAACGTTTGCAGGTAAGTGCGGTCGCCTAAAGCCAGCACGCCGTATTTGACGTGGCCTAAAAACGAAGGCGCTGCGCTCATCGACTCATACAGAGCCCGTGCGTTGTCGGGCACGTCGCCTTGACCATAGGTAGACGAGCAGATGAGATATAGCGCATCTTTTGCGTTTTCCGCATTGAAGACGCTGATGTCCAGGTTGTCCATCAATTCAATCTCAACGTCACTGACCAGATCAGCGCAGTCCATTTGAATGGCTTGCGCTACATAGTCAGCGGTGCTGGTCATGGTGCCTACCAAAATCTTGAGCTTCATGTTTGAGGTCTCTTTAAAGTGCAATAAACTGCTTGACGATATGTTTTAGTGAAGTATACTGCAAGTTATGGAAACGCCAACTGCCACAACCGAACAGGACGCGAATGCCACTTTGGCAGAGCTTGGCGGCCGCGTGCGTGCATGGCGTGCCCGGCGCGGCATGACGCGCAAGGCGCTGGCACTTGATTCTGGTTTGAGCGAACGCTTTTTGGCCGACGTGGAATCGGGCAAAGGCAATGTTTCGATCAATTCACTGGAAGCCGCCGCGCGTGCGCTGAACATCACCGTGATTGACTTGCTGCAAGATGCGCAGCGCCCGGCGCTCGCCAGAGCCAGCAGTTTGCTGGCTCGCCTGGACGACACTCAGCTTGACCATGCCTACGCGCTGCTTGGCGACACGTTTGATTTGGGCGATGCGCAGGGCCGTGAACAACGCGTTGCCTTGATTGGCCTGCGCGGCGCGGGCAAGTCAACATTGGGCGCGCAGCTTGCAGCCGAGCGAGGCATGCCGTTCATTGAGCTTGACCGCGAAATTGAACGCGAAGCCGGCACCAGCATGAACGAAATTTTGTTGCTGCACGGCCAGGCTGGCTACCGCCGCTACGAGCGCCGCGCGCTGCTGAGAATCGCTGAAGAGCACATGCAAGGCGTGGTGATGACGACGGGCGGCAGCATCGTTAGTGAACGCGAGACTTTTGACCTGCTGCAAAGCCGTTTTTACTGCGTGTGGCTTAAAGCCAGCCCCGAAGAACACATGGCCCGTGTAGTGGCGCAGGGCGACATGCGGCCGTTTTCCGCCGGTGGTGCGAGCCAGGAAGCACTAGACGACCTGCGCCGCATTCTGGCCAGCCGCGAGGCCCTGTACGCCCGGGCAGATGCGGTAGTCGACACGGCAGCACGCACCCTCAAACAAAGCATCACGGACTTAAAACGCGCCGTGCCGCAACCTACAAACAAGGAGACAACATGAACGCCATGACAGAACCCCTTTTATTCAAACAAACGATAAGCGGTGTGGAGCGCGAACTCGTCAGCTTTGCTACCTACCCCGCCAAATACCAGCACTGGACATTGACGGTTGACGGCGATGTCGCCCGGCTCAAACTCGACATCAATGAAGACGGCGGCATCAAGCCCGGCTACAAGCTGAAATTGAACAGCTACGACCTGGGGGTGGACATTGAACTGCACGACGCAGTCAACCGCGTGCGGTTTGAACACCCATCCGTCAAGGTGATTGTTTTCGAATCAGGCAAAGAAAAAATCTGGTGTTCAGGTGCCAACATTTACATGCTGGGCGTGTCCACTCACAGCTGGAAGGTGAACTTTTGCAAGTTCACCAACGAGACGCGCAACGGGCTGGAAGACTCATCAAAACACGACGGCTTGCAGTCAATCGCAGCAGTCACCGGCGCATGCGCTGGCGGCGGCTACGAGCTGGCCCTGGCGTGCGACCGCATCATCATGGTAGACGACCGCAGCTCCACCGTCAGCTTGCCTGAAGTGCCTTTGCTGGGCGTGTTGCCGGGCACGGGCGGCCTGACCCGCATAACTGACAAACGCAAAGTGCGCCGCGACCTGGCCGATATTTTTTGCACCACCTCGGAAGGCGTGCGTGCCGACCGCGCCAAAGACTGGAAGCTGATTGACGCGCATGCCAAACCGCAGGCGTTCGGTGCGCTGCTTGCTACTGAAATAGAAGCTGCTTGCGCCCGTTCTATAAGGTCTAGCGATCTAAAAGGTATTGAATTAACAGCATTAAAGCCGCTGATTGATGACGCGGGCTACCACTACAGCACGGTCGATGCGCAGGTTGACCGAATCAGCCGCATTGCGACGATTACCGTTAAAGCGCCAGCTACTGCGATTGAGTCAACGCCGCAAACCATTGAAGCAGCAGGGGCCAATTGGTACCCACTCAAACTGCAACGCGAACTCGACGACGCGATTTTGAACCTGCGCACCAATGAGCTGGAAGTTGGCACTTGGGTCATTAAAGCTACTGGCAACGCTGCACACATCATGCAAATGGACGGCGTGCTTGAAAAACTAAATACCCATTGGCTGGTCAAAGAAACCACAGCTGCGCTGCGACGCACACTGGCCCGGCTGGACGTGACCAGTCGCTCACTGATTGCACTGGTCGATTCAGGTTCATGCTTTTCTGGTACGTTTT
Source organism: Polaromonas sp. (assembly GCA_031386895.1). Lineage (GTDB taxonomy): Bacteria > Pseudomonadota > Gammaproteobacteria > Burkholderiales > Burkholderiaceae_C > Polaromonas. The sequence goes on from JANNCT010000102.1 coordinate 4,961, forward strand.
ACGAGCTGGCTTTGGCTTGCGACCGCATTTACATGCTGGACTTGCCTGATTCACCAGACGCAGCGCCTGCACTGCAACTGAGCCCAGCCAACTTTGGCTGGTTCCCGGCAGTCAACGGCTTAACGCGTTTGCAAACCCGTTTTTACGAAGACGATACAACAATTGCGCAACTTAAAAACTTGAACGAGAGCCCACTGCGCGCCGACCAGGCTCTGGCTCTCGGCTTGGTTACGTTAACGCCCGACGACATCGACTGGGAAGACGAAATCCGGATCATGCTGGAAGAGCGCGCCAGCTTGTCGCCCGACGCCATGACCGGCCTGGAAGCATCGCTGCGCTTCCCCGGCAAAGAGACGATGGAAACCCGAATTTTTGGCCGCTTGTCTGCCTGGCAGAACTGGATTTTTATTCGCCCCAATGCGGCGGGCGAAGACGGGGCTTTGAAACTGTTTGGAACAGGAAAAAAGGCCAAGTTTGATTGGCGGCGTGTTTAACCCCCGGAGCGGATGTGCCGCCTCACCCCAGCGGGCGGCCGCTGTGGCCCGGCAAAGCCTTCTCTACTCGCCACTTGGTTAGATCATTACGGTAATTTTTTCAGCTAATTTTTTAGGAAGAATGAAATGAGCAACATCGACCTGCAAGCATTGATCCCCAACAACGTTCACCTAGGTGAAAACCGCCAGCTCCAGCGCGCGCTTGAGCATTGGCAGCCTGCATTTTTAAACTGGTGGGACGAGATGGGGCCTTCTGACTTCAAGGCCAAGGAAGTTTATTTGCGCACCGCAGTGGGTGTTGATGCATCTGGCTGGGCCAGCTACGGCTACACGCCGATGCCTGACTACCGTTGGGGCATCTTTTTGGCCGACAAAGAAGAAGGTCGCAAGATCGGTTTTGGCGACCATAAAGGCCAGGACGTGTGGCAAGACGTGCCGGGTGAATACCGCTCAACGTTTCGCCGTTTGATCGTCACGCAGGGTGACACCGAGCCCGCATCGGTTGAACAACAGCGCCTGCTGGGCCACACCGCGCCATCGCTTTATGACCTGCGCAATTTATTCCAGGTCAACGTTGAAGAAGGCCGCCACCTGTGGGCGATGGTGTATTTGCTGCACGCCCACTTTGGCCGTGATGGCCGCGAGGAAGCCGAAGAGCTGCTCATGCGCCACAGCGGCGACGCTGACAAGCCACGTATTTTGGGCACGTTCAACGAGCCGATGGACAACTGGCTGAGCTTTTTCATGTTCACGTACTTCACCGACCGTGATGGCAAATTCCAGCTCAAGTCGTTTGCCGAAAGCGCATTTGACCCACTGGCCCGCACCACCCGCTTCATGCTGACCGAAGAAGCGCATCACATGTTCGTCGGTGAAACAGGCATTGGCCGCGTCATCAAGCGCACGGTTGAAGTCATGAAAGAGCTCGATACCAGCGATGCAGCCACGCTGCGCAACGCCGGTGTGATTGACCTGCCCACGATTCAAAAATTCATGAACTTTTGGTTCACCTCATCGCTGGATTTGTTCGGTTCTGAATCATCCAGCAACGCCGCCAACGCGTTTGCCAACGGCATCAAGGGTCGCCCGGATGAAGCCAAGTTTGCCGACCATGTCGAACTCGATACCGAAATGCAAATTTGCGTGCCCGACGGCAAAGGTGGCATGAAGCAGGAAACCATCGCAACCCGCGTCGGCATGAATGAAGTCACCCGCCTTGAATACGTCAAGGACTGCAACGTGGGTGTGACGCGCTGGAACATGGGCCTCAAACGCGCAGGCATCAGCTTCGAGTTGTCATTGCCATCCACCCGCTTTCGCCGCAGCGTTGGCGCGTGGGCAGGTGTTCATACCGACCCGCAGGGCACGCCCATCACAGCAGCGCAGTTTGAGGCTAAAAAAGACGAGTGGTTGCCCACCGACTCAGACAAAACCTTCATCCACAGCCTGATGCACCGCGTGACCGAGCCGGGCAAGATGGCCGGCTGGATAGCCCCGCCAGACCGCGGCATCAATGCCAACGCGGCGGAGTATGAATACGTGAAGCTATAAGGCAACGCGCCTGTTAAAAACGTCGCGTCTGGTGACCCGCCAGCGCGGCGATTTCTGAAAATTAGTAAAAATAGCTTATGTACCAAGGGCAATGTCGGTATTATTTGAGTTCCTAAAACAACTCCGGAGATGGCTATGGCTGGTTGGTACGAAATTTCTACAAGCGCCAATGACAAGATCAGTTTTGTGTTGAAGGCAGGCAACGCAGAGGTCATTTTGCGCAGCCAGATGTACGCCAGCCTGGCGTCGGCTGAAAACGGCATTGCATCGGTGCAAAACAACAGCAGCATGGATGAACGCTACGAAAAGCTCGAAGCCTCAGACGGCCGCCCGTACTTCAACCTGAAGGCAGCCAACGCCCAGATCATCGGCACCAGCCAGATGTACGCCGCAGCCAGCGGCCGAGACAACGGCATTGCATCGGTCAAGACAAACGGTCCGACTAAAACCGTTAA
>JANNCT010000056.1:0-7365 GCA_031386895.1 Polaromonas sp.
GCAGTGCTTGGCGGTTGATTTCGTGAAAGCTCATTATTGTTATTATTCCATGCATTGGAAGAATAACAGGGTTAAATACACATCAAAACTGCTAGAAATATCACTTCGCTTGCATTCAGATGTTGTTAACGGCCCTGACTTGATGTCCATCGGCCAGTTGATCAACCCCTTTTGCAGTCTCTGCCCGACTACCCGGTACATAAGTGCCCTCGTCGCCAAGCTTGCAGGCAGAACAGGATGTTATGAAGCCTATTCTTAAAGCTTCACTTGTTTTGAAACATGTTGCAGTAATTGCAAAGAATCCCCGCCAATCGACGCGGCGTACGAACACCACCACCACGCGCCAGATTTTTTAAAATCGGGCGGCATACAGGCTAAGCTGGATGCATTGCAGATGGTTTGTGCCATTTACAAGTCAAACACGGCTGTGGCCCAACAAAATAAGGTGCTAGCAGCTATTGAAAGCATAGTGGTTCAATACGCAGCGCAAATGACGCTGGACGTGAAAGTTACCGACGAAGTGTTTGCACAACTTAAGCAGCACTTTGACACGACCCAAATTGTTGAGCTGACTGCAGCGATTGCGATGTACAACATGGTGGCCAGGTTTTTAGTGGCGTTGGGGGTTACGCCGGAGGCTTAGTAAAAAAAAGCGGCGACGCGCCTGGCTCGAAACCTGGCGCCCTCAAGGTTTCAACAACATACAAGGTTTGTTGAAAAACTTGCGTACGATTAGTGTTTAATTTGTGCCCGGAGCGGGAGTAAGGCTATACAGAAACCAGATCTGTTGATGGATTTTCCGAAAGTTTTTTGCTGCCCTAACGGGTCCAGATACCATCTCACAAATATTTAACTGGCAAACCCGATGCTTCCACACGCCCTCGATCAAATCGACGCTGCTACCTTCCAGGCCATCTGCGATCAACGGTTCAGCGAGAGTGGAACTGTGGACTTCAAGCAAGAACTCACGCGCAATGACGACAAAGGTAAGAACGAGCTTGCCAAAGACGTTTGCGCCATGGCCAACACAGACGGCGGCGATCTTATTTACGGAATCAAGGAAAGCTCCGCAAGTGGAACCGCCGAGAACGTGACTCCCCTTGTAGGCGAGTCCTATGACGAGGCATCTCGTCGCCTGCTTCAGACGCTCGAGTCTTGGATCGAACCTCGCATTCGCGGAATCCAGCTCCAGCAGGTGCCACTTGAGCGCGGATTCGGCCTCGTGATTCGCGTGCCGGCGTCATTTGATGGCCCTCATTGTATTAGAAACAACAACGGCCAACGCCGATTCGTCCTGCGCAACGGCACAATCACCAGCGACATGACCTACGACCAGCTGCGCTCCGCATTCAGTTCTTCCGATTCGATCGCCACGCAGGCTCGCGAATTTGTGAAATCAAGGCTGAAGCTCGTGGAAGACCGGAGGATGCAGATGCCGATGGGAAAGTCCCCTCTCGCGGTGCTTGAGCTCGTCTCGCTGTCCGGGCTTGCCAGCCGTTCATCGGTCGATGTGAAAAAGGTGAAATTCGTCGACTTCATCGCTTGGGATGGTGGTGCTAACCCGCGCATGAACCTCGACGGAATCGGCGCCTTCAACGGTGCCGACGGAGAGGCTTACTCGCAGAGCCAGCTTTTCAGAAACGGCTCTATGGAATACATGAGGATTGCTGGCGGCATCGGGCCCGACGGAAAGATGGGCGTGTATGCGAGTGAAACCCTGAACTTCTTTGCGCGCTGCCTGACTGTCTCGCTTACAGCCGCGAAGAAGTATGAAATCTCTGGTCCGGTACTGGTGACTTGCGCCCTCATGCACGTGGAGGACTGCGTTCTTGCCCTTGACAATAACTCCTTCAGCCGCCAGAAGGCGGCCGATCGACCTTTTATGGTCTTCCCTGAGATTTACATTGAGGATGTCTCGGGTGCCGTCGACGTCGCAGGCCTCCTCTATGAAACGCGCGACGTTCTTTACCAGGCCTTTGGCTACTCTGCGGCGCCTGTAAAGAAGTAGCTGCTACTTGGCGTTCCCGGTGATTTGCAACGTCGCCAAGACCCTGTATTAATCATTGAAATCAATACGCCAAGGCTCATGTAAAAGTACTTTCAGCGCCCGCCTGTGCGCCACGGTGGACAAAGCAAACGAAGGGCTGCTACTGGTCGATAGCGGCCTGTCAGAGGCACATGGTGACGCCCTTTCTAGGCGAGGAAGCAACTTACTCACCAAAAATGCTGTGCAGTCTAGTCTCAAAACAAAAGGAACATGCAAGCCCATTTTTTAACGGCACCTTCAAGCGATTAATCTGTCTTGATGCCGTTGTCTTTGACCACATTGGCCCGAATACCTACTTACCTGTCCATGCAAGCGCAGCCTGCACGCCCAGGCAGCCCTTGGCCTGCAAGATTCTGGCTTGGGTGTGGATGGCGAAAACCTGGATGGCGCAAATCGGGTTTACGAGGACTGCGGCTTCGTAGTGACCAAGCGCAATTGCATTTACCGAAAGTCACTGGAACTTGGTTCGGTGCAGTAGAGGTTCTGTCATCGTTTAGTGCATACGGTTTTAACGTTAGCTGGTGGCACTGCGCGCTAAGCCGCCGCCGTGAGCTTGCGTAATGCCGCGATGGTTGCCAGACAAGCGCGAGCTGCTTCAGCGCCCTTCTTGACGAAATGTTCGCTGAAAAATTTCAAGTGATCTGCATGCTCATGAAAGTCTTTGGGCGTGAGCACGGCTGAGAGCACCGGCACACCTGTGTCCAGTTGCACGCGCATGAGTCCGTCAATCACTGCATGGGCGACAAACTCATGCCGATAAATGCCGCCATCTACTACCAACGCGCACGCCACTATCGCGTCATATTGCCCGGTTTGGGCCAGCACTTGCGCGTGAAGCGGAATCTCAAACGCGCCCGGCACTTCGTACAGGTCAATCGTGTTGGCGGACTGGCCAAGGGCAGCCGCTTCAGCTAAAAATGCATCGTGGGCGCGCGTCACGATGTCGGTGTGCCACGCGGCACTGATAAGCGCTATGCGTGCTTTCGCGGTGGAGTTGTTAATCGTGGTGCGGGTCTGTTTCATGGGTTTACTCTCAAAGAAGTTGCCAGAATCAGGACGTGCGCAGCCACAATTGCCGCACAGCCGTGCAGCAGCTTTTGGGGTGCGTCTCTTTCATCCGGACTGTGACCGTCGGCTCTGGCATTTAACCAGTTCTGCTGACCCCGCCAGGCGTGAAGCTCGGCGGGCGCTCGCGGGCTCTTGCCGTTGCCGACAACTACCGCCGGTGAGGAATTTCACCTCGCCCTGAGAACGCTGCTCAAGGCGATGCTTGAGCACTTCAATCGTAACGAAAATGCCCTTCGTCTCGCAAGTCAGTGAATCACCCGCGTGACATGTTGCGGAGTTTTGCGAATAGGTTGCCTCGCCTAACTTGCATTTTTACAGTCGCCCAATTTAAGTCAAACTATGTTTGACAAGCCTAAACCTATTTTGTAAACTCCAAAGCTATTTTCAGAACGGGAAATTCCATGGAACTTCAACTTCGCAAACTTGGCAACTCCACGGGCTTGACGCTCCCGCCATCGTTGATGCGCGACCTGGGTCTTGCCGCAGGTCAATTGATGACATTGCGCAAAACACCCAGTGGGTCGATATTGCTCACGCCCAAAGTCGGCAAACGCAAGTATTCCGCAGCAGAACTCAACGCCCAGTGCAACATGAAAGCGCCCATGCCAAGCGACTTGGTGAGCTGGGAGGATACGGCGCCGGTTGGAAGCGAGACCTTGTGATGCGCGCAAAAAACGCGCAGCAAGGCGACATTTTTATGATCTCGCTGGATCCGACCATCGGAAGCGAGATACGAGGTATGCGGCCAGTGCTGGTGCTGTCAAATAAAGATTTCAACCAGGGCGGGCGGGCATTGGTAGCTCCCATTACACAAGGTGGTAACTTTGAAAGAGTCGCGGGCTGGGCAGTCACTTTGATGGGCAGCGGAACGGCCACGCAGGGTGCAGTGGTGGTCAGCCAATGCCGTGTGCTGGACCTCGCTGCCCGAGCTGGCAAAAAGCTGGAAGCTGTATCGGGCGATGTGCTAGACGATTGCCTTGCCAAGCTAGAGGCGATCACGGCGCGCTGACGGTGGCCGAGCGTTCAATCTGCCTTGATACCGTTGTCCTTGACCACCTTCGCCCAGATATCCATCTGCTTGTCGACAAACACTTTGGCGGTATCCGCCTGGCCGCCCAGCACGTCAATGCCTTGCGCGCTGAGCTTGCTGGCGATTTCAGGATTTTTCAAAGCCTTGTTCAGCTCTTCGTTCATGCGCTTCAAAATGTCTGGCGGCGTTTGTGCGGGCGCCAAAATGGCCCACCACGCGGGCGCATCAAAACCAGGAAATCCGCTTTCAGCCATGGTCGGCACATCGGGCAGGCTGGCGCTGCGTTTGGAAGTGGTCACAGCCAGCGGGCGCATGCGTTTGCTGTCGATGTGCGGTTTGGTCACGAACACGGAACCAATCGACAGCGGCACATGGCCTGCAACCGCGTCGTTCATCAGCGGGCCGCCGCCTTTGTAAGGAATGTGTGCCCAGTCAAAGCCGCCGCCCTTGCCCAGCAACGACATCGCCACATGGCCCAAACTGCCTGAGCCGATGGTGCCGTAACTGACGGGTTTTTTCGCTTTGGATGCGGCCAGTACGTCGCCGAAGGTTTTGTACTCGCTGCCTGCAAAGGTGGCCAGCACCATCGGCGATGTGCCCACCAAAACAACTGGGGCCAGGTCTTTTTTACTGTCAAAAGGCATATTGGGAATCAGCGCCGGGTTCACGCCATGGGTGTCAAACACCACGGCAAACGTGTAGCCATCGGCTGGGGCCGCTGCCACTGCCGCCGCGCCGATGGAGCCGGAGGCGCCGCCCTTGTTTTCAACAATCACGCTCTGCCCCAATTGAGCCTGCAGCGGCACAGCCAAAATGCGCGCCACCTGGTCCACCGAGCCACCGGGCGGGAACACCGCGACGAGTTTGATCGGCCCGCGCGCGGGCCATGCCGACACCTGCTGAGCCACAGCGCCGAAAGCGAAACTTGCCAATAAACCAAAAACCAGACTGCGCCTGAAATGCATTGAAATCTCCGTGTTGTAATGATTCGATGGTAAGACCGAATCAACTTTTAACCCCTCAGCGAGAACCCGCCCCCCTGCGCAATGCAGCCACTGTTTTGCTGCTGCGCGACACTGCAAACGGTATTGAAGTGCTGATGACCCGGCGGTCAATGACAGCCAGCTTTGCGCCCGGGGCCTATGTGTTTCCGGGCGGCGGAATTGACGCTGCAGATACTCTGGCGCATGGCCAGTCAACGCGGCGGGCCACCCAAAGCGATTTGCACCTCACGCAGGCGATTGCGGCCATTCGTGAGAGTTTTGAAGAACTCGGTGTGCTGCTGGCCAGGCACGCCGATGGCAGCCATGTGACCACAGCCGATATTGCAGCGCTTGACCGCGAAGCGCCCTTTGCAGCGCAATGCAACGCGCTGGGCTTGACGTTGGCCGGAGCCGACGTTTTTGTGCTTGCGCATTGGGTGACTGACCGCGATTTGCCGCGCCGCTTTGACGTGCCATTTCTGGTCGCCCGCATGCCCGGGGGGCAGGAGCCAGTGGCTGATGAAGCCGAGCAGTTTGAGCCCGAATGGATACGCCCTGCAGATGCGTTGTCACGGCATGCGGCGGGTAAATTTTTCATCATATTCCCTACTATTCGCACGCTAGAGAGGCTTGCGCATTACGCCAGCGTTGATGCGGTGCTTGAAGCCTGCACGAGCGAGCAACCGCTGTGGACATCCTGCCCACGTGCAGGCTTTTTAGCCGGCAAAGAAGCGCGTTACATGGAGCATGAGCCGCCCTACGGCGAGCTGGAACTGGTAAGCCCGGACGGGCAAATCGTGCACCAACTTGATTGGCAAACCGGTGCACCCGTCAAGCTGCTTAAAAACGTCATGCGCCTGACTGCGCCCAACCCCGGCGTGATGACCGGGCCGGGTACCAACAGTTATCTGGTGGGTGATATGCATTCGGGCTACACAGTGATTGACCCTGGCCCGGCGGACATGGACCACCTGGCCCGCCTGTACCAGGCGGCGGGCGGCGACATTCGCACTATTGTTTGCACCCATTCGCACCCTGACCATTCGCCGGGTGCCAAGCCGTTGCAAGCGCTGTGTGTAGCAGCCGGGAGGCCAGCGCCACCGATTTTGGGTTTGCCATCGGCGCCCACCGCCAGAGCAGACAGCGCATTTACGCCTGACAGATTGCTATTAAATAATGAGCTTCTTGCGCCCATATTTATTGGCCTAGAGGCCGATTTAAGTCTTAAAACTAGTCAAAACAGTCATACTTTGAAGGTTTTACACACCCCAGGGCACGCCGCCAACCACCTGTGCCTGGTGTTACTTGAAGACGGCCTGCTGTTCAGCGGTGACCACATACTCAACGGCAGCACCACGGTGATTAACCCGCCAGACGGCAACATGAACGCCTACCTGGATTCACTGGATCTGCTGAGCAACGCCTGCGATGAACACAACATCGACTTCATCCTGCCCGCTCACGGCTACGTCATCGGACAGGCCAAAACAGCCATTGCCCAGCTCAAAGCGCACCGCTTGAAACGCGAAGCCAAAGTCATGGCTGTCATGAAAGCCATGCCAGACGGCACGTTGGACGACTGGGTGCCGCTGGCTTATGAAGATGTAGATGAGCGCATCTGGCCCGTGGCCAAGCGGTCTTTGCTGGCGCATGTGGAGCGGATACGCACCCAGGCCTGACATGCAAACGCTTTAACCTTCCTTTTTGTTCACCGATAGACCGAATTGCAAGGCTACTGGATAGCCAGCAATACCTTGGTCATTGCGCTGACCGATGTGGCGCGGCTGATTGTCGGTGTGCAGTGATCTCCTAACACCACCGAAAAAATTCAATGCCGCTTGTCGGCTTTCCATGTGCCGCCGTAGCGGTAAAACGGTTGAGTTTCAACGTCGGTCCGACAGGTGGGGCAAAACAGTTTCCAGGCACCCGCTGAATCCGCCACCACGCGGTACAACGTACTGCTTGCCAGCTGGCAGTTTTCGCAGACTTTGACGCGGGAACGAGCGGGTTGGGGCACAGGCGGGTCGCTTAAAAAATTAAAAGTGTGAAGCTCGCCGATAAGCCGGATTTTGTGCGCTGAACCTTCTTGCCGAAACAAAAAAGCGCAGTGTGACCGCCATTAATCTGGGCCGGGAGTCGCCTACCCGGCTCGGTGCCACCTACCCGCCAACTCAGCGAACCGCTTCAATGTTGGCCTATTTGGTGTTGCTGCGCGTAGAGATTGCCCGTTTCACCCG
>JANNCT010000078.1:0-47365 GCA_031386895.1 Polaromonas sp.
CTTGACTTTAAAAAACCAGCCTGCACCCAGCGGATCAGAGTTGGCCAGTGACGGGTCTGCACGCAGGGTTTCGTTGACCTCAAGCACCTCGCCAGCCACCGGCATGTACACGTCAGCGGCAGCTTTGACAGACTCGACCACGCCAGCGGTTTCTTTTTGTGCAAACAATGCGCCGACTTCGGGCAGGTCAACAAACACGACGTCGCCCAGCGCGTCTTGTGCGTGAACGGTAATACCCACGGTGGCGATGTCGCCGTCAATTTTTAGCCACTCGTGGTCTTCGGTGTATTTGATGGTCATGAGAGTTCTCCAAATAAAAAAAGAAAAGGGTTATCCGCGGAAGTAATTATTAGGCACAAAAGGCATGGCGCAGACTTCCATCAGGACGGGCTTGCCGCGCACCATGGCGTTGATTTGCGTACCAATCGGCGCAAATTCAGGGCCGACATAGCCCATGGCGACGGGCTGGTTGATGCTGGGGCCAAGCAGGCCGCTGGTGACCTCGCCGATGACATTACCGCTAAGCGCGTGCAAAGCAGTATGGTCGCGCACGGGAATGCGCTCCAGCGCTTTCAAGCCAACGCGTTTACGCTTGAGCTGGGCCGGGTCAGCCAATTGAGCCAGCACTTTTTCGGCTCCGGGAAAGCCGCCTGCGCGTGCGCCGCCTGCACGCCGCACTTTTTGAATCGCCCAGTTCAAGCTGGCTTCAATGGGCGTGGTGCTGGTGTCAATGTCGTTGCCGTACAAACACAAGCCAGCTTCCAGCCGCAACGAATTGCGTGCGCCCAGGCCGATGGGTTTGACTTCGGGCTGCGCCAACAATGCACGTGCAAGTTTTTCAGCTTGAGAGTTGTGCACTGAAATCTCAAAACCATCTTCCCCTGTGTAGCCGCTGCGGGTTAAAAAGCAGTCACAGCCCGCTACCTCAAAGCGCCCACCGGTCATGAAGACCAGCTTTTCAACGCCAGGAGCCAGGCGGCTTAATGCTGTCACGGCGTGTGGGCCTTGTAGCGCGAGCAAAGCGTGTTCAGGCATGGGCGTGACGGTGCAACGGCCGCCAATTTTTTGTTGAATGTGGGCAATGTCAGCAACTTTGCACGCACCATTGACGATGATGAAAATGTCTGCGCCGGTGTTGAAAAACATCAAGTCATCCATGATGCCGCCTGCATCGTTCAGCAGCAAGCCATAGCGCTGTTTGCCCACTGGCAAGTCAATCACATCGACGGGTATCAGGCTTTCAAAAGCGGCTGCTGCATTGCTTCCCCCAATGCGCAGCTGCCCCATGTGCGACACATCAAACAAGCCTGCAGCGGCGCGCGTGTGCAGGTGTTCGGCCATCAGGCCAGCGGGGTATTGCACCGGCATTGAATAGCCAGCAAACGGGACCATGCGCGCGCCGAGTTCCACGTGCAAATCGTGCAATGGGGTTTTTAATAATTGATCAACAGGGGACAAGAGGTTCTCCGGGGGCAAACAAGAACAACCAGCCAAAGCTGGAGCGTTGCCCCTGCTGTCCCGGGTACCTGAGAGATTCACCCGGCGATGCGGGTTTGCTCCTTCGGTGGGCTGCATTTGCTGCAACCTCTCTCCAGTAGGGAACGTTTGCGAACGCATTGCATTTACAAACGGTTGTCAGTCCTTTTGCCTGAGCGTTCAATGCACCATTAGGGGTTGCACTTGCGCCTTCGGCGGCCAAAATCAAATAGTTGCTATCTGCAAGGCTCTCTCCTGACAGCTTTCAGTTTAACTGATGCGCTTATTTGAACCCTAGCGCGCGGGGTAAAAAAGTGCTCAACGCGGGTAAAAACGTCAGCAACACCAGAACAATGCCGTGGGCCACTAAAAAAGGCTTCAGCTCGCGCACCAGTGGCCCCATTGGTACGCGAGAAACGTTTGACGTGACAAACAGCAACCCGCCCACCGGCGGCGTAATCATGCCCAGCGTCAGGTTGAAAATCACAATCATGGCGAAATGAATCGGGTCGACCCCCAGCTTCACGGCCACAGGCGCCAGAATTGGCGCAAGCACCATTACGCCCGGCAGCGGCTCGATGAATATGCCGAACAACAACAAAAAGATGTTCACGAAAATCAGGAACATCCATGGCGACAGGTTTTTACTGATGATCCAGTCGGCCATCATTTGCGGCAAGCCCTCAATCGTCAAAATCCAGGCGAACGAAGCGGACAAACCAATGATGATGAGCACCGATGCAGTCAGCAGTGCTGAACGCGCCAAAATGTCAGGCAGCGCTTTCCACTCCAGAGTGCGGTAAATGAACTTGCCGCAAACCAGGGCGTAAAAAACAGCGACTACCGATGCCTCGGTTGGGGTAAACCATCCGGCGCGCATACCGCCCAAAATCAACACAGGTAGCAGCAGCGCGGGTATCGCCTTCCAGGTGGTGCGCAACACTTCAGCCCAAGGCGGCATGCCGCCGTCCCCCTTGTAGTTACGTTTTTTTGAGACTTGGTAGTTCACAACGCACATGGCCAAGGCAATCAACAGGCCAGGAATCAAGCCCGCTACAAACAGGGCACCGACGCAGACGTTGTCGTCTTGCAGGGCATAAATAATCATGATGATGGACGGCGGAATAATCGGACCAACAATTGCCGTAGCTGCTGTCAGCGCTGCAGCGTATGCGCGGTCATAACCGGCCTTGTCCATCATGCGGATCAACATCGAACCAGGCCCGGCGGCATCAGCCAAAGCTGAACCCGAAATGCCCGAGAAGAATGTCAGCGACACCACATTGGTGTAGCCCAGACCGCCACGCTTGTGGCCGACAAACTGGCCGGCAAACTTGAGCAGCACTTCAGTCAATGAGCCGCCGCTCATCAGCTCGGCGGCAAGAATAAAAAACGGTACCGCCATCAGCGGAAAGCTGTCAATACCGGTAAAGGTTTCCTTCAACAGAAAAAACAGCGGAAAGTTTCTGCCAAAACCAGCGCAGCTGCTGTTGCCAAGCCAAGGGCAAACGCAACAGGTACACCTATCGCCAGAAAGAAGCAGGCTGAAATTATCAGAATGAAACTCGCGCTCATAGCGATGCACTCGCGTCCGCGTCGAAGTGGGCGTCAGACGCAAACTCACGCTTTAAAACATAGCTGCGCACAATCAGTGCCCAATGGATGATGAGCAAAACACCGCCTACTGGCATGGCCGCGTAAATATAGGCAAACGGCACTTGCGTGGCAGCAGTTAATTGAAACATCGTGCGGCCCACGTACAGCACGCCGTACCAGACCATGAAGCCAAAAAATCCGAATAGCAGGGCGTCAACAAACACGCGAACCGCGATTGCCATCGCTTTGGGCAGCGCGTCTTGCAAATTTTCAACAGCGATGTGGCCGCCGTAACGTAGCACCGGGCCAGCGCCCAAAAATGTCAGCCAGATCATCATGTGGCGCGAGACCTCCTCGGCCCATTCAATCGACTGGTTTGTGAGATAGCGCAGCGCCACATTGGTAAAAATAATGCAGGCCATAGCGGCCAGCAACACAATCAATGCCCAGCGGTTGGCACCTAGAAAGTAACGCTCAAAAGTCTTCAAGGCGTATCCAGACAGGAAATAGCGGAAACAAAAAACCGCCCGGTCACTGCATCAGCTTCCGGGCGGCAACAAATCACCTTAATTATTTGATGTCTTGAATCCGCTTGATGTTTTCTGCACCGAACTCTTTGGCGTAGCCCAGGTAAGCTGGTGCAAGCGCATCACGAAATGCTTTGCCATCAACGACTTTAGTGACTTTCATGCCATCTTTTTCAAGTTGGGCAATGCCGCTGTTCTCGTCGTCGTTCACTTTTTTGCGCTGCGCTATACCGGCTTTTCTGGCGGCATCGGTAAACACTTTTTTGTCTGCATCCGACAGCTTGGTCCAGATCTTTGGCGATAGAAGCAGCAGGGCAGGTGAGTAGACGTGACCGGTCAGTGAAAGGTGCTTTTGGACCTGCGCAAACTTGGATGCGAGGATCACAGAAATTGGATTTTCCTGACTATCAACCGTGCCCTGTTGCAGCGCACCAAACAACTCAGGGAAAGCCATTGGCGTTGGCAGAATGCCAAACGTACGGTAGCCATCCATGTGAACCTTGTTTTCCATCGTGCGCATTTTCAAACCGGCTGCATCAGCGGGCTTGACGATGTCACGCTTGTTGTTGGTCATGTGACGAAAGCCGTTTTCTGTCCAGCCTAAAGCGACGATGCCTTTGCTTGGGAACTTGCTTAATATGTCTTGACCAATAGGGCCATCCATTACCTTGCGTGCGTGGTCGTAGTCACGAAACAAAAATGGAATGTCAACGATTTTGACTTCTGGCACGAAGTTGCCAACCGGGCCTGTCGAGGTGATGACCAAGTCAAGCGTACCCAACTGCACCGCTTCTATCATTTCGCGCTCACCACCCAATGCAGACGATGGAAACTGCTGGCATTTATAGCGGCTTTGCGTGCCTTTTTCTATATCGTCGCAAAAAAGCGGTAGAAGTCGGCGTATTTCAGCTGGCGCGTTCGCTGACCGGACAACCGGCACCTGGGCGGCCTAACAACTTACCGCGACCGCAACTTGAACATGCGCTCCTGCGCTGCCGACAAGTGTTCGCGCAGGGTGTACCAGCGGTCAGAAAACTCGTCGGGCAGCTCCATCCTCACCACGCTCTGCTCAATGGCGTCCAGCCGCTCAATCAGCCCGCGCAGGCCCATCGGGTTCGACGTGGCAACGCTTTCCATTTCGGTTTCCAGAAATTTCAGGTCGCCGTAGAAGTGGTGCAGTGTGGAGTTCACCCGCCAGTCAAACCAGCGCGGAATCCAGGCCAGTACAAAAATGGTCAGCAACAAAATGGGAATCACCGCAAACAGCAAAAGCTCGGCCATCTGCGCGGTGCGGTACGGCAGCAGTGTTTCCATAAGTGGGCGATTGCCCTGGCTGTACGCTTTTGCGACAGGCGAAAGCGGGAAGTCGCTGCTGCTGTAGGTCGGAAACTGACCGTGGCGTTGCAAAAACGTGGGCTCTTCGTGTATCTCGACTGCAGCGTTCATCAAGGCACGTTGCAGCGCCGGATGGACGCTGGGCTTTATTGTCAAATGGGTTTGCATACTGGCCATGGTAACGTCGCGCGGCGGTAAATTGTTGCCCAGCTCAAGTGATCCTTCGGGCAGCAGCATGGGTTGCAAAACGCTTCGCCCGGACGTCAGTGCCCTTGCCTGCTCTATGCCCAAAATCTGCACGCCGCCCAGGCGCGTCAGCGTCTGGATGAGCTGAGCGTCGTCACCAGCGGTTGCTATCACCATGTCTACATTGCCGTCAACCAAAGCCTGGCCCGCCTCCAGGCCGGTTTGAGGGTGAAAACGCACGGTGGACTGGACCACGCCCGCATGCTCCAAAATCAATTGGGCCGCCAGGAACGAAGCAGATTTGGCGCTGCCAGCTGCGATGCGCGCGCCGCCGGCTTGCTTGAGAGAAGTCGGTCCGTTCAGGTTTGAAAAAATTCAGATAGGTTCGTTGTCAATGACCGCCAGGGCTTGCAGACCGGGTGTCGATTTGGCATACACACCGTGTGCAAAACCTATACTCGCCGCGTCGGTTGGCGACAGAAGCCGTTCCAGCTCGCTGCTTTCATTGCCTGAATAGACAACGTCTGCGTTCATGCCAATGGCTTCAAGCTTTTGTGCATAGCGCTGCGCCAGTCGTGCGTAGCTGCCCTGTGCGGAGCCGGCGGAAATCACGGCTGCCGTCGGCGGCAGCGTAAAGCCGACCTGGATGGACCACCACAGAGCAGCCGCGCTGCACAGCAGTACCGGCGCATAAAAAAGCAACCAGCGGCGCTTGTAAAGAAGAAACAGTTTCATCGTCCGCGCACCGAATAAAGCCGCATGCGCACAAAGTCAATGTGCTGTCGCAGCGTGTAGCAGCGGGCCATCAAGTCTTTTGGGCAGCGGAAATCGAGCAGATTTTTATCCATCGCGTTCAGCCGGTTCAGGAAACGCGCCAAGTCCAAACCAGGCACATCTGCCTGCAGCAGATCGTTTTCAATAAATTTCAACTCGCCATACCAGCGGGTTATCCGGCTTTCTAGCGACCACCTCAGCAGTGAAGGTATCAGCAGCATCAGCCACCCCGCCAAAAGTGCCACGGGCAGCACGATGAGTAACAGGCGCTGCAGTACCTGCGCCCACCAAAATGGCAGTGTTCGCTCTAAAAAAGGCAGGCCGTCTGCCAGCGTGCTGCGGGCTTGTGGAGCCGACGGGAAATCAAGCCGCCTGAGCGATGGAAACTCTCCAGCCCGGTGAAACAAACCCTCGGCGGCACGCATCTCGGTACTGACGGCAGTAGCGAGCCTTTTAAGCGCCGGGTGCAACTCTTCCCGCGCCACCAGGCTGGCCGTGGCCGTGAGCAGCGTTGTGTCGCGCTGCGGCGAGCCGCCACCCAAGGCACCTTGGGCAAGCAAACGAGGCTCCAGGTACGGATTACGACCCACGATTGCGGATGACTTGCTGAAACTCGCCAATTGCGCTGAAGGCATGGCCAGAAAAATTTTTAAAGTAGTGGAATCGTGTGGCGCCACAAAGAACACTGCATCAACCCGGTCTTGCTCCAGCGCATTTGCAGACTGCTTGCCAATCTCGGCTGAAAGGGTCACATCCTTAAGATCAATTTGCGCTTGTTCCAGCAGTTTTAATGCGACTCGGCGGCTGCCACCTCCGTCCCGGCCAACAGAGATTCGCAAGCCTTTCAATTGAGAAAGTGACGTGACAGTGCGGTTTCGCGTAAACAGCCAGGCGCCTTCAATTTCGATGTTGGCCAGCGTTTCGATCCGGCTTCTTTCGCGCCGCTCTGTTGACGTTCCGAGGTAGCCAAATCCACCTTGTAAGAAGGCCAGATCCGCCGGGTTCTGGTCGGCGCGCAAGCGCTGCATGTTTTGCTGCGAACCGTCAGAGGTTTTTACGTCCAGCGTCACGCCGTAGGTTGCAAAACGCTCCGCATACCGCAATCCCATTGAATGGTAAGACCCCGGCGCGCCCGCAGTCGTGATGCTGAGCTGTGTAGGCGGCATTGGGAAGAAAACCTTCCACGCAAAAACAACCACCGACAGTGCCGCCGCCGCTATCGGCAAATGGATAAGCAGCCATTTTTTCTGGTAAAGACTAGCCACAAACATGGTTTAGACGCAGGAGCATATTCCACCCTTTTATAGCCTACAAAACTCTTGGTAACAGTCAAGCCCACAAGGGCCCAACAGGTTTTACGTGCTTACATGCCGCTGTAATTTGGCCCGCCGCCGCCTTCGGGCGTGACCCACACAATGTTTTGCGTTGGGTCTTTGATGTCGCAGGTTTTGCAGTGCACGCAGTTCTGCGCATTGATTTGCAGGCGGTCTGTCTGGTCTGGGTTTTTAACGTATTCGTACACGCCAGCCGGGCAGTAGCGCGCTTCGGGCCCCGCGTAAGTTGCCAAATTGATATTGACGGGAACGCTGGCGTCGCGCAGCGTTAAGTGCGCGGGCTGGTTTTCTTCGTGGTTGGTGTTGCTGACAAACACGCTGGAGAGCTTGTCAAACGTCAGCTTGCCGTCGGGCTTGGGGTAGGTGATTTGTGGGCAGTCTTTGGCGGGTTTTAATTTTGCGTGGTCTGGCACCGTTGAATGAATCGTCCAAGGCGGGGATTTAAAGCCCAGTTTGGGCAGCAACCACAGCTCAATACCGTTCATGATGCTTGACAGGTACAAGCCCTTTTTCATCCACTGCTTGGTGTTGCGTGACGCGTTTAACTCTTCGTTCAGCCAGCTTTTTTCAAACGCTTCAGGGTAGGCCGATAGCTCATCGTGCTGGCGGCCCGACGTGACGGCTGCATACGCAGCGTCCGCTGCCAGCATGCCGGTTTTGATCGCTGCATGGCTGCCTTTGATGCGGGCAAAATTCAAGAACCCCGCATCACAACCGACCAGCGCGCCGCCGGGGAAAACAGTTTTCGGCAGGCTGTTCAAACCGCCACACGTGATGGAACGTGCGCCATAGCTGAGGCGCTTGCCGCCTTCAAGATGTTGGCGAATGGAGGGGTGCAATTTCCAGCGCTGCATTTCTTCAAACGGGCTGAGCCATGGGTTGCTGTATTCCAGCCCGGTGATAAACCCCAGCGTAACTTTGTTGCCCTCCAAATGGTACAAAAAACCGCCGCCATAGGTCTTGTTGTCCATAGGCCAGCCCAGTGAGTGCACCACGTGGCCCGGCTTGGCTTTAGCAGGGTCAATCTCCCACAACTCTTTGATGCCGATGGCGTAGGTTTGTGGGTCTTTACCAGCGTCGAGTTTGTATTTCGCAATCAGGTTTTTACCCAAGTGCCCGCGCGAGCCTTCAGCAAAAATCGTGTACTTGGCGTGCAATTCCATGCCAAGCTGGAAGTGGTCCGTCGGCTCGCCGTCTTTGCCAATACCCAAGTTGCCAGTGGCCACGCCGCGCACCGCGCCAGCATCGGTATACAAAATTTCAGCGGCTGAAAAGCCGGGAAATATTTCAACGCCCAAAGCTTCTGCCTGTTGGCCCAACCAGCGCGTCAACATGCCCAGGCTGATGACGTAATTGCCTTCGTTGTGCAGGCACTTCGGGATTAAAAATTGCGGCGTGTTCAGCGCGGACTTTTCAGTTAAAAACTGCACTTCATCGCCGGTGACTGGCTGGGTCAGCGGTGCACCAAGCTCTTTCCAGTTGGGGAAAAGCTCGGTCAGCGCAATTGGGTCCATGACAGCGCCGCTCAAAATGTGCGCGCCGGGCTCGGAGCCTTTTTCAAGCACCACTACAGACACGTCAGTGCCTTTTTCAAGCGCAAGCTGCTTAAGCCTAATGGCGGTGGCCAAGCCGCCCGGCCCGCCGCCGACCACGACAACGTCGTATTCCATTGCTTCACGGGGGCCGAATTGGGAGAGGATTTCTTGGTGGTTCATCTGGCAGGCTCGCTGATAATCAGTTGTGGGGCGAAGACGGATTTAGCATGATTTTATGCGCGCTTTGCCAAAATAGAACGATCGTTCGTTTTTAGTGGGTTTGGTCTGGTTTCAAGGAGTTTTTTCATGGCTTACAGCTTGGATTTGTCAGGGCGCGTGGCGTTGGTCACAGGCGCCTCGGGTGGTTTGGGCGCGCAGTTTGCCAAAACACTCTCCAGAGCAGGTGCCGCTGTAGTACTGGCCAGCCGGCGGCTGGACAAGCTCAAAGCACTGCGCGCACAAATTGAAGCCGAAGGCGGTGCGGCGCATGTCATTGAGCTGGACGTGACCGACCACTTGAGCATCAAAGCTGGTGTGGCACATGCCGAAACTGAAGTTGGCCCGATTGATATCCTGATCAACAACTCAGGCGTCAGCAACACGCAGCGGCTGCAAGATGTTGAAGGCGCTGACTACGATTTTATTTTCAACACCAACGTAAAAGGCGCATTTTTTGTAGCGCAAGAGGTCGGCAAGCGCATGCTGGCCCGCTCGCGTGGCACTGCTCCGGGTAGTTTTACAGGTGGGCGCATCATTAATATTGCATCCATGGCGGGGCTGCGCGTGCTGCCGCAAATTGGTGTGTATTGCATGAGCAAAGCAGCCGTGATTCAAATGACCAAAGCCATGGCGCTGGAGTGGGGCAAATACGGCATCAACGTCAATGCGATTTGCCCCGGCTACATCGATACGGAAATCAACCACCACCACTGGGAAACCGAACAAGGCAAAAAGCTGGTGCAAATGCTGCCGCGCAAACGCATTGGCAAGCCGGAAGACCTGGACGCGCTGCTGGTAATGCTGGCCAGCCCGCAAAGTCATTTTGTCAATGGCGCAGTGATCGCTGCAGACGACGGATTTGCGGTTTAGCCCCCACGCTTGCCCACTGCGTGTGGCCGCTGCGCCTGTTGCCCGGCGAAGCCGGTTCCACGGCCCCTGCTTGAAAAAGCAAGGTGACTTGATATCTTTATGTTGACCGGAATATTGGCTGGGCTGGCGGCGGGCGCTTTGTGGGGACTGGTTTTTATTGCTCCGCGCATGGTGCCCGGGCTTGGATCGGTTGACCTTGCCGCCGGGCGCTTTTTATCTTATGGCGCGCTCTCGTTTGCCCTGCTGTTTTTGATGCGCCAGTCCGCCTGGCCGACATCGCGTCAGGCTTTCTCCGCTTTGGGTTTGAGCGTGCTGGGCTTTACCGGGTACTACTTGCTGCTGGTTTTTGCCATTCGTGATGCGGGCACCGCCGTGCCCAGTCTGGTTATTGGCACCATTCCCATCTGGATGATGCTGCTGGGTAAACCCGTCGGTTTGCGCTGGTCTGCTTTGCTGCCCGGGCTGGTTGTGACACTTTTGGGGTTGGCGCTGATGATCCAGTCTGAGGCGTACGCGTTGACCCAGGGAGATGATTTTTGGCGTGGCGTTGCCTTTGCCGTAGCGTCGATGGTTTGCTGGACGGCATTTGGGCTTTTGAACGCCGCCTGGCTCAAAAAGCACCCCACCATCAGCGCCACCACTTGGGCGAATTGGCTGGGTGTGGCAACGGGTTTGGGCGCCTTGGCGCTTTGGTTAATCGCTGGAACTGATGCAAATGTGCTGTTAGCCCAACAAAATCGGGCGCAAGCAGCTATTATTTGTCTAGCAACTGGTGTCGGCTCGGCCTGGCTTGCCACCATACTCTGGAACATCGCCAGCCAGCGTTTGAGCGCCAGCCTGTGCGGCCAACTGATCGTGAGCGAGACGCTGTTTGCGCTGTTTTACAGCTTTGTGTGGGACGGCCAGTGGCCAACACTGCTGCAAACTTTTGCATGTGTTTTATTTGCCGCCGGGATTTTGGCGAGCATTCGGGCCCATAGATAGTGAGATAGTGAGTTAGTGCGATTTTAGTGCGCACGGCCGTGTACACTAAAAGCATGCGAAACATCACCTTATCAGCCGCTGATCAGCTAATTGACCAGGCCCGGGAAAAAGCCAGATCCCAAGGCGTCACACTGAACGACGAATTTCGTAAGTGGCTAGCCAGCTACGTGCAGGCGGACGACGGGCAGAGCGCGGTCAACCGCTTTCGCAGCGTGATGCAGGCGTTGCCACAGGCAGACGCTGGCCGCAGCTTTAGCCGCGACGAAATGAATGAGCGTTAAATTGACGAACGTGGGCATGGTGTTTCTAGACACCAATATCTTTGTTTACGCATTTTTGGCCAGCGAGCCGCGCAAACGCGCTAAAGCGGTGGAACTGATTGAGACTTGCCTGGGCTCCGCGCGCGGCAGCGTCAGCTACCAGGTGGTGCAAGAGTTTGCCAATGTGGCGCGTAAAAAGTTTGCTACGTCCTTGAGCACCACCGACTGCAAAGCGTTTATAGACGCCGCCATGCAGCCGCTTAATCGGGTCGCAAGCAGCACGGCCCTCATCCACACCGCGCTTGATTTGCAGGACGAGCTGAAATACAGCTTTTACGACTGCGTGATGCTTGCCGCCGCCTTGCAGGCAGGTGCCAACACGCTGTACACCGAAGACCTGCAGCATTGGCAACTGGTGCGCGGCGTTTTGCGTATCGTGAATCCGTTTTTAGAAGTAGCGCATGAAGTTTGAAATCCCCGAAATCAAAAAACTGGTTTTTGAAATGGTCATACCCATCCGCTGGGGCGACATGGACGCGATGAACCACTTGAACAACACCGTGTACTTTCGCTACCTGGAAACCATTCGCATCGAGTGGATGCGCAGCATCGGCTGCATGCCAGACGCTGGTGGCGAGGGCCCGGTGATCGCCAACGCGTTCTGTAATTTCTACAAGCAGCTTGAATACCCGGGGGATGTGCTGACCAAAATGTATGTGTCCAGCCCGGGCCGCACCACGTTTGAGACTTGGGGGACGATGGAACGCGCAGACACGCCGGGTGTGATTTGTGCTGCAGGCGGCGCCACCACTATTTGGGTTGACTTTCCCCTGCAAAAAGCAAAAACGCTGCCTGAATGGTTGCGGCAGGTCGTTTTGAGCTGATTTTTAGATGAAAAACGGCTCTGGCGCAATAAAAACGGGCGCAAGCTGCTATTGATAATATAGCGTTCTAGGCTCGCCAAGATGTTTGAAAGTTTGGTCATCTTTGTCGAAAGCGAGCGGTCTGCCCGAGCGTTCTGCTACGTGTCCCCCGCGCTACGCGCTCCTCCTTGACCTCCGCAGAACACTCAGGCAAACCACTCTTGGTTCTTTATCAGAAAAACTGTTTAGCATCGGTTATGGCGCGTCTGCCGCAGCGAAATCAAGGAGGAGCCCAAGGGGCGGAGGACATTCGCGGAGGTAGATGCGCCATAGCTGTTGCGGGTAACAAGAACAGATCGCCTTGTTTCACTTTTGCTTTGGCACTCGCCCCATCAAATAGAACTCCGGGTTTGGCTGCATGCCGCTGAAACTGGCCATGCGGTTTGACAGCCCAAAAAATGCGGTGATTGCAGCAATGTCCCAGGCGTCTTCATAATCAAAACCATGTGCGTGAAGGGCTGCAAAGTCAGCGTCTTCGATGCTATGTGATCGTTGGCAAACCTTCATCGCAAAGTCCAGCATGGCGCGTTGGCGTGGGGTGATGTCGGCTTTTTTGTAGTTCACCGCAACCTGGTCAGCCACCATGGGTTTCTTCTCGTAAATCCGCAAAATTGCGCCGTGTGCCACCACGCAGTACAGGCAACTGTTGGCTGCGCTGGTGGTGGTGACGATCATTTCCCGGTCGCCCTTGGTTAGGTTGCTGGTGCGGCCAACAGACTCTGGCAGCATCAAGGCATCGTGGTACGCAAAAAACGCGCGCCACTCGGCAGGGCGGCGGGCAAAGCCTAAAAAAACGTTGGGGATGAAGCCAGCCTTTTCTTGCACCTCCAGAATTTTGGCGCGAATGTCTTCTGGCAGGTTGGCAAGTTCAGGGGGCGGGTAGCGGTTGGTTGATGTGGTCATGGCGAGATGATGTTGAGTTTGGGAAAGTAGCTTTGAAAGCGCACGGCGTCACGCGTCAGCAAGCGCATGTTGCCCACAAGCGCGTGCGCGCCGATGTAAAAGTCTGGCATTGGCGAGCGTTTGCTCCCTTTGGCGGTGCGGTAGATTTTGAAGGCCTGCCCGGCCAGATAAGCGGCGTCCCAGGGCAGGGCTTCGCGTTTGATGGGGAGTATCTGCAAGGCTGCGTCCAGGTCCGCTGCACGGGCAAAGCGAGGGCTGATTTCAGCCAGGATGATGGGGTTGATGACCAGCGGCGCTTGCTGGCCCAGCAGGTCCAGCTTTTCAAGCGACCACTCGGCCCAGTCCGGGTCATTGGCCAGCACGTCTATCAACACGCAACTGTCCACCAGCGTGGGCGCAAGCAGGTAGCGCGCGTCGGGTTCCCGCACTTCGTTGACCACATTGGCGCTTTGCCGGGCACTATTTGCCACGAATGAACTTCATGAATTCGTCTGTGCCCATGCCTTTAAACTGCGCTGCATTGGCGCTGCCGCGCACTTGTTCAAAAGCACGGCGCAGCGGTGATGCATTGGGCAACACTGAAGACGCCGCGCGCCTGATGAGCACATCGCCGTTGGCGCACACTTCAAATTCAACTTCGCTGTGCGGTTGCAAGCCAGCTTTGTCTCGCACGGCTTGCGGAATAGTGACCTGGCCTTTGCTGGTGAGTCGCATTTTTCTTACTCCTTAAAGTAAGAATCTTACTGGTAGTTTTTACTTCATGCAATCCAGCAAAAAAGCCGCGTACTGGGTCGGTTCACACCGGTGCCAGTTAGCGGCTTTTGAAGTTTCTAACCGTTGGTCAAAAGATTAGGCCAAGTCGTACCGGTCCAGCATCATGACTTTGTCCCATGCCGCCACGAAGTCACGCACAAACGATTCTTGCGCATCGCTGCTGGCATACACCTCTGCAATGGCCCGCAGCTGTGCGTTTGAGCCGAAAACCAGGTCGGCCACAGTACCGGTCCACTTGAGGTTGCCGGTAGCGCGGTCACGGCCTTCCAGCACGCCCGAGGCACCCTCGGACTTTTGCCACTTCGTGCGCATGTCCAATAGGTTGACGAAGAAATCGTTGCTCAACGTTTCGTGCTGCTGGGTGAACACGCCGTGCTTGGTTTGCCCCACGTTGGCGTTCAGGCTGCGCATGCCGCCGATCAGCACCGTCATCTCGGGTGCGGTCAGCTTCATCAGGTTTGAGCGGTCAACCAGCAGCTCTGCCGCTTGGCCTTCAAGCCCGGGCTTCAAGTAGTTGCGAAAGCCGTCTGCAACGGGCTCCAGCACCGCGAATGATTCAACGTCTGTTTGCTCTTGCGATGCGTCGGTGCGACCTGGCGTGAAAGGCACGCGCACATCGTGGCCTGCTTTTTTGGCAGCGGCCTCAATCGCGGCGCAACCAGCGAGCACGATCAGGTCGGCCATCGACACCTTCTTGCCTCCTGCCTGCGCGCTGTTGAAGCTGGTTTGAACCGCCTCAAGTGCGTGCAAAACTTTGGCCAATTCAGCCGGCTGGTTAACCTGCCAATCTTTTTGCGGGCTGAGCCGAATGCGTGCGCCGTTGGCTCCGCCGCGCTTGTCGCTGCCCCGAAAGGTTGACGCCGATGCCCATGCCGTATTGACCAATTGCGCAATAGAAAGGCCCGTTGCAAGCACGCTGGCCTTAAGTACAGCGATGTCCTTCTCACTGACCAATTCATGGTCTACCGACGGCAACGGGTCTTGCCAGATCAATTGGCCGGGCGGAACCAGCGGGCCCAGGTAGCGTGTGGTCGGCCCCATGTCGCGGTGCGTCAGCTTGTACCAGGCCTTGGCATAGGCATCGGCAAACTCTTGCGGGTTGGCCCAGTAGTGGCGCGAGATTTTTTCGTACGCCGGGTCCATGCGCATGGCCATGTCGGCCGTGGTCATCATGGGTGCGTGGCGCTTGGTGGGGTTGTGCGCGTCGGGCACAGTGCCTGCGCCGGTTGCGTCTTTGGGCTTCCACTGGTGCGCGCCAGCGGGGCTTTTGGTCAGCTCCCACTCGTAGCCGAACAGGTTTTCAAAGTAGCCCATGTCCCACTTGGTTGGGTTGTTGGTCCACGCACCTTCAATGCCGCTGGTCACGGCAAATTCACCGCTGCTGCCACCGGCAAAGTTGCTGGTCCAGCCAAATCCCTGCTCGGCAATGTCTGCGCCTTCGGGCGCTGCGCCCATGTGGTGCTCAGGCACTGCGCCGTGTGATTTGCCAAAGGTGTGGCCGCCAGCCGTAAGGGCTACGGTTTCTTCATCGTTCATGGCCATTCGCGCAAAGGTTTCACGAATATCGCGTGCGGAGCCCAATGCGTCTGGCACACCGTTCGGGCCTTGCGGGTTGACGTAAATCAGTCCCATCTGCACTGCGCCCAGCGGTTGCTCAAGTTCGCGGTCGCCACTATAGCGGTTGTCGCCCAGCCACGTGTCCTCCGATCCCCAATAAATATCTTCACCTGGCTCCCACACATCTTCACGGCCACCGGCAAAGCCGTAAGTTTTGAATCCCATCGAATCCATGGCGACGTTGCCAGTCAAAATAATCAGGTCGGCCCACGACAGCTTGCGGCCATACTTTTGCTTGATGGGCCACAACAGGCGGCGCGCTTTGTCCAGGTTGCCGTTGTCGGGCCAGCTATTGAGCGGCGCAAAACGCTGCGTGCCAAAGCCCGAGCCACCGCGGCCGTCGGCAATGCGGTAGGTGCCCGCGCTGTGCCAGGCCATGCGCACAAAAAACGGGCCGTAGTGGCCGTAGTCTGCTGGCCACCAGTCTTGAGAATCGCTCATCAACGCGGTCAGGTCGGCAACGACCGCATGCAGGTCAAGGGTTTTAAATTCTTCGGCGTAGTTAAACGTCTTGCCCATCGGGTCAGATTCGGGCGAATGCTGGCTCAGCAACTTGAGGTTGAGCTGGTTCGGCCACCAGTCTGCATTGGTTCGGGCGCCCGCTACCGTAGGCTTGAGGGCGCTTACGCTGAAGGGGCATTTCAATTCTGTGGTCATGGTGAACTCCTTTAAAAAGGTGCTTGGGCGTGTATCGCAGGGCACAGGTCAAATATTAAAACTATTAAAAAAACTTTTCCAATAGATTTAATCTATTTGCCCGATTGCTGCCGGTGGTCAATTGCCAGTCTCACAGCGCAAATTGCGCTTGCCACCCAATACGGTGGTGGCTTCACGCCTGGGCCACAATCGTTTTACTTCCCACCCGAAAATCCAGAACCATGACCGTCATGCGCCTTTTTCAGGATGCAGACTGGCCCGAGCTTTGGCCTGTCTTGCAAAGCACTTTTGCCACCGGCGACACCTATGCCTATGCGCCTGACAGCAGCGAGCAAGACATCCGCTACCAGTGGGTAGATTCCCCCAAGGCCACCTACGTGGCGGTAGATGCAATTGGTGCGGTGGTGGGCACGTATTTCATCAAGCCGAACCAGCCCGGCCTGGGCGCGCATGTGTGCAATTGCGGCTATGTGGTGGCACCCGCTGCGCGCGGCCAGGGCATAGCCGCTGCGATGTGTGTGCATTCACAAACTGAGGCGGTGGCGCTGGGTTTTAGCGCGATGCAATTTAATTTGGTGGTGGCAACCAACGTCGGCGCGATTGCGCTGTGGAAAAAACTTGGCTTCGCCGTGATGGCAACGCTGCCGTGCGCTTTTGCGCACCAGCGCTTGGGGCTGGTCGATGCGCTGGTGATGTACAAATTACTCTGAAACGGGCAAAATCAGCAGTGTTTTAAGCCTGTAGCCCAATAAATACAAGCGCGAGCAGCTCACTTAACAATAGCAAGCTGCGTGCTCCCCTTTGGTACCCAAAGCGTCAGCGCAATCCCAAATTGTCCGCCGTATCGACCGGAAAGCCATCCCACTGCAGCGACGGGTCAAACGCTGCAGCAAACGCACTTTCACCTGCTGTAATGCCAGCTTTTCGGCGCAGTGTGCGGTTCAATGTGCTGACGCCGTTCGCTGACCATTCGGTTCCAGGATCAAATCCGACCTGACCAATGCGGTCAATGACGGCGCCAGTTTTTTCAAGCGTCAGCGCATCGTCTCCGTTGAAGTTGATGACGGTGTTGGCCACTTGTGAGCCAGCAATTTGAAAGCTCGCAATTGAATTGCCGTTGACCAGCATCAGCGTTCTTCCTGCTGCCAGCGTGCCTGAGAGCTGCAAAACAAACGATGTAGTGCCCGCGCCGTTGCTGAACAGCTTGACGGAGTAGTTGGACAGATCGATGCTGGCGGCTGTAGGGTTGTAAATTTCAAGCGCCTTGTTGGTGGCGCTGCCTTCAGCGTATTCACTGAAGAATAAGTCGGGCGCACCAGCCGGAATAACTGGCGGAACTGTGGGGGCGCTTGCCACGGTGACGGTGCCGCTGATGGTGGCAACTTGACCCGCCGAGTTGATCAATGTCACGCCGATTGAAAACGACCCGGCGGTTGTATAAACGTGCCCCACCGTGCCTGCACCAGGCAAGCTGCTGGCGGCTGTGCCGTCGCCCCAATCCACAGTCAAAGACGAAAGCGTGGTGTTGCCGCCGGGCGCTGCATCAGTGATAGTTGCCACGTACTGTTGGTTAACTGTTGCGGTGGTGCCAAGCGTTGCGCCGAGCACAGGTGCCACCACCACCGCATCGGCGGTCAAGTTCAAGCCCACCAGCACCGGGTCATGGTCAGACGCGCGGTATGGCGTTGGTGCAAAGCGGTCGTCGGTGGTGAAGTTCAGGTTGTAGTCAATCGTGGTCGGCTCGTCTGCATTGATGTGCCACACGCCCACGCCGCTGACTTGCTGGCGCAGGCTGCTCGATGCGTAAGCATGGTCAAGTGCACCGGTTTCGCCGCCAAACACGTAGGTGAACCTGTCAGCTGAGGGCATGCGCTTGAGCAGGCTCTCGCTACCGTCAGACTCGATGACTTTCGTTGGGTCTTCCAGCAGGTAGCTGTTGAAGTCGCCCATCATCAACACGTCCTGCTCGCCTTGGGTTTTGAGCGTGGCTACAAGGTTTTTAAGCGCATTGGCTTGCTGCGTGCGGCCGGTGTTAAAGCAGCCCTGACCCGTGTCGACGTCTCCCGTGGTGGGGCAGCTGCCCTTTCTTTTAAAGTGGTTGACGACGAACCAGAAGTTGCCGCCATTGGCAAGGCTGGCAAAGCGCTGTGCCAGCGGCGGACGGCCTGCTACTGCGGTGTAGTTGGTCAGGTCGGCTCCGGTGGGCAGTACCACACCGCCCACGCGGTTGACTTTGGCGGGCTTGTACAAAATATCGACCTTGATCGCGTCTGTGCCAATCGTGCCGCTGTTGACTGCGGCGTAAGTACCCGTGCCCGCTTTGGCATTGAGCGACTTCACCAGTTCCAGCGTGGCCACGTCGGTGTTTTGAATTTCAATCAGGCCGACCACGTCTGCGTCCAGGCCTAAAATCGCCTCAACAATTTTTGCCTGCTGGCGCTGAAATTCAAGCAAGTTGTCGGCGCCCCGGCAGTTGCTGGCGCTTATCGGGTTGGTGCCCAGCGTGCAGCCCTGACCAGTTTGGCCTGCCGCGTTCTGGCCATTGGTAAAAGTGGTGAAGTAATTCAGCACATTCAGGCTGGCAACTTTGAGTGTGCCAGCAACTAGAGGTGCCGCAGCTTGACGCACATTGGTATTGACAAACAGTGGCTCAGCCGTGGGGTGAATGCGGTATGCGTTAAAGCCGTGGCTGAGCACGCCGGTGATCTTTTGTGTGGTGTCGCCCATGCGGCGCACGCCAGCTGGGCCTGCTGCGCTGAAGTAGGGCGTCGGGTTGGGGTTTTGCAGGCTGGAGCCGTCGTCCAAAACGATTCGGCCCAACAGGTTTTGCGCGTTGGTCACCACCACATTGCCGTTGTTGGGGTGAAACTGCCTGCCGCCCACACTCAGTGCCAGCGAGCCAAACCGGCCGAGTTCAAACAGCTCAGTGACTGCCAGGGTCTGGTTAATTTCGACCAGCATGCCTTCGTAACGCTCAAGCGCTTGTGCGTTGGCTACTGGCAAGGTGATGGCGGTGGGTGCAACTGCTACGCCGCTGCCGCAAACGGTAAAACTCACGCTGCCCGCAATTTGCGTCACGCTGTCGGTGGCCGCGCCAAATTCAGTGACCAGGCCAGTGACTTGCAGCAAATCGCCGTTGGTCACTTTGGCAGCAGAGGGTGCAAACACGAACACGCCTCTTGACGCCAACGGGTCATCAGACACTTCAGTTTGTTGAATAAAAAAACCATTTAACCGGGTTGCAGTGGTGTTTTGAAATTCACCTACCACCACACCGCGCACCGTGACGGTGGTAGACACCAGCGGGCTCACACTGCCGGTGCCTTGCACCGCAGCAATAGACCGCAGCGGGGCATTAGCTGGCACGGCTGCGCTGCAGGTAGGCAGCACTGGCGCAGGTACTTCAGCGGCTGGTGGGGTAGGGTCTGGCGCAGCAACAGTTGTTGGGTCATCACCGCCGCCGCCGCCGCATGCTGCAAGCACCAGTGAGAATCCCGCTGCGGCCAACCAGCGGGTGAGGTTTGAAAAAATTGCAGGGTTGCGGCGGATGCCCAGCGTCGTCGGTCGTTTCATTTGCATGCCTTCAGTCAAAAACCAAACAGATCGTTTTAGAAAACGTCTGTTGTACTTTGACTAGATGACGGTGGTGTGAAACGCGGCGTAATGCGCAGTGTCTGGTGTCTAGTGCAATTTGGCCTCTAGCGCAATAAATACGGGCGCAACAAGCTATTAATTAAATAGCACTCAGCGTTACGCAGCACACTTTACGTTACATGCGGCGCGCCAGCGCAACGGCTACAGCTGAGCCGTTGCCAACCACGGCGCACCATGCGCGCAAGAGTAAACCCGGTGGTTTGCCAGCAAGCGCTGTAGCTTCGTCTCGGTGTTCGCATTCGTCATGCTGGCATTGCAGCAGCAGGCCAAGCAGCGCTGCGTGTTCTGGCCGGTTTTGCAGTTTGTCGATCTGGTGTTGGTAGTGCTGGTCCACAAACGTTTCAACTGCAGCAATGGTGGCGTACACCGCACGCGGGCCAAACAACGCTGGCAGTGCGCCTGTTAAAAACCCCGCCACTCGCCAGGCTGGCAACAGGCGGCTGCGTTGCGGCCAAGGCAGCAGGGCGCTGATTTTGTCCAGGTGCACTTGTTCGGTTGCGCTGTGGCGGCGGGCAAATTCGCGCACGCCTGCGTCACGCGAGACGGCCAGCAGCCCCCGATAAATCCACACCGCACCCAGCTCGCCTGCGTGGTCTGATCGCAAGTCACCGACCAATTCCCTGGACACGCGCGGCGCTTCAAACGCTCTGGCAATGCCCTGCATTTGCGGGCGCACCAACAAAAATGCGCGGTAGCCCAGCTCCATCAGCGGGGTTGCACCGGGCAGGCGCGCTGCCTTGGCCAGCCAGCGCCAGCCGGGCAGCACCGCCCACAACGCAACGAAGGCTTCTGCGCCGCTCAGCACGCTGCCATCGGCCAGTTGCACATGAAAGCGCTTTAAATAGGCAGCGCGGTCGCCACCGGGCGGCAGTGCCGTTTGGCCGAGGCTGACGTCAGCAAAGGTGAGTTGCGTGGTCGGCTCAATCGGGCAAAGGCCCTGGTACACGCCAATCTCACGGCGGCACAGCGGGCAAGCCCCGTCGAACAATACGGTGAGTTGCTGAGGCTGTGCGGCGCGGTTTTCAAGTGGAATCGATGACATCAACGTATGTTGCCAGAGCGCGGCTATCTTTGTGCAGCCTTGGCTTATTTGCTAGCGCTTCGTGCGGGCTTGCCGTGGACTTAAGCAAATAAGGCGTTTTGGCCAATGGACATGGGCGCAATCAGCTACTTAATCAATAGCGCATCAGGTCGATATGGGCTGCTGCGTTTTAGGCCGATACGCGCAGTAGCTGCTTACCGCGCATTCGTAGCACTTGGGCTGGCGGGCCATGCACACGTAGCGGCCGTGCAATATCAGCCAATGGTGCGCGTCCACCAAATATTCAGCCGGTATGCGCTTGAGCATTTTCAGCTCTACCTCCAGCGGGGTTTTGCCCGGTGCCAACCCCGTGCGGTTGCCGAGCCTGAAAATATGGGTGTCTACCGCCATGGTGGCCTCGCCAAAGGCTGAATTGAGCACCACGTTGGCAGTTTTGCGGCCCACGCCGGGCAAGGCTTCAAGCGCTTGGCGCGAGCGCGGCACCACGCCGCCGTGCAGCTCGACCAGCATGGCGCAGGTTTGCAAAAGATGTTTTGCCTTGCTGTGAAAAAGCCCGATGGTTTTGATGTAACCCTCCAGCTTGGCCAGGCCCAAATCCAAAATAGCCTGCGGCGTATTGGCCGCGGCAAACAGCCGCCGCGTGGCCTTGTTCACGCTCACATCGGTAGCCTGCGCCGACAGCAGCACAGCCGTCAGCAATTCAAACACGCTGGTATATTCAAGTTCGGTTACCGGCTGTGGATTGGCTGCTTTTAAAGTCGCAAAAAACGGTGCGATGTTTTCTTTTTTCATAAAGTTATTTTTACATGTCCTTCCCCCCCAATTTGCCGACTAGTTTGAGCTTTGCCTCACGCCTGAACAACGTCGAAACCTCAGCCATTCGCGAACTGTTCAAGCTGCTGGGCAAGCCCGGCATCATCAGCTTTGCGGGCGGCTTTCCGGACCCTGCGCTGTTCGATGTTGAAGGCATCCGCATCGCGTCTGAACAAGTTTTGGCAAGCCACCCCGGCGCGGTTTTGCAGTACGGCGCCACTGAAGGCTGGGGCCCGCTGCGCGAGGCACTCAGTAGCTATCTCGCGGGCAAAGGCATCACCGCGTCGCCCGAGCAGATCATCACCACCACTGGCAGCCAGCAGGGGCTGGACCTGATTGGCAAAACCATGATTAATCCGGGCGACAAAGTGATTGTTGAAGGGCCGACGTTTTTAGCAACGATTCAGTGCTTTCGCCTGTACGGCGCAGACATTGTGAGCGCACCAATCGATGCCGACGGCGTGAACGTTGACGAGCTGGAGCGACTGATCGTTGAGCACAAACCCAAGCTGGTCTACCTCATTCCTACATTCGGCAACCCAAGCGGCGCCTTGCTCAGTTTGGCGCGCCGCAAACGTATTTTGGAGCTGGCCGTGCAGCACCGCGTACTGGTGGTTGAAGACGACCCCTACGGTGAACTGTACTTCGGCGCGCCGCCGCCGCCCAGCATGCTGGCATTGTCTAGCAGCGTGCCAGGCTCGCGCGACTTCATTGCGTACTGCGGCTCGTTCAGTAAAGTGTTGTCACCGGGCTTGCGCGTGGGCTGGATGGTGGCGCAACCGCAGCTGCTGGCCAATGCCGTCATGTGCAAACAGTTCAGCGACGCGCACACCAGCAATTTGACGCAAGCGATTGCCGCTCAGTATCTGGGCTTGAAGCGCATGGACGCAGCACTCGACGTGGTGCGCAAAACCTACGCAGAACGCGCCCAAACCATGGCAAACAGCTTGAGCCAAGAGCTTGGCGACGTAGTGACCTTCAACGCACCACAAGGCGGCATGTTTTTCTGGTCACGCCTGACAGCGCCGAATACCGACGCCACTGAATTCGCCAAACGCGCAATAGAAAAGATGGTGGCGTTTGTGCCTGGTGCACCGTTTTTTGCTACCGATGTTGACAAAGCCACCTTCAGGTTGAGCTTTGCAACCGCCGATGTCAGCAAAATTATTGAAGGTGTGCAGCGGCTTGGCAAAGCGCTGTAGTCAGCTCATTAGCTATTTAAATAGTAGCTATTAGCGCCCATATTCATTGCGCTACAACCCGTTTTAGTCAAAAAATCATGCAATACCGAACCCTTGGCAGCAGCAATCTCAAAGTTTCGACACTGTGCCTGGGCACCATGATGTTTGGTGACCAAACCGACCAGCTTGAAGCGGCGCGCATCACAGCTGATGCACATGCCAACGGCGTGAACTACATCGATACGGCTGATGTTTACACCAACGGCGCGTCTGAAACGATTGTTGGTGAGCTGCTTAAAAACCAGCGCCATGACTGGGTACTGGCCACCAAGCTGGGCAACGCCATGTCCAAGCGCGTCAACGAGGGGCACTATTCGCGCAGCTGGATGCTGCGTGAAATTGATGCGAGTCTGAAGCGCTTGCAAACCGATTATGTTGACGTGCTGTACCTGCACCGCGACTACAACGACATGAACCTGGAAGAGCCCTTGCGCGCGTTAGACGCCATGCTGCGCGCGGGCAAAATCCGCTACTGGGGCGTATCAAATTTTCGCGGCTGGCGCATTGCTGAACTGGTGCGGCTCAGCTGCCAGCTCGGCATGCCGGGCCCGGTGGTGTGCCAGCCGTACTACAACCTGCTCAACCGCATGCCTGAAGTTGAAATTTTGCCGGCCTGCGAGCACTACGGTATTGGCGTAACGTCGTACAGCCCGATTGCCCGCGGCGTGCTGACGGGCAAATATGCGCCCGGCCAAACGCCAGACGCCAACACCCGGGCAGGGCGCGGCGATAAGCGGATTTTGGACACTGAATTCAGGCCCGAATCGCTGGCCATTGCCCAAACCCTGATGGCGCATGTGCAGCAGCGGGGCATGAATTTGGCGCAGTTTGCATGTGCCTGGGTGTTGGCCAGCCGCGCGGTGACATCGGTCATTGCCGGGCCGCGCACGCTAGTGCAGTGGCTGGATTATTTGCCTGCGGTAGACGCGCAGATAACGCCTGAAGACCAGGCGCTGGTCGACAGCCTGGTCAAACCCGGCCACTCCTCCACTGCAGGCTATACCGACCCGGCCTATCCGTTGAATGCGCGTTGATACCTGTCTGTCACCGCCGTTGCAGCCCGCCAAACAACCCGCCGATAAACTTCGGTGAAAAACTCTAAAGAAGACTTCAAAAATGATCACGCTTTACGGCTTTCCGGTGTCCAACTACTACAACAAAGTGAAGCTGGCGCTGCTTGAAAAAAATGTGCCTTTTACCGAAGCGCTTGCCCATCCAAGCAAGCTCGATGAACATGCGCTCGCCGCCTCACCGCTGGGAAAAATCCCGTTCATCACCACGCCGCAAGGCACGCTGTGTGAAAGCCAGGCCATCGTCGACTACCTCGAAGCCGCGCACCCCACGCCCGCGCTGCTGCCGGCTGACGCGTTTGCCGCTGCCAAGGTGCGTGAGCTGACGACTTACATTGACTTGCACCTGGAACTGGTGGCGCGTGAGTTGTACACGCAGGCGTTTTTTGGCGGCACAGTCAGCGAAAGCGCGCAGGCGCGCGTGAAAAGGCAGCTGGACAAAAACATCGCCGCGTTTAAAAGGCTGGTGAAATTTTCGCCCTTCATTGCCGGCGACATGTTTACCCAAGCCGACTGCGCAGCGTTTGCATCGCTGCCGTTAGTAGGTATGGCCACCAAAGCAGTGTATGGAGAAGACGCGCTGCTGGCTGCGGGTGTGGACTACAAGCCGTACCTCAAAATGATCGGTGAGCGGCCCGCTGCGCAGCGCGTGCTGGCCGACCGCAAAGCTGCCTCAGCAAAGCCTGCGGCGTAACCACGCGCTACTAATACAGTAGCTGCTTGCGCCCGTTTTCATGGAGCTACAGGCCAAATGTACTTAGATTCCGGAATATTTAAATTCCGGAATATTTAAATCCCTGAGTACTTAAATCCCCAACTCGGCATACACACGCATGGCGGCATAGGCATCGTTGGCGGCGTACACCAATTGGGCTTGCGTCAGCTGCGGGTTGGCCCAGTTCGACGTGCTGGTCTTTTTTGATTTGATAAACCGCTTGTTGAACAGCACTGCCACTGCCCCCCGAACGCCCATGTCTTTGCGGTAGCCGCGCTCCCGAAACACCGTGTTCAAGTCCAGCACGCCCTGCAAGTCAACGCCCAGCTTGTACGTGATGCGTTTTTTATCGTCCCCCAGCCCAAAGCCGGCCTTGATGATGGTTTTTGACTCCAGCAAACTGCCCACCACGCGGCGGCAGTCGGCATCTTCCAGTTGAAAAATCCAGGCTTTGTTTGCCGTTGAAAGCTGAACAATGTGTGGGCCAGTTGACGCTTCATTTTTGGCAAACGTGGGTTTTGATTCAGTGTCAAAACCCAACACTGCTGCGCTGCCCAAAGCCAGGAGCGCAGCGCTGGCTTGCGCTGCGTTGGCTACCAACTCTATGCGTTGCAAATCCAGCCGGTCAAACGGCTCAAGCAGATTGATTTGGTCTTTGTCGGGGGTGTATTTTTCTGTCATTGGTTTGCGTCAGAATAACGCACATGGATATCAAGAAAACTGTTGCGGTCTTTTTTGCGTGCCTGGGTTGCCTGGGCGGCCCGGCTGCAAGTGCAATTGCGCAAACATCCTGGTTGACCGTGGTGGGTGATTCGGCAGACCCCAAGATTGACACCATTGAGGTTGACCCTATCGCAATAGCTACAGACGGAGCCATGCGCACGATGCGGATCCGGGTTAGCCGCCCACTGGAACGCACCAGCACCGATGGTGTTGTTTTCATGTCTTACCGCGCAGTGGTGCTGTTCGATTGCAACACGCGCAGTGCGCGGTTTTTGTCTGCGGATTTTTACCGCAGCGCACTTTGGCAGGGCGAGCCGAATGATTCAGTGGTTTACGCCGCCAACGTTGTTCGGCCACTGGCCTTTCGCGGGTTTGAGCCTAACCCGGTGGTGCGGATTGTTCGCGCAGCTTGCCAAGGCGCCAATGGTGAAAAAAAGTAACCCAATGCAGATGATGTTCTACAAGGTCTTGGCATGACTACCCACGCTGCGGGCGGCCTGGTTTACAGCACCGACACGGGCCGCACCTGCCCCGCGTGCCGCCAGGGCATTGCCAATTGCCAGTGCAAGCAAAACAAACCAGCCGCCAAAACCGACGGCGTCGTGCGCGTGTCGCTGGACACCAAAGGCAGGGGCGGCAAAAGCGTCACGGTCATCAAAGGACTCCCCTTGGGCGCGGTCGACCTCGCGGTGTTGGGCAAGCAACTGCGTTCTGCCTGCGGATCAGGCGGCACGACAAAAGACGGTGTGATTGAAGTGCAGGGTAGCCACTGCGCTGCGGTGATGGCCGCGCTGGAAAAGTTACAGTTCAATGTCAAGCGTGTAGGCGGATAACCTGTTGTGATGCAGAAAGTCACACAAGTCACACAAGCGCATATAAACTATAAGTATCCATATTGAGTAAGATTTAGCGGGCAGATTTGAGGAAGTACCCCCGAGCCCGGCTGAGTTGAAGGCCACGAAAGGTAATTGTGCAAGTATCGTCATTCTTCACTTTAGCGTTTGCGCTTTTCATTGGCCTAGGCCTGGGCGCTGCCATGCTGCTGCTCTGGCAGCGGCATTTGTCAAGTCAGGCGTTGCGCTTGCCCTACAAGTGGCCGCTGCGCTCGCGCGTCATGCTTACCGCCGAAGAGGTTCAGGCTTTCGATTGGTTGCGCGGAATTTTCCCCAACCATTTTGTGATGTGCAAATTGCCAGTTTTGCGCTTTACGGTGCCTGCCAAAAAAGAACAAAAGAGCATGGCGCGGCGCTGGCAAGAACTGCTGCACGGCGTGTACTGCACTTTTACAGTGTGTACCAAAGAAGGGGCGGTTATTGGCTGTGTAGACGTGCACGGCAGGCGCGGGCTGACCACGATCAGCCGCGAACTCAAAGAGCGCCTGCTGGAAGACTGTGCAGTGGCATACATCACTGTGCGGTGCTCGGCGCTGCCAAATGCAGGCGTGGTGCGGTCAGCGTTTTTGGGTGAGATGAAGCAAAAAAGTACGGCCGAGCAGAACACCCGTGGTGGCGACTCCAATTTCAATGCGGAACTGGTTCACTTTACCGACGAAAAGCGCCAGGCCGCATTAAAAGAGCTGAACAAAAAAGAGTCGCGGCCTGCTCCGCTTGAAGCCGAAATGTACGACCCCGATGGCACTGGCGCCTTTGCGGCGCGCAGGCCAGGCAAGGGCAGGGTTGTGTTTGACGATTCCTTCATAGCGCCCATGGACAGCCGCAGAGGCCCGCTCAGGTAATTGCGGGTTGCTTTGTAGCGGCTGCCATTGCCAGGCTGAGCCGGTCGTTGCCAAAATACATGTCGGTGTCCACAAAGAACGTCGGCACGCCGAATGCGCCACGTGCCATGGCTTCGTCAGTATTGGACTTCAGTTGTGCCTTGATGTGAGGAAGCGCAATTCCCGCCAAGAACGCGTCAGCAGAAATGTGGTTTTCACTGCAAATTTTCGCAAGCACTGCGTCCTGAGATATGTCGGTCTGCAGCGTGAAGTACGCGGCAAAAGTTGCCTCAATAAACGGCAGCAGCTTGTCTTTGTACTCCGCGACCTGCGCCAGCCACAGGCAACCGCGCATGGCTTTGACGCTGTTTACCGGAAACACCTTGGGCGGAAACGCAATGCGCACGCCGGCCTGGCGCGCGCAGTCTTGCAGGTCCTTGAGCATGTAGCGGTTGCGCGGCGAATTTGCGTCTTCGCGGCTTGCGTACATGCGCTGGTTAACGGTGTTGAAAATACCGCCAACCAATACTGGTCGCCAGTCGATGGCAATGCCCTGCTGCGCTGCAAGCGGCTGGATATTGCGAAACGCCAGATAGGTCCACGGGCTGGAGCAATCGAAAAAAAACTCAATCACGGTGGGCTGATTGTTTTAGGCAAACCTGCCTGCACGCTTTCGGCAGTTTGGCCAAACAGCGCTTTGCGCGCTTCGTCTGTCAGTGCTGGTGCGCGCAACTCTTTGCCCAAATCAAGCCCGCGCTTGACGGCATGACGTTCAAACAGCGCGTTGTACCAGCGCTCAACATGCGGGAACCTGGCCAGGTCAACGTTTTGTGCCTTGTGCGTGCGCACCCACGGGAAAATCGCCATGTCAGCGATGGAATAGGCATCACCCGCAACATAGGCGCGCGTGGCCGCCAGCTGCGTATTGAGCACGCCGTACAGGCGGTCCACTTCTTTGCCGTAGCGGTCAATGGCGTAAGGAACTTTCTCGGGCGCGTAAAGCAGAAAATGGCCGTTTTGCCCAGCCATTGGCCCTAGCCCACCCATCTGCCACATCAGCCACTGCAGCACCTGGTAGCGCCCACGCAGGTCGCTACTGGCCGGTAAAAACTTGCCGGTTTTATCCGCCAGATACTGCAAAATAGCGCCGCTTTCAAACACCGCGATCGGCGCGCCGCCGCCTTTTGGCGCGTGGTCAACAATCGCTGGCATGCGGTTGTTGGGGCTGATGGCCAAAAAGCCGGGGGCAAACTGCTCGCCCTTGCCAATATTGACCGGGTGAAAGTTAAATGGCAGGCCGCATTCTTCCAGCATGATGGAAATTTTCCAGCCGTTGGGCGTGGGCCAGTAGTACAGGTCAATCATGGGGTGTGTCCTCTTGCGGCTGACCGGTGGTGACGATTACAAGCCTATTCCAGGTCTTCCATTGCCAGCAGGTGGTAGCGCTGGCCATAGCTGAACGGCACTTTACGCACCTCCACCATCACGCGCTCGGCCACTTGATCGGAATCGGCCCTGACCATCAGCGCGCAGTTGCTTTGTCGAGCAAGCTGAATGTATTTGCGAACGGTTGCGCCTTCGGTGCCAACAGACGGCAGCTCAACATCTGAGTCGCCGTCGACCTGTCCTACCTCCTTCAATACCGTCGCTGGGCTGAGCAAAGTCACTTCGGGGTTTTCGCTTAACTTGCTGAGGTTTGCAGCAACTTGCTGGGCGTCTTTTTCCAGCGGGAACATGATGAACATGTAGCCTTTTGGATAAAAAACGCCACTGAATGTGAGCATGTCGGGCGTGAGTTTGAAGTCGGTCATGGGTAAATTCCTCTGCGATTTTTAACGTGAGTGGGTGCTTGATTGGCAGTAAAAACTGGCGCGTGATGTCAGGCAAACCATGTGTTGCTTTCAGATTATGCAGTATTTGGATTAAGCAGAAAAAATACAATAAAAGTCACTTTCAGCCAATAAATCAGGGCGCAAGCAGCTATATTTATGATAGCTTTGCCCTTTGGGCTGTGCTTTAGTCCCGCACCCTGAATTCCAGAATCATCACCGGCGGTACGCGCCCGTCGGAGTCGCGCGGCATGGTGTCGGTTCTGACGATGGCTTTGATCACTGCGTCGTCCCAGGCTTTGTTGCCGCTGGATTTTAAAAGACGCTGGCTGGTAATCGTGCCGTCAAGCGCACTGCGCACTTCCACTTCTGCTTTGGGGTTGCCGTCTACTGCTTCTGTAAAAACGATATTGGGTTTAACTTTGGCGCGCACCTTGGCGCCATAGCCCGCAGTAGGGCCGCTGGAGACCTTGGCGGTGCCGCTGGAAGACTCATCGCCCGCGGCGCCAGCCATGTTAATTGCGCGGGCCAGGTTTTGCTTGCGCTGCTCATCCAGCGCAGCTGTGGTTGCCGCAGCTTTGCTTTTGGCATCCGCTTTGGCGACATCCTGCTTTTTGGCTTCACTGGCCGCTTGCTGTTTGGCGACGGCTTGGGCCTGCAGTTTTTCTTGCTTCAATTTCTGGTCTTTTTCAGCTTTTGCGTCAAGAGCGGCCTGACGCTTGTCTTGTGCTGCTTCTTCCTCGCGCTCAAGCTTTTGCTGGGCGAGCTTGCGTTTTTTTTCCTGCTCAAGCGCGATGTCGACATTTCGCGCCACAGGCGGTGCAGGCGCGGGCGGTGCAGCCTGCACAACCTTGGGTGGAGTGACTTTTTGCTGCGGCGCTTCTGGCCGCTGTGGTGGCGCTGTGGCCAGGGGAGGCGCTGCTTGCTGCGCGGTACTTGACCATATTTCAGCGGAAAAACTGGGCGACGAGTCGCTTCGCTTCCAGCTCACGCCCCAAGTCAGCGCGCCAATCAGCAGCCCATGCACGAGCAGCGCCAAACCAAACGAGCGCAGCCGCCCCGCGTCGCTGGGTGGGCCAAAATCGTTGCGGTCGGCGCGGCTGGGCATGTGCGGACTAATTTCGAATTTGTTTGCGAAATTGTTTTGCGAGATTACTTGCCAGTTTGTACCGACAACCCCACCCGCACAACTCCTGCTTTTTGCAGGTTGTCCATCACTTTGACCACCGTTTCGTATTTGATGGATTTGTCAGCACTGATCACTACCGGCGTCGCCTCGGTGCCTGCCGCGCCAGAAACGCCGGCTTTGACTGCAGGCTGCAGCTTCACGATATCTGTCGCCACGCTGGCCACCGTGCTGGGTGTTGTAGACGTTTTGAATTTGATCTGCACGGCTTCGTCTTTGCCAATCAAAACCTGCACCGGGCTTTGCGGCTGTGCGGCTGCCTTGCCGACTTTCGGCAGGGCAATCATGCTGGGCGTGATCAGTGGCGCGGTAACCATAAAAATAATCAAGAGCACCAGCATCACGTCGATGAAAGGCACCATGTTTATTTCGCTGATGGTGCGGCGGCCCCGGCCGCGTGAATTAATGGCTGGCACCGGCTACTTTCCTGACGGCGACTGCGCGCCCAGGTTGCGCTGCAAAATATTTGAAAACTCCTCAATAAAAGTTTCAAGCTTGTTGGCCACGCGGTCAATGTCATGCGCAAAGCGGTTGTACGCCACCACTGCCGGTATGGCCGCAAACAGGCCAATGGCCGTTGCTACCAGTGCCTCGGCAATGCCAGGCGCAACCGTTGCCAGCGTGACTTGCTCTAACGCAGCCAAGCCGGTAAACGCATGCATGATGCCCCACACGGTGCCAAACAAGCCTACGTAGGGCGACACCGAACCGACGGTGGCTAAAAAAGAAAGGTTCGATTCAATCGCATCCAGCTCGCGCTGGTAGCTGGCGCGCATGGCACGCCGTGCACCGTCAATCAGCGTGCCTGCGTCAAGAATGTGGCGTTCGCGCAGCTTTTGGTATTCACGCATGCCGCTGGCAAAAATGCGTTCCATGGGGCCAGAATGTTTTGCGTTTTGCGCAGCGCTTGCCAGCAGGTCGTTCAGGCTGGTGCCTGACCAGAATTCACGGTCAAATTCTTCATTGAGTTGCTGCACTTTTTTCAGCGCCACCAGCTTGCGAATAATCGCGGCCCAGCTGGCAATAGACACGCCGACCAGCAACGCCACAACGGCCTGCACCACCCAGCTGGCGTTGAGCAGCAGAGTAACAATCGATAAGTCTTGGTTCATGCGGTGAGCCCTGGTGGGTAGCTTTTCGGTAGCTATTAGGTAGACAGGCGGTCGAGAATATCGCTTGGAATGCGGGCCGGCTGCAGCGTAGCGGTCTTGACCCAGCCAATTCGAATACTACCTTCACAAACCAGACTAGACGTGATGCCAGCTTGCTCTGTTTTCAGTAGCGCCTGCTGCTCAATTATCATGGTTGCGCGGCCCATTTTTTTCATGCGGGCGGTAACAATCAGTTCGTCGTCCAGGCGGGCAGGGCGCAGGTAGCGCACCTGGGATTCGGTCACCACAAACATGCCGCCGGTTGATTCCTTCAGTTGAAATTGCTCGATGCCAAGGCTTCTGAGCCATTCTGTGCGGGCGCGTTCAAAAAATTTAAGGTAGTTGGCGTAAAAAACAATTCCGCCTGCATCGGTGTCTTCCCAATAGACCCGCACTGGAAAACTAAAGGCGGGCTTACTTGATGGCATCTTCAAGCCGGGCAATGGCTTCTTGCAGATGGGCCATGGAACTGGCAGTTGAAAAACGCAAAAACTGCTCAGGCGCAGCAACGCCAAAATCACGCCCCGGGGTTACCGCCAAATGCGCCCGTTTCATCAGCTCAAAAGCGACATCCCAGCTTTCGCTAACCGACCCGTCATGACCCCATTTTTTTGCTAGGCTTGAGCAATCGGCATAGGCATAAAAAGCGCCGTCTGGCATCACAGGAACCGTTAAACCCAGGCGGTTCAATTCAGGAATAAAGTAGTCGCGGCGGGCTTTGAACTCAGTGCGGCGGCGTTCGTATTCAGCCAGGCTCTCAGGCTCAAAACAAGCCAGCGCTGCGTGCTGGGAAATGGTGCTCGGGCAAATAAAAAGGTTTTGCGCCAGCCGTTCAATCACGCTCACCAAAGCTTCAGGCACCACCAGCCAGCCCAGGCGCCAGCCTGTCATGTTGAAGTATTTGCTAAAGCTGTTGATGCTGATGACGTTTTGGCCCAGCTTGCCCGGCAGGGCCAGCGCGGTTTGGGCAAATTGTGCGTCGTAACTGAGGCCGAGGTAAATCTCATCAACCATCGTGATGCCGCCGCGAGAGGCCACGAATTCAGCGATAGCCTGGAGCTCGTCAGGCGCAATCGATGTGCCAGTCGGGTTAGAAGGGGACGCAAGCAATACGCCGCGTGTTTGCGCTGTCCACGCGGCTTCTACTTTTGAAGGTGTAAGTTGAAACCGCTCGGCGGCGGTAGTGGGAAGCAGCACCGCTTTGCCGTCTGCCGCGCTCACAAAGTGGCGGTTGCAGGGGTAGCTGGGGTCAGGCATCAAAATCTCGTCGCCCGCTTCAATCAATGCTAGGCACGCAAGTTGTAAGGCTGCTGACGCACCAGCGGTTAACACGATGCGGTTCGGCGCAACC
The DNA here is from genome assembly GCA_031386895.1 of Polaromonas sp. Lineage (GTDB taxonomy): Bacteria > Pseudomonadota > Gammaproteobacteria > Burkholderiales > Burkholderiaceae_C > Polaromonas. The sequence goes on from JANNCT010000078.1 coordinate 32,460, forward strand.
TGCACGTTAAAACGCGACGCGTACCAAGCGCTGATTTTCTCGCGCAGCGCGGGCAGCCCGACGGCTTGGGTGTACTGCGTATGGCCGCTGGCAATGGCCCGCGCGGCTGCGGCTTGCACCCGAGGCGGCGCAGTGAAGTCTGGCTCGCCAATGTTTAAAAAAATCATTGGCTTTGACGTGTGCGCAACCTTGCTCGCTATCTCAGCGGCAGCTTTGGCCACTTCCAACACGTAGAACGGCTCAATGCGTTGGGCGCGTTGGCTAATTCGCATGGCTTCGCGCCTCATGGTTTGCACTGTCTTGTGGTTTGTACCGGCTTCAATACGTTTAGCGTACTTTTTTGCTGCTGTCGTTGGCAACTTCATTAGCGCGCATTTGCGGTGCCAGCTGGTTGAGTACGCCGTTCACGTACTTGTGCCCGTCAGTGCCTCCAAATGCTTTGGCCAGCTCGATGCACTCGTTCATCACTACGCGCCAGGGCACATCCAGACAGTTTTTAAATTCGTACGCACCTATCCAGAGCACCGCGTGCTCGACCGGTGAAATCTCAGCCATCGGGCGGTCCAATAGCGGGGTAATTGCGGCTTCGAGCGCGGCAGACTGTTCGATGCAGCCGTGCAGTAGCGCATCGTAGTGCGCTGAATCAGCTTTGTGAAAGCCGACCAAATCACGTGTGAACGTATCAATAGACTCAGCACTATTGCGCCCAACAAAATGCTGGTACAGCGCCTGCATGGCAAATTCACGCGAGCGGGTGCGGGCTGATTTGTCAGCCGCTTTTTTGACGCCGGTATCGGTCAAGCCGGTACGGGTTTGCGGGGGGCGTTTTAGTTTTAAAGGAGTTTCAGCCATGGGTACGTAGATATATTCGAAGGCTCAGCTCAAGTCGGCCAGCAGGTTGGCCATTTCAACGGCAACGCGTGCCGCCTCAATGCCGTTGGCGGTTTGGCGGGCTTGGGCTTGGGCCATGTTCTCGGTGGTCAAAATTGAATTGGCAATCGGCACCTGGTATTCAAGTGCAAGGCGGGTCACGGCGCTGCCGCTTTCATTGGCGACCAGTTCAAAGTGGTAAGTTTCACCGCGAATAATGCAGCCGAGAGCCACCAGCGCATCAAACTTTCCAGTCTCCGCCATGGCTTGCAACGCGCTGCCGATTTCCAGTGCGCCTGGCACCTTGACATGGGTGATGCGTTTGGTGTCAACATTCAGCGCCGCCAGCTCGCGCAGGCAGGCCTCAGCCAGCGCGTTGGTCACGCCTTCATTAAAGCGGGCCTGCACGATGCCGATGGTTAACTTTTTGCCGTCCAGCTTGTCGCTCAGGCCTTTTTCTGCACCAAACATAGGTTCTTTCTTTTGAGGTGTCTGTGGATGGGCTTATAAATCTGTGCGGGCAATGTAGCCCACGGTTTCCAGCCCGTAGCCGACCATGCTGGGCATGCGCCGGGGTGTGCCCATCAGGTTCATTTTTTTCACTCCGCAGTCTCGCAAAATCTGCGCGCCAATGCCGTAGGTGCGCAGGTCCATGCGGCCACGCTCGGGCGCCTGGCTGGCTTTTGCCGTGCCTTCAAATTGGGCCAACAACTGCGCCGCGCTTTCACCGCAATTGAGCAGTACCACCACACCTTTGCCAGCGTTGGCGACGTACGCCAGACTCTGGTCCAGGTTCCATGAATGCATGGAACGGCCTGTTTCAAGCGCATCCAAAACCGACAGCGGCTCGTGCACGCGCGCGGCCACGGTTTCATCAGGCGCCCACTGCCCCTTGACCAGCGCCAGGTGCAGGCCCTGGCTGGGCTTGTCTTTGAAAGCATGCGCTGTAAATTCACCCGCTGCGGTGTGCAACGTGCGGCTGCCGATTTTTTCAACCAGTGATTCATTGCGGCTGCGGTGCTCGATCAAATCGGCAATGGTGCCAATTTTCAAGCCATGATCAGCAGCAAACAGCAGCAGGTCAGGCAGGCGCGCCATAGTGCCGTCGTCGTTCATGATCTCGCAGATCACCGCTGCCGGCGAGCAACCCGCCAGCGCAGCCAAATCGCATCCCGCCTCAGTGTGGCCAGCCCGCATGAGCACACCACCATCAACTGCTTGCAGGGGAAAAATATGGCCAGGCTGCACCAGGTCGGCGGCAGTAGAAGTTTTGGCAACTGCCGCTTGCACCGTGCGCGCGCGGTCAGCAGCTGAAATGCCGGTGGTCACGCCTTCAGCGGCTTCAATCGACACGGTAAAAGCGGTGGAATATTTGCCGCCATTGCGGGCGGCCATCGGCGGCAGCGCCAGCGCTTCACAACGCTCGCGTGTCAGCGTCAGGCAAATCAGGCCACGCCCAAAACGCGCCATAAAGTTAATTGCTTCTGGCGTGACGTGGTCTGCAGCGAGTACCAGGTCGCCTTCGTTTTCGCGGTCTTCCTCGTCAATCAGAATGACGATTTTGCCCGCAGCCATGTCGGCAACGATGTGCTCGACGGGGGAAATCACAATGCTCATTTAACAACGCTCACTTTTCTATGCTTTCAGCTGGCTTTGAGGAAGACTGCAACATGCGCTCAACATAGCGCGCGACGGTGTCAATCTCCAGATTCACTGAACTGCCCGCACGCAGGTTGCCAAGCGCTGTGTTGGCAATGGTGTGGGCAATGATGTTGATGCTGATCTCGCAGCCGGTGCGGTCAGCAAGGTCATGAACTTGGTTGACCGTCAGGCTGACGCCGTTGACAGTGATTGAACCTTTATACGCCATGTATTTGCTGAGAGCCAGCGGCGCAAAAATCCGCAGCGCCCAGCTCTCACCAATTTCCTGAAAATGCGTGACCGTGCCAATGCCATCGACGTGGCCAGACACAATGTGCCCGCCCAAGCGGTCATTTGCACGCAGCGCTTTTTCTAAATTGATGGTGCCGAGCTCGACCAGGCCACTGGTTTTGTCCAGTGACTCGGCTGAAACTTCAACCGTAAATTGGTTTTTAGCGGCGTCAAGCGACGTTGCCGTCATGCAGGCGCCATTCAGCGCGATGCTGTCGCCCAACCCCACGTCGTCAAGGTAGCCTGACGGCGCTTCAATGGTGAGCCGCTTACCGTGGTCTGAAGAGCTGCCCAAGCTGTGGACGGCGACGATGCGCCCCACGCCGGTGATGATTCCTGTAAACATCCGCATATTTTCGCAGGGATTGCGCCCGGTTTGCCCGAGCGGGGCGCTTAGGCCACTTTTAAAACTGGTCTCGTCCTGCAGGCCGAACCCGCAGGCGTACATCGCGGCCCAGCATGGCGGGCTCTAAAAAGTCCATTTCAACAGCATCGGCCAGGTTCGCTAATGGGCCGAAAGTCGCCATCCCCTGTCCAGTTCCTAAAAATTTCGGGGCAAGGTAGATTAAAAATTCATCTACCAACCCCGCGCTGATGAGCGAGCCATTGAGCTTGTTTCCGGCTTCTACATGCAGCTCATTGATTTCACGCTTTGCCAAGTCGCGCAGCATTGCGCTCAAGTCAACCTTGCCGTCTGCGCTGGGCAAGTACACCACCACCACACCAAGGGCCTCAAGTGCCGCTTTTTTAACATCATTTGGCACTGCAGCGTAAATAATACGGGTGCGAGAAGCTATTAAAATAGTAGCATTTAGCGGAGTCTCCAGGCGGCTGTCGACAATCACTACTGACGGTTGACGGGTGATTTCTACCAGTCGAACATCCAGCCGCGGGTTGTCAGCCAGCACGGTGCCAACGCCTGTTAGTACCGCACAGCTACGCGCCCGCCACGCATGGCCATCAGCACGAGCCGCGTCGCCCGTAATCCACTGGCTTTGGCCATCGGGCAGGGCGGTGTGACCGTCAAGCGACGCAGCAATCTTCATACGCACCCATGGGGTTTTGCGGACCATGCGGCTGAAAAAACCGATGTTTAACTCCCGCGCCTCAGTACCACCTGGGCCCACTTCCACCTCAATCCCCGCCGCGCGAAGCCTGGCAATGCCTTTACCCGCCACCAGCGGGTTTGGGTCTTGAATAGCCACCACCACCTTTTTGATTCCCGCAGCAATCAGCGCGTCACAGCACGGCGGCGTGCGGCCATGATGGCAACAGGGTTCGAGCGTGACGTAAGCCGTAGCTCCCACAACAGAATGCCCCTGCACCGCCGCATCTCGCAGCGCCATGACTTCGGCGTGTGGCCCGCCGACTGGTTGCGTGTGGCCTTGGCCGAGTATGTTGCCTGCTGCGTCCGTCAGAATGCAGGCGACGGCAGGGTTGGGTGTGGATTTGCCTTGGGCTTGGGTTGCCAGGCCGAGTAGGATGGTGATGACTTGGGGCTGCATGTTGTAAATCTAACCCAAAGTGGAGTTACTTTAGGCTGGCTATTAGAGTCCAAAAGTCGGTGTTGGTAAAAATTGAATCACTTTTCGACTTGCCACCGGTTGCCCGTTTTTAATGGCCGGCGTGAAGGGTATCGCCAGCAGCTGCTGCAGCCAATTTGTAGGCGAGGCGGAGCAATCGCCCTCAATACAGTTGAGTTGAACGGTTTGGCCAGTTTTATCAATCAAAAACTCTAAAACTATCGAGTCGAAGGTTGACGGAAGAGCTTTGTCAAGCGCGTCTTCAAAGGCTTTTGATGCCGCCGCAGACTGGTCCAGTTCACCTGCGTCCAGAAATTTATCGCGGTTGAAGAAGGGGGGCGGCTCGTTGTTTGACGTTTCGGGTGATGCCGGAGCCGCTGCGTTTTTTCTGCCAGTCTTTGCTATTGCAGGCAGCGGTGCTGTAATTTTTGGCGGTGGCTTTGCTGTTTCCGGGTCAGCTGGAGCTTTTGACTGCGCAGTGCGCTCTTGAGGTTCAGTGTTCTGAAGTTGCGGCTTGATAATCTGCACAGTTAATCGTGAATCGGATCCGCTTGCAGCCTTGCTGCTTCGGCCACCGTTCAAAAAACTAATGATTAAGCCGAAGTGAATTGAGCAAACAGCAGCCAGAAGGAGCCACCTTATTCGGCTCACCATTTATCGGTTTCTATTTGATGCAATCTGCCAATGGTAGTGTTGCACTGCCGCCGATTGCGATACTGCCGACATTGGTCTTTAGGTAGCTGCCGCATTTATCTCCAGTCATTGAACCCAATGGAGCAGTCGTAATTGTGAAAGAGGCTGTCGTCACCACCAGGGTAACGCTGTAATTTGCCTGGCCAGAACTTGGAACGGACGAATATCGGGAGTTGAAGGTTGTATTGATGTCAGTAGCCGTTGTATACCTGTTGTTTTCGGTATAAAAACGCTCTAGCCAACCTTCGGCCTGCAAAATCGCTGCGCGCGCTTCAGCCCTTTTGCCCCGGGCAATATACTGGTTGTAAGAGGGCAATGCAATCGCCGTCAGGATTCCGACGATCGCTACGGTGATCATCAGCTCGATCAGTGTAAAACCCGCTGATTTTTTGATGGTTGTATTGGTTTTCATGAAAGTAACTTAATCAACGGTTGCGAACGATTTCGCGCCAAGTGAGGCGGCCTGAATCGCAGCTGCCTTCGCGGAAAGTGGTAGCTACTGAGCCGTCACCCAGTGCCGCAACCTTTCGAAAAACGCATTTATCGGAACTCTCTTTTTCCCAAGGTAATTTACAGATCGTGGGGTCCAGGCACACCACGCATTCTGTCAGTGCGCCGGGGTTGCACTTGCAGTTCGGTGTACCGGCAACACAAGAAGTTTTTCCGTTGTTGTTTGCATCGGTACTGTCGGTTGGGACTTTTTGATATTTGCCAGCGCGACCAATTTCAAAACTGTTCAGTGCACCTTCACCCGCAGCAAAAAATCCGGTCACGTCCGCCACACCCGGAAGCGCACCCAATATCGCACTACCTGAAATGGCACTTAGCGTCATGTCGTAACTGATGCTGTCCGTTCGGCAGCCGTCGAATATACCGTCAGGCGCAAGCGTTTTTACAAACACCCGATTAGTGCCTTCAGCCAGCGGGTTAAACACCACCCCTTCAGACGCGATTGGCAGCTTGATGTACCAGCCTTTTTTGGTGGAGTAGTCGACAACATCATTTCGTACATAACGAACATTCGTCACAACAGTTGTCGATTTCTCTACCAGATCGGTCAAGCCTACGGTCAGTGTCGTGGTGGTACCAGGCTTGTCGTAAATACCGTAAATCGAGTTTGAATAGGGTGCAGACATGGGGTAGTCGTTACTTTCAAGCGATTTACCCGTGCCGAATACCAATTGATAGCCGCCCTTAGGGTGCGGGAACGGTTGAACTACTGTTGTAATTGGTTGCACAACCACTGTGGTGCTACCGGTAAGCGTGGACTTGGCTTCGTAGAGCGGTACGGCGCCGGTGGTCGCAACTCTCCAGTTGGCTGGATCGGCATTGCTGACGTCAAACTTCCACACGTTTCCTTTTAAATCGCCAGCATAGACAACGTCAATTGCGCCGTTGTTGTCTGTGTCAATGGCAGTTGCCATGCCCAAACCATTGTCCCCAGCCACCCCAACTGGTATCTTGATGTAGTGGGTGCTCGTAGTCCAATCCGTTGAGCCAGACGCTGCAGGGCCGTCAGCGAACAGAATAAACAGTGCGGCCTTGCCATTCGAGCTGTTGTAGCCGTTGCCATAAATAGCTGCCCATTTACCGTTAGCCATGTAGCCTGTCTGAAACGGTTGGCCGTTGTTGCGAGCTGACGGCTTGCCGACTATGTAACCCATATCTGGGTCATTGGTAGCAGCACTGAATTCCCACTTGGCAAGCGTTGGGCTCGAAGATTCTGAAATGGTCTGCGGCGCAGTGATGTTTAAAGCGTAAACACCCTTTGCGCCCCGACCAAAGGTGCCAAACAAATAGGTTCCCCATTGCCCGCCAACCTTCATGTCAGCAGCCATCACGCTGCCGTCTACATTGATGTTGCCTGTGCCCACGTTTAGTTCAAAGTTTTTAGCCGCGAGTGCAGACAACTTAGAAAAAGGTGCTGTTGTGGTGGTGCCCAACATCGCGCGCGGTACATAGGCAAAGTACTCGTCGCCGTTGGCCCCGTTAAAGGCGTGCAACATACCGTCGTTCGCACCAACAAAAATTGCATTGGTTGACGTGTTGCTTGCACTGAACGATCCGTAACCGCCACCGTATGCTGAGTTGCTGTAGCCAGCTGACGGCGGGCCGACAAACCACGGCGTTGAATTAATAATCGCGCCTAGCTTGGTCGTTGGCCGGGCACGCAAGCCGCCTGTCACTGTTTCTTTCGCGCTGCTACCACGAATCCACTCAAGACGATCTGAACCTACGGACGCAGTTGTGGTGCTGTTGCCGGTTTGGGAATCGACTAATAGTGCGCCTTTTTCTGCTGCACCCAAACTGTTCCAGCGAAAAGGTATGGTGCCTGACGCGCCCAGTGTCAGTATTTCTTTCGAGTTCCAGTCTCGCGCTGTCAATCTTGCACCCGCATCCCAATCGGGCGCAGTTGACAGGCTGCCGTTACTCTGAAAGCTGTAGCGTTGAAATTGTCCACTGGCTTGCGCATCAACAGTTCCAGCAGCTGCGGTGATTAGGTGCGAGCTTTGGTAGGCATAGCCACCTGCGTCAGACCGGGCAGACGTAGCAGCTGGTGCAGCACCACCGGCCTTCAAAATTGTAGAAAAAACTTGCGAGAGTGAAGCCTCTAGCTGCGCTGGATCAATTGCTAAAAAGTAATTGTCCGGCACACCATCTGCACCAATTGAGCCGTCGGAGCTTTTTAAGTCCCAAGCGTTCACAGGAAGCGCAGCGCCGACTGTATAGGTTGATGTTTTTTCGCGGTCAAACCCGCCATATTTGGCTGCGTACCAAAGCGGATCTTTCAAGCTCTCGCCCTGAACTCCCGCCATCTGGTAGGCAGCAGTGGTTGGCGCCTGACCAACCTGGCATCTGTTGCAGCCGCCTGACCTGTTTAACGTGGGCGTGGTGCCAGGCAAACCAGGCGTTACCGAAACAGTGATGGTTCGGGGGTCGACGTAACTGAACCCTTCAATACCAGAATGGAAATGAATACCATCTTGGCCTACGGAGCCAGAAATTGCGTAGCCAAAGCCTTGCGGCTGACCGGTGGCTTCCGCTAAGGCAGCGGTTGTAACGCTAACTACACCGGTTGTGGTGTTCACCGCATATTCAAGCGTACCGAGAACATCTTGGTCAAAGTCGCCGCCCTGTTCAGAGTCTTCCCAATTAATGAGGTATTTGCCTTTGGTGGCGGTTTGGTAAACGACTTTGAAGTCAACCAATGTGCCGCCGCCACCCGTGCCAACGTCTAGCCGATAAGCTGGCGAAATGAAGACGAATCGTCCGGGCTGCCCAGGTACGGGGATTTTGATGCGGGGAGAGCCGGTGGCGAGCGCGACGCTGTACGTATCTACTTTGAAGGCGCGGGTGTTATTTGCCGGGATCGCAAAGTCACTGCGAATCGCGTTGGTATGGGCGTATAACGCCGCGCCAGCCATTTTGTAGCCACCGTATTGCGTTGGGGCTTCTGGGCAAATGCCGGTTGCGTTCGCGAGCGAGTCTGCTCCAGTTGATGTAAGCGCTTTGGCGCTGCAAAACCCGTTCGCGTTACCGCCGGTTCTTCCTACGGACCAAAGCGTACCTGCTGCATATAGACCCTCGGCCGCACCGATCTGGTTGGTGTAAAGGTCAACTGTTGCAGTAGTGAGGCCTGAAACACTGGGAGCGCCGCCCCAACTATTTGAGTCGAAAGAAGTCACACTGGCGTTAAAGTTAATCACATTGCTGCGTCGGCAAAGCTGGTTGCCGAAATTTGCAACGGTTGACGTTGCAAAAGGATCAGTCCAGGCTGTAACGGTAAGGCCAGCACTTGCGTCACGCGGCATGCTGGCGAGTGCGAAGTCAGGGTTTGCATTACCCGCAGCCAGGTAGCGCAGCGATTCGAGATACATCTCGCCTAAAGGGTTGCCCCAACTTCGACACTCGCCATCAACTAAGCCAATTTGTTGATAATTACAACCACCAGCCAGCCCTTCATATGTGCCGTCACCATAGCTGTAACCGGTTACTTTCAAACGGTTCAAGGTGCGAACGATTCCGTCTACGTTTCTGAATTGCCCGTCATCAAGGTCAACTTCATTGGTAAACGAGGTCACATTTTTACGCAACACCCCGCCAGAAACGTTACGATCAAAACTGCCTGTCATCAAGCCAAAAGCGGCCTCGTTACGCTCACCGTATTTCTGCAGCAATCCAACTGGTTTGTAGTTGCCCCGTGGATACAACTTACAACGCGAATCTTCATCGGCAGTAAACCCGCCTGGAAGCCCAGCCTTACAGACCTCAACCCTCGCTGTGTAACTACCAGCGCCGTATCCGGTGCCAAGAGCCTTCGCCCGGTTTTCAACCCCAGTCTCGCCGGCATCGGTTCGTCGCGGATTTCTACGGGAAGCGTCAATGCCCGCAGCAGCTAAAACGCCTACAGGACTGTTATTGGTGTCTTTCCGCTCACGCCAGTAACATTGCCACCTTTCGTTAGAACTCCATAAGCCGTGATTACCCTCCGCAACCAGGATTGATGGGGCGTCATCCGTCGTGTTTGCAGGCGCTCGGGCATTGCCGTAAGACACGTTACACATCGTAATTTGCGGAGCAGATACAGAAACCGTTCCGGCTGCAGTGCTCAGCGTGAAAGTAGTTGCAGGGGGGTCGAAAGGAGTAAGCCGGTTGATGTCCGCCCCGTAATAATATTTGGCAAATGCGTGTGCGTCGCTTGGCAAATGCGCTCGCTCAAGCACAGTTGTTCCCACTGATGGGGTGGCGGCCGTCGCTTCGTCAACCGCCCTGAAGCCGCCGTAAAGTATCCGCCTGACTACATCCATACGGGTCATCGTGGCCCAGTTCATGAAGTTGCCATTCCAGTTGTTAGCGGCAGTACCTGTCGTGCAATAACCAGCAGCATCGACTTTTGCTTCTGGAACATATCGTTGAGACGTGGTGTTGTAGCTGTAGCAGCGTTGGTTGTCAAAATAGCCGTAGTACTTGTAGCTGTGCTTGTACTGCGTTTCAATCACGCCGTCGCCGTCAAGGTCTGAAAACTCGTTGTAGGCCTTGAAGAAAAGCTGGTGGTCCTTGGACATGTTTAACATCACCATAGGCGCACCTTTTGTCTCTGTTAAAAAAGGTGGCAGTGGCGTCAAATTGACTGCCTGAACTTGCGCGGCCATAAGCGCCACCGTGACGAGCAGGGCGCATCTAACAGTGCTTGCAATTTTTGCCGTGAAAAAGTAAAGCCGCAGCGATGTTAATGGCATAGTGACATTCATAATTAAAGTGCTTTGTAAGCGGTTTGCAGCATGATGGTGGTGCTGGCACTGGCACCAAAACCCAAAGACGTGATGCGGTAAACCGCCTCGTCGCCTTGTTTGAAATACTCAATCATGTAACGCGGCTGCTGCGCCACTACCGGCAGGCCAGCTGCACCGGTGTTGGTGCCGTACACAACGCTGTCGTTGGTGTTTGTCCAGCGGGCGCGTTCTTCCCAAAACGGCAGCGCACCCACGACAGGGTCGTCCGTCGAACACAAGCCCAGCTTGCAGCGGTTGGCAGATGGGTTATTCGTAGTGTCGTTGCCAAAGTTACTGCCACCTGCGGTGATGAGGGCTGCCCTGCAGCCCGCCGCACCCGCTGTGCACTTGGTCACCTTGTCGAACTTTTTGTTGTTCAAATCAAGCTCAGCGTCCCGCAGGGCGGCTTCCGCTGCCTGAAAGGCCAGCGTGCGGTCAAGCTGATTGCGCGCGACTTTTGACGACAGCGTTGACGTTTGCATGGCGCTGACACCCAGCACGCTAAGGATCACCAAAAAAATCATGACGATGACCAGCGAAATGCCGCGCTGGCTGCCGTGCAATCGCAAAGCGTTGTAGTGGGTACTGTTTTGCTTGGTCATACGCCGCCCGAACGGTTGCGCAAGTTCACTGTAGTCCTGAAGGTCCGAAAAGTCTGCCCGGGTACAGCAGCAATGTCTGCGTTGTAACAGTCTTTGTAAGCAATGCCGGTGTCGTTACCTGAGCTTTGAATAGATTGGGTCATCACGCAGAGATCAACCCCGGTAACGGTGTTCCACGTGTTTGCTGTAGTCAATGTAGCGGCATCTGATGCTTTTTGCGCTGAACCTGAAACCAAACTTGACGGCGTCAGGTACGTGACTGCCAACTGCACCACGCCAGGGATTAACGGCTGCGGCTGGTAGGCCAATGCGCCGCCGGGCACAGTGGCGTCAGCAACACAGCTGAGCTGGCCTATGGTAGTGGTCCCAAATTTTGTTGACGCTACTGAACTTGAAATGAAGAAATTAGATCGCACTAAATAGGTTTCGATCGCGTTTGTGCTGGCGTCTGCTGGAATAACCGTCGCTTCATTACCAACGCAATTAAAACCTTGGTATCTGCCAGTAGTGGTGCCAGAGCCGACAGATGACACCCATTGATCAGTCTCGCTAACCGTGGTGATAGAAGCCGAGCGCCTTACGCCTGTGGCAGTGGACGCTTTACAGGCCAGGTTAGCAGCCACGCTAGCCGTTTGCGGGCTGGCCATGCCGTGGTCGCAACCGGTGACTTTTAAGTCCAACGCACCATAAGGAAAAGCAGACTTTGGGTTAATCGCAACATAGCCCGCGCTTTGAATATACCGAGTCAGTAAATCAAGCGCCATGCGGCCATTTTCTTCAAGCTGCGAGTTCTCAGAAACCGAGTTGTATGCTTGCTTGGAGTAAAGATAAGTCGAAGAGGCAACGATAGCGAGTAGCAGGCCAATGACTAGACTGACCATCAACTCGATCAGCGTCAGCCCCCTCGCGGCCCGCTTGTTCGGGTTGCGACTGTTTGCTGTGGTGGCGCGAAACATTTGGCTCATGGCAATATGTCCATGCGGGAGCAGCGCACGCCGTTTGGCGCTGCGGCTGCGTCGGGGCAGCAATTGCGTTGGGGCACGCCAGCGCCAGCGACGGAACACAACACAGACGCTGACGGCGCTCCAGCTGCGTTTACGAAATCTTTGTCGCGGTACATCGCCGTAACCATGATGCCTGCGGGTTCCATGTTATCGATTCTGATAGCGCCACCCGGCAGTATTAATTGCGCTTTTGTTGCCATGGCAGACAAGTCGTCGTTAATGATTTGGCTGATCGTGCAATTAGCACCTGAGCCGCGGCAGTTGTTGGATGCAGGTATTCCACTGCTGGCGCTGGCAACCGCGTAGGTGTTGGCAAAGGTGTAAACACCGCCGGGATTTGCCTTGATTCGCTCGCTGGCATCAATGATCAGTTCAGAAATACGGTGCGTGGCCCAAGATGATTTCTGAAAAGACAACGCATTGAGCTGCAGGGCTGCAATGCCAAGCAGTCCGAGCGACATTACCAGTATGGAAACCAACGCTTCAATCAATGTTGCGCCGGATTGCGTTTTTGTGGGGCGGCGAATTAGTTTGTTTGTCATAAGCTCTTTAAAACGTGCTGCATGTGCCTGTCATAGTTAAGGGCGTGACCCTGGCCCTACCGGGGCGGCTGATACAAATGGTGCGGCCGTAAGTTGCTTCATACGCACTATCAGAAGTTTTCATCGCGTAAATGTCAAATTGGTAAGGATTCATCGCTAACCCTGAGGCGCCAAATTCGATAAACGTACGTGCCGTTTTTCTCAAAAATCTTGTCTGACTGTCTGTAATGTCCAGCGGGGCAATTCGCTTCAACAAAATATCTCCGGCATCCCAGCTGTTGTTGCCGTTGACATCGACAAATACTTGCGTTTCAAGGTCGGCCCATGATTGCGCACCGCTGCATTCATTGTCGGCAGCTCTCTTGGCGCAAACCAGTACAGACTGGTTCCTAACAATAGCCTCGCTTCGGGCGTAATTAAGCAAACCAACAAAGCCGTTAACTTGAGATGACAGCCGATTACTGACCACAAAGTCGCGCAAGTTAGGCAAAGCTATTGCCATGAGTACGCCAAGCACGGTGACGGTTATCAGAAGCTCAATCAACGTGAAGGCGCGTTGCAGCTTGGCATTAGGCGGACGGATTTGTCTCATGCCCGGATTTTAGAAAGCCGAGCCGCAGATTTGCGCACCATCCATCCTCGCAAACGTACCTTTTGTCATGACTTAATTCAGTCATTAGTAAAAAGTCACGCTTCTAGCTGGATCTATCGTTACCGCTTCACTTCATCCACCAGCGCCCGAAACTCATCAATATCCTCAAAGCTGCGGTAAACGCTTGCAAAGCGTATGTATGCAACCTTGTCGAGCTTTTTTAGCTCCCGCATCACCAGCTCGCCCAGTCGGGTGGACGCGACTTCTTTCAGGCCCAGGCTGAGCAGCTTTTCTTCTATGCGCTCGATGGCGGCATCGACCTGCTCGGTGCTTACCGGCCGCTTGCGCAGCGCGAGGTTCATGGAGCCGTGGATTTTGCTGCGTTTGTATTCAATACGCCGACCGTCTTTTTTGACGATGGCGGGAAAGGTGACGTCAGGGCGCTCGTAGGTGGTGAAGCGCTTTTCGCAAGAGGTACATTGGCGGCGGCGGCGGATGAAGTCGGCTTCTTCTGAGATGCGCGTCTCAGCGACTTGGGTTTCGAGATTGCCGCAGAAAGGACACTTCATGTCTTTTTACTTATGTTAGGCATGTTTTTGGCCTATAGCGCAATAAATACGGGCGAAAGCAGCTACTATATTAATAGCAACTGATTTCCTCACTCTGTTCCCTTTCCCCGCAAAGGGGGAGGGAGCAGAGTGCAATCGATACGCATTGATTAACGGTAAACCGGAAACCGGCTCGTCAGCGCTGTGACTTTGGCGCGCACGGTTTGCAGGTTTGCTTCGTCGCGCGGGTTGTCGAGCACGTCGGCCATCAGGTGGGCTGTTGCCTTTGCTTCTTCTTCTTTAAAGCCGCGCGTGGTCATGGCCGGGGTGCCTACGCGCACTCCGCTGGTGACCATTGGCTTTTCCGGATCTTTCGGAATCGCGTTTTTATTGATCGTCATGTAGGCGCTGCCCAGCACGGCTTCTGCTTCTTTGCCGGTGATGTTTTTGCTGCGCAAGTCGACCAGCATGACGTGGCTTTCAGTTCGGCCGCTGACGATGCGCAAGCCGCGCTCGACCAGCGTTTTGGCCATCACATCGGCGTTGACCATGATTTGCTTTTGGTAGTCTTTAAAGCTCGGCTCCAGCGCTTCTTTGAAGGCAATGGCTTTTGCGGCAATGACGTGCATCAGCGGGCCGCCTTGCAGGCCGGGGAACACGGCGCTGTTGATCGCCTTTTCGTGTTCGGCCTTCATCAAAATAATGCCGCCGCGCGGGCCGCGCAGGCTTTTGTGGGTGGTCGACGTGACCACGTCGGCAAACGGCACGGGGCTGGGGTACACGCCGCCAGCGATCAGGCCGGAGTAGTGCGCCATGTCGACCATGAAAATCGCGCCAATGGCTTTGGCCGCTTTGGCAAAGCGTTCAAAGTCAATGCGTAAAGAGTACGCCGATGCACCGGCAATGATCAGTTTGGGCTTGTGCTCATGCGCCAGCGCTTCCATGGCGTCGTAGTCGATTTCTTCCTGCGCGTTCAGCCCGTAGCTCACCACGTTGAACCATTTGCCGCTCAGGTTCAGCGGCATGCCGTGCGTGAGGTGGCCGCCTTCGGCCAGGCTCATACCCATGATGGTGTCGCCGGGCTTTAAAAATGCCAAAAACACGGCCTGGTTGGCCGATGCGCCGCAATGCGGTTGCACATTGGCAGCGTCTGCGCCGTACAGCTTTTTAACGCGGTCAATGGCCAATTGCTCAGCTACGTCGACGAACTCGCAGCCGCCGTAGTAGCGCTTGCCGGGGTAACCTTCAGCGTACTTGTTGGTGAGCTGCGAGCCTTGGGCTGCCATGACGGCAGGCGAGGCGTAGTTTTCACTCGCAATCAGCTCAA
>JANNCT010000137.1:0-23646 GCA_031386895.1 Polaromonas sp.
CCTCGGGGTGGCCAAAGAACCAGAAGATGTGCTGGTACATCACCGGGTCACCGCCGCCGGCGGGGTTGAAAAAGCTGGTGCCAAAGTGGCGGTCCGTCAACGTCATGGTGATGGCGCCAGCCAGAACAGGCATGACGGCGATCAATAAATAAGCAGTAATCAACCAAGTCCAGCAGAACATCGGCATTTTCATGAGCGTCATACCTGGAGCGCGCATGTTCAAAATTGTCACGATGATATTGATTGAACCCATGATGGACGACGCGCCCAACAGATGCAACGCGAAAATACCTGAGTCCATTGACGGGCCCATTTGCAGCGTGAGCGGTGCGTATAGTGTCCAGCCTGCAGCTGGCGCGCCACCCGGCAAGAAAAATGAAGTTGTCAGCATCAATGCTGCAGGAATCATGAGCCAGAAACTGAAGTTGTTCAGGCGCGCAAATGCCATGTCAGCCGCGCCAATTTGCAGCGGAATCATCCAGTTGGCAAACCCAACAAAAGCCGGCATGATCGCCCCGAAAACCATGATCAGCCCATGCATGGTGGTCAATTGGTTGAACAACTCGGGGTTGACCAATTGCAGACCTGGCTGAAACAATTCAGCGCGAATGCCAAGCGCCAAGACGCCGCCAAACATCAAGTTGAAAAACGCGAACAATAAGTACAGCGTGCCAATGTCTTTGTGGTTGGTGGCAAACACCCACCTGCGCCAGCCAACAGGCGCGCCGTGGTGGTCGTCGTGTGTGTGGTCACTGCCGTGTCCTTGTGGGTCTAAAACTGCGCTCATGGTGGCTTTCCCTTTGATGGCCTTTGCGGGGCCTTTGGTGTCGTTTGCAAGCTTCGAGCTTGCTGTTTATGTTTTTTCTGACAGTATGGTCAGGCTATCGGATCTAAAAAAGTGTGCGAAAGGTTACTTGCGTGCAGCCTGCAATTCGGCAGGTTGCACCAGTTGACCGGTCTGGTTTGACCAGTTGTTCTTTGTGTAACTGATCACAGCAGCGAGGTCTGTATCGCTCAAGGCCTTCCACGCTGGCATAGCGCCGTTGTTGGCACCGTTTAGCAAAATGGCGATTTGTTTGCCGTGGTCTTTGTCGAGCACCACCGCAGAGCCGTCAAGTGCCTTGATGGCACCGCCGCCCTTGCCAGTAGTTTGGTGGCACGCGACACAATTTGCAGCGTACACCTTTTCGCCACGGGCTTTTAAATCAGCCAGCACCCAAACTTTGGATGGATCATCTGCCTTGGCAGCCATTTCTTTATTTTTACCTGCGACCCAAGCTGAGTAGTCGGCAGCGGACACCACTTTCACGTGAATTGGCATGTAGGCGTGCTCTTTGCCGCAAAGTTCCTGGCACTGGCCATAAAAATCGCCGACTTTTTCAGCGCGAAACCACGTGTCGCGCACAAAGCCGGGAATTGCGTCTTGCTTGATACCGAACGCTGGCACCGCAAACGCGTGAATCACGTCGTTGGCAGTGGTGATGATTCGGATTTTTTTGTTGACCGGAACCACCATTGGGTTGTCTACTTTGAGCAAGTAGTTGTCGGGAATGTCAGCGCCTTTCGGGCCGCCATTATTGGACATGACGCGGTGGGTGTTGTCCAGCGTCGAGACAAAACCAATGCCTTCGCCCTCGCCCTTGACGTAGTCGTAACCCCATTTCCACTGCATACCAGTGGTTTTGATGGTCACGTCGGCGCTGGTGGTGTCTTTTTGTGCAACCAAAACCTTGGTTGCTGGCAATGCCATACCGATGACGATCAGGAAAGGAACAATCGTCCAGGCGATTTCAACGGCGGTGGATTCATGAAAATTAGCGGCTTTGTGGCCAACCGATTTGCGGTGCTTCCAGATGGAATAAAACATGACACCGAAAACGGCCACAAAGATAACCAGGCAAATAATCATCATGAACCAGTGGAGCCAATGCTGCTCAGCGGCAATTTTGGTCACTGCCGGGTGCAAATTCAACTGGTTAACCGCTGGGCCGCCCTGCAAATCTTTCACAGCGTGGGCGGCCGTGCTCAAGCCCATCGCTAAAAATGCAGCTGCAGCGCTGGCATGCCGCGCTGTGCTGCTCAAGGTTTTACGTACGTTCATCGTGATCACTTTTATTGCCTCAATTACCAAATACTCAACCAGATATCAGACATGAAATTATAAAGTTTGCCGAGACGAACCGTAGCTGGTGAGTCTTACACAGCGCCGACATGGGCAATGTGGATTTCAGCAGCACCTCAGAGCCATGCGGATTTCGCGGGCCAGCGCAGGCCTGAGCTCTGGCCGCAAATGGCGCCCTACGCGCACCGACTGGCCTTGGCCAGATACTTCAATCAATGACCCGTCGCCGCCCTTGGGCTCAACGCGAACCCACTCGCGGTTGAATTCCGCGCGCTCCAGTCGCCCGGCCGTTTCAAGCTCAACCACCAGCCGGGAGCCTTGCAAAACGATTTTTTCGCCGTCTCTGGCGTGCCGCGCATAAACTGAAAATGCGATAGCCAAAGCAAAAAGTTCCGCCCAGGCGAACGGCATGACCAGCGTTGCGCCTTGAACCCAGAAAAATGTAGCTATACCCAAAGACACCACGCTCAGCGATAAAAATAAGCCCAGCAGCTGGGACGGCGTTACCGAACAGTTGCGCTTGAGGAGCCATTGAATGTCTGAGCCCGCGCTGGTGCCGGAGGCAGGCTGGTTGGCGAATCTGAACGTTGGCGAGGCTGGCTGAAATGGGGAGTAAGGCACAGGACACACTCAAGAAGTACGACCCGTGAGGGTCAGTTGAAGAGCGGGAACATGCCCGAAACTCGTCTCGCACCAGTATAGCTGGGTTTACCCGGTGAAACGCTGCAAAATCAGCTTAAGCCCGTCCCGCTTTAACGCTTATTGGCCCGGCCTGGCGCGGCTGGTCAGCATACTGCGCATGTCTTGAACCGATACAGAGCTTTGGGCGCTGACCTTGATTTTTGGCTGCGGTTTGAGCGCGTGGCCGTAGGTGATTTCAAACGTTAAAGACAGCCTGCCATCAGGGCCAGCAACAAGATGCCTGGCCAGCGCTTGCTCAAGCTCGGCCCTGAACCCACGCCCGCGCAGCCCTGCAAACCTGCCCGGATGGAAATTGCGCCCAATTTCGGCCAGCTCGGCCAAAAGCCGTGCGGGGCTTTCATAAGTCAGTGTGATGCGCTCCATGTCCATGACGGGCTCGGCAAAACCGGCCTGCACCAGCATGTCGCCCCAGTCGTGCATGTCGGTCAGGTCATGGCCAGCGGGTGGCCAGCCGAGTTGGCGGTACACGTCCCGCAACTCAATGGCCGTGTCAGGCCCCAGGCACGAGAACATCAAAAAGCCCCCGACGCGCAGCACCCGATGCCACTCGGCCAGCAGCGCCTGTGGCTCCGGCGCGATATGCAGCGCCATGTTGGCCCACAGCATGTCCACGCTGGCAGCGGGTGGCGCTTCAAACAGCGTTTTTTTTTGACGTGAAAGGGCCGATTTCCACCACGGCTTTGCTATTAAATTAGTAGCTTTTTGCGCCCGTATTAATTGGTCTTCAACCACAAAAGATTGTGCATCTGGGTAGCG
Source organism: Polaromonas sp. (assembly GCA_031386895.1). GTDB lineage: Bacteria > Pseudomonadota > Gammaproteobacteria > Burkholderiales > Burkholderiaceae_C > Polaromonas. The sequence goes on from JANNCT010000137.1 coordinate 3,581, forward strand.
CTTGGCCAATTCCGCATGGCTTTGCAGGCCACCGCGCACAGCGCCCCAATGCGCCCACGCTTCTGGCTGCAGTTTGATCCACTGCAGCCGGTCCAGCATGCGGCTGGCAACTTCCTCATGCAGCCAGGGCGAGCTTGCGGGTGCGATGCGCTGCCAGCGGGTAACTGCGGTGGCATCAAGTGTTGGGGGGTTTTGCTGCTGGGTCATGTCAACGGCAATTTTGCCACCGCAGGTACATTTACCGCGTGCGCACCAGCCTTACACCGTTAATCAAGCGCATTGGCTTTAGGGCCCTGACCCGGCGGTTGCCCAGCCAATGCGCGGTGTGCAAAACGTGGCCCAGCGCACAGGTGTGCGGCGATTGCGTGGCGCGTTTTTCGCCTGAAACTTTGCGCTGCAAGGTGTGCGCCATCAGCTTGCCACCTGATTTGTCGCTGGGTTTGGCTGCTGGGCGCGATGTGTGTTTTGATTGCATCAAGCTGCCACCGCCACTAGACGACACCCTGGTTGCAGTGGACTACGCCTACCCATGGTCCACGCTGATCACGCAGTACAAATTTGCAGAAAGGCCCGGCTGGGCACCGTTTTTTGCGCAACTTTTACTGAAGGCCCATGGCGTGCAGCGCGTATTTGATTCGCTGGAAACAGACGATCTGATCTTGCCAGTGCCGTTGTCAAAAGAGCGCTTGCAAACGCGCGGCTTTAACCAGGCGTGGGAGCTGGCCACGCAGTTGGCCGCGCAATCTGGCAGCCGCGCCCAGCTTGAATACGCCCTGCTGCTGCGGGTTAAAAACACCCAGCCGCAGACTGCGTTGAAACGGCAGGCGCGTCTGGAAAACGTCAAAGACGCGTTTCAAATTGACCCCCTGCGCGCACGCGCAATCCAAGGCAGGCGCGTTGTTTTGGTTGATGACGTGATGACGAGCGGCGCATCGCTTTTCGCTGCGGCCACTGCGCTGCGGGCGGCGGGTGCCGCGCACATTACCGCAATAGTTCTGGCCAGAACGCCACAATAAGCCTCATGTTCAATATTGTCCTTGTAGAGCCTGAAATTCCGCCCAACACGGGCAACGTGATTCGCCTTGCCGCCAACACCGGCGCGCGGTTGCACCTGATTGAGCCCATCGGGTTTTCAATGGACGACAAGCAGGTGCGCCGTGCCGGGCTGGACTACCACGAGGTAGCGCGGGTGCTGCGTCATGCCGACTGGCCAACATTTCTGACCGCAGAAAAGCCCGACCCGACGCGCATGTTCGCCCTGACCACGCACGGCACGCGCAGTGTGTACGACGTAGCCTTTCAGCCTGGCGACTGGCTGGTGTTTGGCTCTGAAACCAAGGGGCTGGACACTGAGTTGCGCCAATCGTTTGCGCCCGGCCAGCGTTTGAAGTTGCCGATGCAGGCCGGCCAGCGCAGCCTCAATTTATCGAATGCCGTGGCGGTTACGGTGTTTGAAGCCTGGCGGCAAAACGGATTCGCCGCTTTGAATTAAGGGTAGCGCCTGACCAAAGACTCTGCGATGCACACCGGCTTGGTCGAGCCTTCACGCTCGATTAGCACTTCCCAGGTGATCTGCACGCCTGAATTGTCAATCGGCTCGCTGGCCAGCAGCTTCATGCGGGCGCGCAAGCGGCTGCCAACGGGTACCGGCGAGGTAAAGCGCACTTTGTTCAAGCCGTAGTTCACGCCCATGCGCGAGCCCACAATGTCAAACGACGATTCAAAAAATTTCGGAATCAACGACAGCGTTAAAAACCCATGCGCAATCGGCCCACCGAAAGGCCCGGCGGCGGCTTTTTCAGGGTCTACATGTATCCACTGGTGGTCGCCTGTGGCTTCTGCAAATAAATTGACTTGCTGCTGGGTGATGGTTAGCCAGTCGCTTACGGCGACTTCGTGGCCCACGCAGGAAGCCAGCTCGGCCAGGGTTTGAAAAGTTTTCATCGGTTTGCTTGTCCAGTCAGTTACTTGTCCAGCCATTCACTTGTCCAGCCATTCGCAAATACCGCGCCATTGCTCCAGGTCTTTTTCAACCCGGCCGGGGGCCACGTCAAATAGCGTCAACCCTCGTGCGGCCAGGTGAATATAGTTTTGCGTGTCACGCACCATGCTCAATACGGGCACGCCCAAGCTTTCAACAAATCCCTTCAACTTGTCGGCAGCCAGCGTGCGAGAGTCCACGCGCATCCCCACGATGCCGACCTGCACTTTGTTCGCGTGGCGATTCTCAGCCAACTGGTCCAAGAACGTGCGCGTGGCAAAAATATCAAACACGCTGGGCTGCAGCGGCACAATAATCTTGTCGGCCAGTTTAATCACGTCGTTAAAACGCCAGCCATGCAGGCCGCCGGGCGTATCCAGCACCACATGCGTTGTGCCCTTGGGCGGCTTGACGATCAAGTCGGAGGTGATGTCCCATGTCGCTATGGGCCTAGCCGCAGGCGGGCGCAGCCCCAGCCACAACCTCGACGACTGTTGCCGGTCCGCATCGCCCAGCATCACGGCGTGGCCCTGGCTGGCAAAGTAACCCGCAACGTTGGTCGCAAGCGTCGATTTACCGACACCGCCTTTGGGATTGGCAATCACGATAACGGGCATGTAAAGCTCCTCTTGAAGTTAACTTGATAGTTCTAACTTGTTTTCCATTATCGTAACGCCATGCTTCTGCAAGTAAAAACAACTGGCCCAACCAACACCACAGGCGCGCCGCGTCGATAAAAAAATGGAACACGCTCCTGCCTGGCTGGTCAACAGCCTCATCTACCTGGCCGCAGCAGTCATTGCTGTGCCAGTCGCAAAAAAACTGGGCTTGGGCTCCATCATTGGCTATTTGGCCGCTGGCATGGCGATTGGCCCGTGGGGTTTAAAACTCGTAACCAATGTGCAGGACATTCTTCACTTTGCCGAATTTGGCGTGGTGCTGATGCTGTTTTTGGTTGGCCTGGAACTGGAACCCAAACGCCTGTGGAACCTGCGCCGACCGATTTTTGGCTGGGGCAGCGCGCAGGTTGCACTTTGCGCAGTTGCTATGCTGGCTGCAGCCATGGCGTTTGGCGTGACCTGGCAGGTTGCGCTGGTGGCCAGCCTGGGCCTGGCGCTGTCCAGCACGGCCATTGCACTGCAAACCATTGGCGAGCGCAACCTGATGGCGACGTCCAGCGGGCAAGCGGGGTTTTCCATTCTGCTGTTCCAGGACGTGGCCGCCATTCCGATTTTGGCGCTGCTACCGCTTTTAGGCGCTGTTTTAGGGTCAAATGAGGCTCTAGAGCAATCAAATCGGGCGCTAGAAGCTATTAAAATAGTAGCAGTTATTGGCGGAATCATTTTGGGTGGGCGCCTGCTGCTGCGCCCGCTTCTGCGCTGGATTGCCAACAGCGGCACACCGGAGATTTTTACTGCGGCGTCATTGCTGCTGGTGGTGGCCATTGCCGCGCTGATGCAATTTGTCGGTTTGTCGATGGCGCTCGGCGCGTTTTTAGCTGGCGTATTGCTGGCAGACAGTGAATACCGGCGCGAGCTGGAGACCGACATTGAGCCCTTCAAAGGCCTGCTGCTGGGCCTGTTTTTTATCGCTGTCGGTATGAGCATCGACTTCGGCGTATTGGCGCAATCGCCAGGCTTGATGGCAGCGATTTTGTTTGGCTTTTTGGGGCTAAAACTGGCTGTGATTTACGGCATCGCCCGCGCCATGAATCTGCCTTTTCAAGAACGCCCGGTGTTTGTGGTGCTGCTGGCCCAGGGCGGAGAATTTGCTTTTGTGGTGTTTCAGGCCGCTGCTGGCGCGAACGTTTTTTCAATGCAAACGTCATCGCTGCTGATTGGCGCTGTGGCGCTGTCGATGCTGATTTCGCCGCTGCTGCTGATCGTTGTCGATAAATTCATTGTGCCGCGCTATGCCAATTGCAACGCAACGCCAATGGAAGAAATATCCGAACCGCAAACTGCGCCGGTGATCATTGTTGGCTTTGGCCGTTACGGCCAAATCATCAGCCGCATGTTGCTGGCCCAAAGCTTTGTGCCGACTTTGCTGGACCACAACGCTGACCAGATTGAAACCGCTCGCGCGTTTGGCTACCGCGTGTTTTACGGCGACGCCACGCGGCTCGACTTGCTGCGCACTGCGGGCGCTGGCACTGCCCAAATTTTGGTGGTGGCTGTCGACAGCGTGGAGCAGTCGTTAAAAATTGTGGACATCGCCAAAGCGCATTTTCCGCAGCTGCAAATTGTGGCCAGAGCCCGAGACGTTACCCACTGGAACCAGCTGCGCGACCGGGGCGTAGAGCATGTCGAGCGCGAGCTGTTCGAAGCCAGCTTGAAGAGCGCGGGCACCGTGCTGGAACTGCTGGGCAAATCACCAGACGAAGCCAGCGGGATAGCCACACGTTTTCGCCAGCACAACCTGGCGCTGGTAGAGCAGTTTTACCCGCATTACAAAGACCGCGCCAAAGTTATTGCAGTGGTCAAACAAGGCAGAGCGGAGCTGGAGCAGCAAATGGCCAAAGAGCGCGAGCAATTGGCCGCGCAGCGGCTTGAAGGCACGCCAGAAGTGGCTGTGAACGGCTCTGGAAGCGGCAAATCCGCGGGGAAAGCCTGAATTTGCGCCGGAAATGACCTCACAGGGCTATTTTCGGCATTAAATCGGGCTGTAGCCTAATTAAAACGGGCGCGATACGCTATAAATTAAGTAGCAGAAGTACTTAATTCGCCTTGCATGCTGTCTTCAAAAAATCAAGCAACGCCCGTACGCGCGGAATGTTTTGCCTGCCAGGCAGCACCAGCGCAGTCAATGGCGTTGGGTCGGGGTCATGGCAAGCCGTCAGCAGCGGCATCAGTTGCCCGTCTGCAATGGCGCGCTCTGCAAAAAAGTCGCCAAATCCTGGCAGCTCATCCTGCGCAATGAGCTAACGCGACCGCTCAACCTCTCGGCGTCGCTCATCCATCAGCCGGCGCTCTACACAAACTGAGCTTTGCGTAAAAGCAGGTTTTGCGCATTGTTCCGCCATGCAGATCTGAAAACCAAGCAGCACCCGCCCTTCGCAAGCGGCGGATGGGCTGCCGCTGGCTGCAGATGGCGTCGGTGTCGAGCTTTTTGGTTTGGTAACCACAGGCTCGGGGTTGGTTGTTACCTGCGGTGACTCGCCCGGCACAGGGCCGGTCGCGCCAGATGCCCCTCGCTTGCTGGCTGCAGCGGCTGCCCGCGATGCCGCAGCAGCGGGCCTCTGGGCGGTGCTGGCTGGCGCAGAAGCCAGCGCGCTGGCGGCTGCCAGTGGCACCCCAGAAGCGGGGCTTAATGCAGGCCCAGGCAATGCTGTTGCACCACCAGATGCAGGCAAAATGGCAGCCGGTGATGCAGCGGCCGGCAGTGCGGCAGCAGCTGATTTCGCGCCAGGCGAGTCTGCGCCGAACGACACCACAGCCGTTTCGCCGGGCCCCAGCCCCATGGCAGCCGAGGCTGAAGATGCGGCCGACAACGGCGCAGCTGCGGCGCCTGCTGTTGCTGGCGATGGGCTGGTCGACGGCAACTTTTTAAAAGCAACAAAGGCCGTGGCAACTGCCACCAGTCCAAGCAGCACCCACACCGTCATGCTCGCCTTTTTTGCAGCTGCCGGTGCACTGCCAGCCTTGGGCTTTGGTCGACTGGCCGGTGCCAACGCCGCTTTGGCACGGCTGGGCGGCTCAGGTGCGGTTTTGGCTGGCGGTGGCTCAACAGCGGTGGTGCCTTGCGGTTCATTGACGGGCACGACGCCCAGCATCCTTAGTTTTCGCCGCGCCAGGTCAGCGTAAATGCCGTCCGGAAACTTGAGCAAAAACTTTTGCAAAGCAGGCACGTCATCAGACTCGCGGATGTCTTTCCAGTAGACCAGCTCCACTTCCTGCGTGAGCAGGGCGCTGCTGGCATTGGTGCCGGTTCCTGTACCCGGCCCCGAGCGCGTGGCAACCAGCGACTCACCGGGCACCATGGTGCTTGTCCAGGTTGAGCTGCCGCCTTTAACGGGCAACAACTTTAGCGGTGCGATGGTGGCGTCAGCCGCATCTTTGCTGGCGAGGTTCAGTGCGTCGATGAATTCGCCGGCATTGGCAAAGCGCTGATCGCGCGATTTGGCAAGCGCTTTGGCCACTACTGCGTCCAGCGCAGGCGGCAGGCCAGGGTTGTGAAAGGTGACTGCAGGCGGCTTCAAACCGACAATATTCTGGATGACGGCAAAGTCAGTGTCACCATCAAAAGGCCGCTTGCTGGTCAGCAACTGGTACAGCACCACTCCAGCGGCAAACAGGTCGGCACGCGCATCAATAGGCCGGCCTTCGAGCTGCTCGGGCGACATGTATTTGAGTGTGCCAACAATGGAGCCCTGGGTGCAGGTGGCCTCGCCTGAATCCTGGATGCGGGCCACACCAAAATCGGCCAGCTTGATGCTTCCGTTGGCCTGCACCAGCAAGTTGGCGGGCTTGATGTCGCGGTGCACGATTTTTTGTTCGTGCGCGTAAGCCAGTGCCGACAACAAATCAGACATGATGCTGAGCGTTTGCGCCAGGGTAAAAACTTCGCCCTTGTCCAGGTGGTTCTTGAGGTCGTTGCCCTCAACAAATTCGAGCACCAAAAAGGCGATATCGCCATCGCGGTCAGAGTCGTAAACGCTGACAATGTTGGGGTGCTGAAGCCGGGCTGCCGAGTGCGCCTCGGTTCTAAACCGCACTTCGTATTCGTCTGCTGCCTCGTCTGAAAGGTTGTCGACCTTGATGGTTTTGATGGCCACCCGGCGATTCAAATTTGGGTCGCGCCCCTCATACACCAATCCCATGGCGCCTTTGCCCAGCACGCGAATCAGGTCGTAGCGACCAAGTTTTTTAAGGCTCATGAACAATCAAAAGTCAACACGCAAACCGGGCAATCTGCAGCCAAAACGGACGGCAAAGGCGAAGGGAGATAAGCCTGCTTATTATCAGCTTTTTCCACCTCTTGGCCCCTAAATACAGCGCCCAGCAGGCCCTGCGCAGACCGGGACGGCCCACATTGTCAACTTTTTAACGAAAAAACGGTCAATGGCGCGCAGTGGTCCGCACGCTGGAAACTAAGCACAATGTGTCTGGTGTCGGGCTTGGCCTCGCTTGAGGTCGCTGTTTCAGACTGGTGCGCGCAACACATTCTGCGCCTGCAACTCTGGCCAATAAAAATCGTGCAACCTTTTGAGTAACCGTGCCAATGTGGCAGCCCGGTGCTGGGCAATAACCAGTCAGCATTCAAGCAGCGAAAGCGTCCCAGAGCAACTTGCACCCGGTTAAAAACATACCGCCGTAAAGAATTCGGTAAAACAAAACCTGGCTGATGCGCCGCGCCAGACGTACCCCTATCCACACCCCAACGGGGGCCAGCGGCAGCAGCACCAGCGACGTGCTCAGGTTGCGCATGTCCAGCAGGCCCAGCCAGGCATACGGAATCCACTTGGACAAATTCACCACAAAGAAGAAAAACGCCAGAGTGGCCGTGAATCTGACTGGGGACAGCCTGAGCGAAATCGCATAGGCATTGATGGGCGGCCCACCGGCATGCGCCACAAAACTGGTGAAACCCGACGTGATCGCCAGCAGCGCGCCTGCCCATTTGGGCGGCGGCGCACTGCCAGGTTTGAGTGGGAACAACAAGCGCTGGGCCAGGAAAATAAGCGTAAGCGCACCCACAATGCCGGCCACCATTTTGGCGTCCAGCACCTTGAAAAGCAGTGTTCCAATCACCGTTCCGACGAGCGCAAAGGGCACCAAAAACTTCAGCAACGCACGGTCGAAGTCTTTGCGAAAAGCAGCTATGCCCAGCAGATCCATCAGCAGCAGTACCGGCATCAAAATAGCCGCTGCTTGGGGCACCGTAACGGCCATCGCCATCATTGGTACTGCCAATGAGCCAAAGCCAGCGCCAAAGCCACTTTTACTGATGCCCAGCAGCACCACCGCAGGCACAGCGAGCGCGTAAAAAAGCGGATCAGTGATCAACGGTGAAATTGCAAGATAAAAAAGCTGTGCTGCAGGTTTAAGCAGCTCAAAGCACTGTGCAGGCCTGCTCAAAGCCCAGGCGCGGGTTCCGGGCAAACAGCTTGGTGTCGTCGCCGTAACCCAGGTTGATTAAAAAGTTGGTTTTAAAGCGCCCATCGGCAAAAAATTCGGCGTCAACCTTGCCCAGATTCACGCCGCTCATCGGCCCGCAACTCAAACCCACGGCCCGTGCAGCCAGCATGAAGTACGCAGCGCCCAGTGTGCCGTTGCGCGTGGCCGTGCTCTCGGCCAGTGCAGCGTTATCGGCAAACATTTTTTCAGCGCCAGCGTCGTGCCACACCAGCGGCATGTTTTCATAAAAACGGGTGTCGGTGGCGACGATAACCGTGACGGGCGCGGTTTTGGTTTTTTCAACATTGCCGGGTGACATGGCCGAAATAACCCGGGCACGTGACCCTGGGCTGTTCAAAAAAACATAGCGGGTGGGCTGTGTGTTCATTGAAGTTGCGCCCATTTTGGCGATGGCATATGCCTCTTGGAGCAGCGCCAGCGGCACGGGTTTATCGATAAAGCCGTTGGCCGTGCGGGCGTTGAAAAACAGCTGGTCCAGGCAGGCTTGCGCAATCGTCATGGTGGGTCTTTTCAATGTTTGGGTGGGTGCAGCTTAGCGCAACCCCGGGAAGCCCGCCGTGTAGCGCCGCTCCGTTTGGAAAATAAGCGCACACTCAACAATATGCTATTTAATTTGTAGCTGCTTACGCCCGTATTTATTGGACCAAAGGCGTTTTATATACTATTTTTGTAACTACTTGGCAGTGGTACAAAAAGCCAGGCAACAGAACGCACAAGCCGCAAAAGTTACGCAAAAAGCGCGAAATGAATCTGCAAAAGGGATTTTTTTAGCTGTTTTTCTACAAGATTTCTGCGTACTGTGCGTTCTGCAGGCCGATTTCCGGGCATCGTGAGTAGTGACAGAGATTAATGCAGATAATGGATTTTACTCAATAAATACGTGCGCAATCAGCTACTAAATAAATAGCAAATAAAACGCCATCTACACCCGCTCAAGTACCAGCGCTATGCCCTGCCCTACGCCAATGCACATGGTGCACAGCGCATACCGGCCACCTGTTTTATGCAGTTGATTGACCGCTGTGGTCGCCAGGCGCGCGCCTGAAGCACCCAGCGGATGGCCCAGCGCAATGGCGCCGCCGTTGGGGTTCACACGCGCATCGTCGTCTTGCAGCCCGAGCAAGCGCAGCACGGCCAAGCCCTGGGCCGCAAATGCTTCGTTCAGTTCAATGACATCCATTTGCGCCAGCTTCAGCCCAGTCAGTGCCAGCACTTTTTGGGTGGCCGGCGCAGGGCCAATGCCCATGATGCGGGGGGCCACGCCGACGGTAGCCATGCCCACGATGCGGGCACGCGGGGTCAAACCGTTTTTGGCGGCTGCATTCTCGTCCGCAATCAGCAATGCGCAGGCACCGTCGTTCACGCCGGATGCGTTGCCAGCGGTCACGCTGCCGTCTGGCCTGACCGCACCTTTGAGTTTGGCAAGCGCTTCCATAGACGTTTCGCGGGGATGTTCGTCTTTGCTGACGACCACTGCATCGCCTTTTTTCTGGGGGATCGTCACTAGCGTGATCTCCGCATCAAAATAGCCCGCTTTTTGCGCCGCCACTGCTTTTAGCTGGCTGGCCAGCGCCATCTTGTCCTGGTCTTCACGGCTGATGTTGAACTCTGCAGCCACGTTTTCAGCCGTCTCGGGCATAGCATCAACACCGTACTTTTCCTTCATCAGTTGGTTGACGAAACGCCAGCCGATGGTGGTGTCGAACATCTGTGCAGCACGGCTGAACGCGCTCTCGGCTTTTCCCATAACGAATGGCGCGCGGCTCATGCTTTCAACGCCGCCCGCAATCATCATGCTTGCCTCGCCAGACTTGATGGCGCGCGCTGCAGTGCCAATCGCGTCCAGCCCCGAGCCGCACAGCCGGTTAATCGTGGCGCCAGGCAATTCCATTGGCAGCCCGGCCAGCAGCGTGGCCATATGGGCGACGTTGCGGTTGTCTTCACCGGCCTGGTTGACGCAGCCGTAAATCACGTCGGTCACCGCCAACCAGTCCACATGGGGGTTACGCGCCATCAGCGCCTTGAGCGGGATGGCGCCCAGGTCGTCAGTACGCACACTGCTGAGCGCGCCGCCGTAACGGCCAAACGGGGTGCGGATCGCATCGCAGATAAAAGCCTGGGTCATTGAAAGCTCCTGAAGATGAGGCCCATTATCAAAGACCCGTTGGGTGCAAACGTGGGCCGTGATAACCTTTAACGATGTTTACGCCATCTCAAGCCGATGTTCGGCAGTTTTTTTGTTCAGTGCAGGCCAAAACCCTTTCTGGGCAGCCGCTCGAAGCTCTTGAAACCATAGCAAGCCAGTGGCTGGCCGAACATCCCGAATACCACCCTGATTTTTCTGACGCAGCGGCGGCACTTGACAAGATGTACGACGTTGAAGGCGGTAAAACCAATCCATTTTTGCACCTGTCGATGCACCTGTCCATCAGCGAGCAATGCTCGATCGACCAGCCACGCGGCATCAGGCAAGCTGTTGAGCTGCTGACCGCCAAGCGCGATTCGCTGCACGATGCGCACCATGAAGCAATGCAATGCCTGGGCCAGATGGTGTGGGAAAGCCAGCGCGCAGGTCGCCCGCCAGACGGCGCTGCCTACATCGACTGCATCCAGCGCCGCGCTACGCGGGATTGAACCTAGAAACGGCAGTTGGATGCGTCCAAGTGCTCCGTGCATGGCGCGCATGGCAAGGCGAGACGACGACGCGGGTTACTGCCCACTAAAAGGAGCAACGCAGCCAGGTGCGCCAGGCACGGTGCAATCCGGTGCAATCGGGTGAAAAGCGTTGTCACCCAAGAGGTGAACGTCTAAAAGTGCAACACGGTGAGCACTTATGCGGTCTTTGAGGCGTTTGTTAGCGGTCAACTGCCGTTTCTAGGTTGAACCAGGCTAGACGTAAAAAAACCGCTACTTAAGCGGTTTTTTTACGTCTGTAATCCGGACTAGCGGAATCGGCTTTGCGGCACGGTTTTGACGTCGCCATCCAACGAACCCAAATAGTTGGCAATCAGCTTCAACTCAGCACTCGAATACTGCTTGGCCATACCCGCCATGATGGCGTTGTTGCGGCCGTGCTTGGGGTTGCCCTGTACTTTGTAGGATTTAAGTGCCACCAGCAAATAGTCTGGGTGCTGGCCGCCCAGCTTCGGGTAAGACGGATCAATCGGCTTGCTGTAATTGGCACCGTGGCATGACGAGCAATTGGCCTTGGCCAGCAGAGCCTGAACGTTTGCGCTTGGCTCTTTGGACGGCTTTTCAGCCAACACCGCAACCGCCACTACGCCGCTGGCGGTGTAGTACGCGGCCAAATCAGCCATGTCCTGGTCGGTCAGCGTCTCAGAAATTCCACGCATGCTGGGGTGCTTGCGCTCGCCTTTTTTGTAGGCGTTCAATGAAGACACGATGTACTTGGCGCTTTGACCGGAAATCATCGGCACTTTGTAAACTTCAGGAAAACTGGCCTGGTAGCCTTTGATGCCGTGGCAACCAACGCACATTGCGTTTTTCTGCTCACCAGCTTTTGCGTCGCCTTTAATGTCTTGGGCCATCGCTGCTGCGGTCACACATGAGACAACGAGAGCGGAAATCGTGATTAACAACTTGTTCATTTTGCGCGGACAATCGGGGTGAATTAAGAAGATAGCTTGTGGGAAATTGCAGAGAAATTTTTTGCGTCAAAACTTCAGTCCCCACCCAATTTCTATTATATCTAGGCACACCTTGCAGCGGCTTGACATCCGCACGACCCGACCGCCTGTGCGCCAACCTGCTTTCATCGCCACCGAGAATGTTAGAAAAATATGAAATTTCAAGGCTCTAAAAACTACGTTGCCACGCAAGACCTGATGCTGGCCGTCAATGCCGCAGCTACGTTGAAAAAACCGTTACTGGTCAAAGGCGAACCCGGCACCGGCAAAACCATGCTGGCCGAAGAAGTAGCTGAGGCACTTGGTATGCCGCTGCTGCAGTGGCACATCAAGTCAACCACCAAAGCGCAGCAAGGCCTGTATGAATACGACGCCGTATCGCGTCTGCGCGACTCGCAACTTTCAACAGTTGATGGCGGCGAAAAGGTAAAGGACATCCACAACTACATTGTCAAAGGTGTGTTGTGGCAAGCCTTCACAGCCGACAAACCTGTAGCGCTGCTGATTGACGAGATTGACAAAGCCGACATTGAGTTTCCGAACGATTTGCTGCGCGAAATCGACCGCATGGAGTTTTATGTCTACGAAACGCGTGAACTAATTAAGGCCAAGCACCGCCCGTTGGTTTTCATCACATCAAACAATGAAAAAGAGCTGCCTGATGCATTTTTGCGCCGCTGCTTTTTCCACTACATCAAGTTCCCTGATGCAGACACCATGCGCCAGATTGTTGACGTGCATTTCCCCAGCCTGAAAAAAGAACTGCTGGCTGCCGCCATGAAAACGTTTTACGACGTGCGCAATTTGCCAGGCCTGAAGAAAAAACCATCCACCAGTGAGCTGCTGGACTGGCTCAAGCTGCTGGTGGCCGAAGACATTTCAATCGAAGCGCTGCAAAGCAAAGACGACAAAGTCAGCGTTCCGCCTCTGGTCGGCGCGCTGCTGAAAAACGAGCAAGATGTAACGCTATTTGAAAAGCTGGTGTTCATGCAGCGGAACAACCGATAAAAAAGCAGCTAAAAAAGTCTGGAAATATGAACGGTAAATCACTTTTAATCGACGGTTTTGCAGATGCAGTTGGCTTTGTCGGCGGCTCGCTGGTGTCGTTTTGGCTCGGCCGACTTTTCGGCTTCGACATCTTTGATGCGGGTTACAGCAACACCACGATTGCGGGCATTGTGATGGTGGGCATCGGAGGCGGACTGGGTCTGCAAATCGCTCGCCGCGTGCGGGGGCAGCAAAAAGCCAAACAACAAGCTGCCGAGCAGGATGACGTTTAAGCATGGCTTTTGTAACTCCCGTAACGCTTGAAGCACGCGGCATAAAGCTACAACCGCTGGGGCTTGAGCATGAAGACGGCCTGCGCGCCGCCGCCACAGATGGCGAACTGTGGAAGCTGCGCGTAACCTCTGTCCCAGAGCCGGAAAACGTTGCCGCATACATCAACACCGCCTTAAAAATGCGCGACGCGGGTGACCGCTTTGCTTTTGCAGTGCTTGACGCCAACGCAGGCGACGTGCTGGGCAGCAGCAGTTACCACGACATCTTGCCCGCAGTAAAACGTGTCGAAATTGGCTACACCTGGTATGCCTCACGCTGCCAGCGCACGCACGTCAACAGCACGGCCAAACTGTTGCTGATGACACATGCGTTTGAAACGCTGGGCTGCAACGTAGTTGGCTGGCGTACTGACAATTTCAATTTCGCGTCACAAGCGGGAATTGAGCGGCTTGGAGCCTACAAAGACGGTGTTATTCGCGGCCACGCACTGCGCCGCGACGGCACTATTCGCGACACCGTCATGTACAGCATGCGATCCGGTGAATGGCCTGAAGCCAAAGCGCAGTTGTTGTACCGACTGGACAAGCCACGGAACTAACTTATGAAGATTGCCCCAGGCCTTAGACCCGCCCGCGCGTGGCGTTATTGGGTACTAACCCTTGGCGTCGTGGGTCTTGTGTTGATAGTCGCTTTCGTGTTAACACAGCAATATGTAACTGCTTTTGGGTTTCCAGACGGCAACCGGGTACGCGAGGCGCTTCAGGCACAAGGCACGGATGCTTTGAAGGCGGAGGCAATCAGAGCGCAAGCACAAACTGCGTGGGGGCAGCTTGGTGACTTTTTGGGCGGTACTCTCAACCCCCTAGTGTCATTCCTCGCTCTTTTTGTTTTGTTGCTTAACTATAAAAGCCAAACTGAGGAACTCAGGGCAACTCAAGAAACTCTGCAAAACCAGGTGAACGCCACTTTTCAAGATCGTCAAGAGGCGAGATTTTTTGATCTGATACGTCTTTATCAAGACACGATCGATGAGGTGAAATTTCGGCTCAGGGACGGCGTTTATGAGGGGAAGCGCGCTTTTTTCGAGTTCAACAACCTTCATATCGACGTTACCAGCGACCCGATTGAAGAATCGATTAAGCGCGCCGTTGCGCAGCTTCGAACTCATGACTATCTTTTTGACCACTACTTCCGAGTTCTTTTCAATATTCTCAGCATTTCAAAGACACTATTGAATAAAGACTTGCACGTTTTTCTCAAACTTCTTCGTGCACAGCTCTCCAAAGATGAATTGATCGTTTTGGCGCTCAACACGCAGAGCGAAGAAGGTAGGAAAATGATTTCTTTAATAGAGGACTTCGGGCTCTTAAAGCACCTACCCAAAGGCCCATTCCGCTCCAAACTCGAAGAGTCACTACCGCGAAAATGCTTCGGTAACGGATTCGCACAAATTGGAATCATTTAAAGTGCTGATCGACTTCTTCTACACCCTGCGTTCGGCCAAGCTGCCGGTTTCCGTTAAGGAATACCTGATGCTGCTTGAGGCGTTGCAGGCCGGCGTGGTGGGGCCGAACAGTGCTGCCCTAGAGGCTGATGGAGAAATTGGCGAGGGCGCATACAAGATAGACGACTTTTATTATCTCAGCCGCACCATACTAGTCAAAGACGAAAAGCACTACGACAAGTTTGACCGCGCGTTTGCCGCCTACTTCAAAGGCGTGGAAATGGTGGCCGATTTCACCAAAGACATTCCACTCGAATGGCTGCGCAAAAACCTCGAGCTCGAGCTCAGCCCTGAGGACAAGGCAAAAATAGAGAAAATGGGCTGGGACGAGCTCATGGAGACGCTGAAAAAACGCTTTGAAGAACAAAAAGAACGCCACGAAGGCGGCAGCAAATGGATTGGCACCGGCGGCACATCACCGTTCGGTGCGAACGGTTTTAACCCGCAGGGTATCAGAATTGGCCAGGAAAAAAGCCGCAACAAAAGCGCGGTAAAAGTGTGGGACACGCGCGCTTACAAAGACTACGACGACACGCAAGAACTGGGCACCCGCAACATCAAAGTCGCGCTGCGCCGCCTGCGCAAGTTTGCACGGCTGGGTAATGTTGAAGAGCTGGACTTGCCAGACACCATTCATTCCACAGCCGCCAACGCGGGCTGGCTTGACATCAAGATGGTTCCCGAACGGCACAACAACGTGAAGGTACTGCTGCTGATGGACGTGGGCGGCACGATGGACGAGCACATTGGCCGGGTGGAAGAAATGTTTTCAGCCGTTAAAACCGAGTTCAAACACCTGGAGTTTTACTACTTTCACAACTGCGTGTACGACTTCATGTGGAAGAACAACCGCCGCCGCTTCAGTGAAAAGTTTGCAACCTGGGACATCATTCGCAAGTACAACAAAGACTACAAACTGATTTTTGTAGGCGACGCGACGATGAGCCCGTATGAGATTTTGCAACCCGGCGGCAGCGTGGAATACAACAACGAAGAAGCCGGCGCTGAATGGATGCAGCGGCTGACCAACGCCTTCCCCAAATTCGCGTGGATCAACCCAGAACCCCAAGGCGTGTGGCAATACCGCCAGTCGATCAGCGTGATGCAGCAACTCGTCAACCAGCGCATGTACCCGCTGACCATCAAAGGCCTGGAAGAGGCGATGCGGCTGCTGTCGAAGTAGGCATTGGCCTGCACAGTTTGCGCTGGCAGGGCGATATATTGCAAAAGCAATGCCGACACTATTCCAGCGTTTTTTTCTGACTGTTGTCGCCACATTGATGGCGGCCTCTTTTGCCCGCGCGCAACCCGCAGCGCCTTCAGGGGCAGCAGAGCCCATTGCCTTTGACATTGCCGTGCGTGTGCCGGCCGATTTCAACGCGCTGAAGGCGCTGGTGGAAAAGCATATTGAGCTGCAGCGCTACCGGGCAGTAGCAGACCTGGACGACGCCGAACTAGCCCGCCTGATTGCCCTGGCCGAGCAGGATGTGCGCAATCTGGTCGGCACACTGGGGTACTTCAGCCCTGAGATTCTCATTACCCGTGAAGATGCCGCTCAGCGCCCCGTGATTGCCATCACGATTACGCCGGGGCCAGCGACCACCATTGCCAGTACAAGCTTTGGATTTACGGGCGACATCGCCAGCTCACCCGATGCAGCGGCAGAGGCGCAAAAAAACACCTTGCAAAACAACTGGCTTTTGCCTAATGGCCAACCCTTCACACAAGACGCGTGGGGCAGCGCCAAAACGCAGGCGCTACGCGACCTGGTGGCGCGCCGCTACCCTGCAGGAAAACTGACCGATAGCCTGGCCGACATTGACCCCGCCACCAACCAAGCCGACTTGTCAGTCAAGCTCGACTCCGGCCCGCTCTACCGATTGGGCCCATTGCAAATCACTGGTATGTCGCGCTACAACCCGGTGCTGGTGCCGCGCCTGGCCCAACTCAAAGAAGGTGCGGCGTATGACCAGAAGGCGCTGATTGACGCGCAGCAACGCATCGGCGGCAGTGGCTACTTTGACTCCGCAACTGTGTCCATGGGCCTTGAGGGCGACCCGCAAGCCGCGCCCGTGCAGATACTGGTGCGGGAAGCGCGCTTGCAAAAAATAGTGCTGGGCGTGGGCCTGAGTACCGACAGCGGGCCACGTGCCTCGCTGGAACACACCCACAACAAGGCAGCAGGCACAGACTGGCGCGCGGTGACCAAACTGCAGCTGGAAAGAAAATCGCCATCACTTCAAACTGAATGGACATCCATGCCGGATGCCGCCAATTGGCGTTGGGTTGGTCTGGCAAGGGCTGAGCGCTTTGACGACAACGCCCTGGTCACCAATGCCCAGCGGTTGCGCTTCGGCCGCAGCCAGCAAACTGAGCGTATTGACCGCAACATTTATGTAGAGTACGACCGCGCACGGGTCACCGGCACCGCAGCGCAAGGCACGACCAGCGCCGACGCAGGCGATGGCTCTGCGATTAGCGGCAATTTCGTGTGGACGGGCCGCTACTTCGACAGCCTGCCTTTTCCGCGCAAGGGGTATGGACTGGGTTTTGAGCTGGGCGGTGGCTTTACGCTGAGCGCAGGGGCCAATGCCAAACGCCAACCATTTGCGCGGGGCGTAGCCCGCTGGCTGGGCATTCAGCCTCTGGATGGCAGCCGCATCGCCATGCGCGCAGAGGCCGGTGCCGTGCTTGCCAAGGGCACTGCGCGCGTGCCAAGCACCTCGCTGTTTCGCACCGGGGGCGACAGCACTGTGCGCGGTTATGGCTTGCGCGACATTGGCATTCAACTGCCCAGTGGTATCACCGGGTCGGGTCGCTACATGGCAGTCGGCAGCGTGGAATGGCAACGCCCTATCCGCAGCAAAGGCCTGCCCACCGACTGGGAAAACACGCTGTTCATTGATGCCGGCGGCGTGGCCGACAAACCGCAGCAGCTGCGCGCATCAGTCGGCATAGGGACCGGCGTGCGCTGGAAAAGCCCCATCGGCCCGCTACAAATTGACCTGGCCTATGGTGTCAAGGTCAAAAAATTCAGGCTGCACACCACCGTGGGATTTGTTTTTTAAATGGCGGCGTCTATTGGCCAACAACTGGCGCAAATCATCAAAGGTTTTGCGCTGGCTGTCTTTGGCTTGCTGGCCATGCTTGTGTTGCTGGTCGCCGGGCTGTGGTGGTGGGCGGGCACAGACGGCTCGCTTGCCACCGCCGTGCGTTTGGCAGACGACTACCTGCCGCACCTGACAAAAAAGATAAGAGTGCAAAACCCCAGCGGCTCGCTGCGCGCGGGAGGGCACATTGACCGAATCACCTGGCAGGATGGGGGCTTGGCTGTCGATGCGCGTGATGTCACCCTCAGCTGGCAAGCTTGGGCGTTGGCCAGCGGCACCCTCAAGCTGGACAGCCTTGCAGCTAAAAGCGTTTTGGTAGACGACAAACGGCCCAAAACCACGGCAGCCAAACCACCCGAGTCATTGCGCGTACCGGTGCGGGTCGAGCTAGATGCATTTGACATCGCCCAACTCAACATCATCGGGCTTAACACTGGGCTAACGGCATTCAGTGCATCAAGCCTTGCAGGCAGCTACAGCTTTAATGAGCAGCGCCATGCACTTGAATTAACCCGAGTCACCGTGGCCAGTGGCAACTACAGTGGGCGCGCCAGTATTGCGGCTGACCAGCCATTTGCCCTGAATGCAGCACTGGCAGGCACAGTCACCGCTGTGGTGCCTGAAAGCAAAACCCCGTTGCCGCTGAGCTTCAGCGCCACTGCCATCGGACCATTGGCAGACTTGCAGGCGCGAGCGCTGCTTCGCATCAACGGAGCTAACGATAAACCCGCATCAACCCAGCCTGCAGCCAGTATCACAGCGCGCATCACGCCGTGGGCGGCACAGCCGTTGCCGCAAGCCGATGCGGTTTTCAAAAACCTCGACGCCGCCGCATTTTGGCCCGGCGCGCCGCAAACCCTGCTGACGGGCAGTGCCAGCGTAGCGCCCATCACTGCCGCCGTTGCAGCATGGGCGCTGCAATTGCAAACCATCAATAGCAGGCCGGGAGCCTGGGATAAAAACCGCCTGCCCATCGACAAGCTGACAACGTCAGCCGAATGGCGCGATAGCATTGTTCTGGTGAAGTCACTCAGCGCCATGCTGGGCGGCGGCGAGCTGGTTGCCAGTGGGCAAAGCACCGGCACGCAAACCTGGGCTTTTCAGGCGGCACTTAAAAAAATTAATCCCCGCGCGTTGCACAGCCAAATGGCATCGCTGCCGCTTGACGGCCAGGCCAAAGGTTCTTGGGACGCGGTGCTTTCAGGCGGCACGCTGGCGCTGTCATCACTTGATCTGAAAACGCGGGAGGCGCAGCTTATCGGTACGGTGATGCTGACCCCAGCATCACCCGGAGGCGTGGCCGATCTGGATTTGACCGCGCCTGGCCTTACCGCCAAAGTAAAAGGTGAACTGCGCAAAACCACCGGCAAAGGCAAGCTGGCGGTGCGTGCGCAAAACGCCGCACTGGCGCTGCGCTGGCTGCAGCAATTGCTTGGTATGACTACGGCGTTGAACGGCGCAAGCGTAGCAGGCAACGCTGAATTAAATGCCGCCTGGCAAGGGGGCTGGCAAACCACTGCCAATGGCCCAGCACTGCAAGCGCGTTTGAACATTCCTGCACTCGACATCACACCCGCCTCCAGCGCTTCACAAGCGACGCCCACCGTGCTGAAGTTGCGCGCCGCTGAAGCTGCCGTGAATGGCAAACTCGGCCAAGCCAGCATCACCGCGCAAGGCCGTGTTGAATCCGGGCAACGCCGGTACGCGCTGCAAGCCGCTGCAGATGGCGGCAAGAACAGCGGCGGGTGGCAGGGGCTGCTCAAGCAAGTCACGCTGCGCGTGGATGACCCGACGCTGGGCGCAGGTACCTGGCAATTGGCCACCCGCAACCCAGTGCCGATGAAGTGGGCTGCTGGCGTGTTTGAAAGCGGCGCGGGTGAAGCTGCTCTTACGGCGCCCACGCAGGGCGCGCCAGCAATTATTGCCTGGCAACCCGTTAAATGGCAAGCAGGCCAGCTCGCAACGGCAGGCAAAGTCACTGGCCTGCCAATGGTGTGGCTGGAGCTTGTCACTGGCCAACAAACTGCGGGACCAACTGGTATTGGTTTGACGGGCAACCTGGTGTTTGAAGGCGCGTGGGACGCAAGGCTGGGCGATACCTTGGCGCTGAAAGCCAGCCTCAGCCGCAGCAGTGGCGACATCACCGTGCAGCCCGAAGGCACGCAGGTTGGCAGCACGCGCATAGCAGCGGGCGTGCGCCAGGCGCGTCTCAGCCTGGACAGCGTTGGCGACGCCGTCACGCTGGCGCTGAAGTGGAACAGCGAGCGCGGCGGCACCATCGACGGACAGCTAAAGAGTCGCCTTTCAAAATCAACAAGCGGCAGCTGGGAGTGGCCGCAAAACGCGCCACTGACTGGGCGGCTCAAAGCGCAGTTGCCGCGCATCGGCGTGTGGTCTGCTCTGGCC
>JANNCT010000156.1:0-4469 GCA_031386895.1 Polaromonas sp.
ATTTGCATCGGGTCGTGCTCAACCCAGCCGGGGCGGGGGTAGATCTGCGGCAACTCTTGCTGGGCGCGCGCCATGATGTGCCCCGCCGCATCAAACACAATGCTGCGTGAGCTGGAAGTGCCTTGGTCGAGGGCAAGGAGATAGGTCATGGCAGATTTAGGTTAAGACGTCAGACGTGAAATTTGCTATTATATTAGGAGCTGCTTGCGCCCGTATTCAGGGCGCCAAGGCACGATTTAATACAAAAAACGGCCATTTTTATGACGCCAGTGCAACATCGCACTGCACATTGGCCTCAAGCAGCAGGGCGGCAAAGGGTTCGGGCGGCGGCGCATCGGTGAACAGGCGGTGAATTTGCGCGAGGCGCGCCAGCTCGACCATCGCTGGGCGGTTAAATTTGCTGTGGTCAGCAGCCAGCCAGACTTCCCGTGCGTGCGAAATGATGGTTTGCGCGACCTTGACCTCGCGGTAGTCGAAGTCGCGCAGCGAGCCATCGGGCTCAATGCCCGAAATGCCAATGATGGCAATGTCCACCCGGAACTGCCGAATAAAGTCGACGGTTGCCTCGCCCACAATGCCGCGGTCGCGCGGGCGCACCACCCCGCCCGTCACGATCACTTCGCAGTCAGGGTTGCCGCACAAAATCGCCGCCACATTCAAGTTGTTGGTAATCACCCGCAAACCTTTGTGGTGCAGCAAGGCTTTGGCAATCGCTTCCGTGGTGGTGCCGATGTTCAAAATAAGCGAGCAATGGTTGGGCACGCTTTTGGCCACTGCTCTGGCGATGCGCGCCTTGCCCTCGGCGTGCAAACTTTCGCGCTGCTGGTGTGCGATGTTTTTGGTCGTTGAGCTGGGTACCCGCACGCCGCCGTGAAAACGCGTCAACAAGCCGGCGCTGGCCATGCCTTGTACGTCCCGCCGCACGGTTTGCAGCGTCACTCCCAGCGTGTCGGCCAGTTGCTCGACAGATGCTGAGCCCTGTGTGCGCACCACGTCAAGTAGTTTGATTTGCCTGGGGTTGGAGTTCACAGAGTGGCTCGGTTTTATCGGGGTTTGTTCACAAATCGTCACATATACGAATCGAAAACTATGATAACCCGCAAATTATCGAACAGACTAAGGGAAACTAATGAGTTAAAACAATCAAAAACGAATAACAATCGCAAACAATCGAATTTTCAATGGTTTCATTTTTGTGTTCAGGAGCCGGTTTGCTGATACTTGTTTTCTCTTTGCTGGATGCGCCGCTGCTTGCAGCAATACTTCCAGCCTCTGCCCTGAGGTCGCCCCATGCAACTGGCGCTTGAGCACGTCAGCAAAAAAGTCGGCGCTGAGCCTTGGCTGTATGAGCTCAGCTTGAAGCCGCGCAGCTCGGAAGTTACGGTGCTTCTGGGTGCAACCCAGGCGGGCAAAACCAGTTTGATGCGGATCATGGCCGGTCTTGACGTGCCCACCACCGGCCACGTCCTGGTAGATGGTGAAAATGTCACTGGCATGCCGGTGCGCCAGCGCAACGTGGCGATGGTCTACCAGCAGTTCATTAACTATCCGTCCATGCGCGTGGCGGACAACATCGCCTCGCCGCTGAAGTTGCGCGGTGAAAAAAACATTGATGCCAAGGTACGCAGCCTTGCAGAGCGCTTGCACATCGACATGTTTCTCGACCGTTACCCGGCAGAGCTTTCGGGCGGCCAGCAGCAGCGGGTGGCACTGGCTCGGGCTTTGGCCAAAGGTGCGCCGCTGATGTTGCTCGATGAGCCGCTGGTCAACCTCGACTACAAACTGCGTGAAGAGCTGCGCGAGGAACTGACCCAGCTGTTTGATGCAGGTGAGTCGACGGTGATTTACGCTACCACCGAGCCCGGCGAGGCTTTGCTGCTGGGTGGCTACACCGCCGTGCTGGACGCCGGTGAGTTGTTGCAGTACGGCCCCACCGCCGAGGTGTTTCATGCCCCGCGCTCGCTGCGGGTGGCGCGCGCCTTCAGCGATCCGCCCATGAATCTGCTGGCTGCTAAGCGGGCAGCGCTTGGCGTGCAGCTGGTCAACGGCCCCGCGCTGGATATCGCTCTGCCATCAGTTGGTGCTGGCCGCCTGGACACGCTGACAATTGGTGTTCGCGGCAGCTGCCTGCGGGTTTTCAGGCGAGATGGCGATGTCACTTTGGCTGGCCTGGTGGAGCTGGCCGAAATTTCGGGCTCTGACACCTTTGTGCACGTGGCCACGCCGGTAGGGGAAGTGGTGGCACAGCTCACTGGTGTGCATTATTTTGAGCTGGGCGCATCGCTCGACATCTACCTAGACCCGTCCGAGGTGTATGTGTTTGATTCAGCCGGTGATTTGCTGATGGCTCCACCGCGCCAGAAAGTCAGGGCGCTTTAGACCATGGCCCGCATTGACCTTGATCTGGCGCACGCCTACCGTGCCAACCCGCAGCAAGACAGCGACTACGCTCTGCTGCCGCTGCAAATGAGTTTTCGTGACGGAGGCGCCTACGCGTTGCTGGGGCCTTCAGGATGCGGCAAAACCACGCTGCTCAATATTGTGTCGGGGCTGGTTGCACCGTCGCAAGGTACGGTGAAGTTTGACGGCGTGGACATGACCCGCGCCACACCACAGCAACGCAACATTGCGCAGGTATTCCAGTTTCCGGTGATTTACGACACCATGACGGTGGCGGAAAACCTGGCGTTCCCGCTGCGCAACCGCAAGGTGCCCGAAGCGCAAATCAAAAAACGCGTGGGCGAAATTGCCGAAATGCTCGACATGAGCGGCCAGCTCAACCAGCGTGCCGCCGGACTGGCTGCCGATGCAAAACAAAAAATATCGCTCGGCCGCGGCCTGGTGCGCCCTGATGTGTCAGCAGTGCTGTTTGACGAGCCACTGACCGTGATTGACCCGCACCTGAAGTGGCAGCTGCGCCGCAAGCTCAAGCAGATTCACCATGAGCTCAAACTTACGCTGATCTACGTCACGCACGACCAGGTGGAGGCGCTGACTTTTGCTGAGGAAGTGGTGGTGATGACGCGCGGGCGTGCAGTGCAAACTGGCTCTGCCGATGCATTGTTTGAAAAACCGCGCCACACGTTCGTTGGCCACTTTATTGGCTCGCCAGGCATGAATTTTTTGCCTGTGGACGTAGAGCGTGGCACGTTGCGGGTTGCGGGCCATGCCTTGCAGTGGCACGGCAACAGTACGCTGCCAGACGGCGCACTGAAGTTGGGCATCAGGCCCGAATACCTTGCGCAGACGGCGCCCGGGGCAGCTGGGGCGCTGCCTTTTGCCGTTGCTCGGTTGCAGGACATCGGCACGCATTTCATGCTGACGGCCAGCTTGGGCGATAGCGTTGTCAAGTCGCGCTTGGCGTCTGCGGCCGAACTACCTGTAGTGGGCCAAGAGGTCTGGCTGCGCGTCATGGGGCCGCACACCTGCATGTATGTCAATGAGGAATTGGTGAACACATGAGCACAACGACGAAACCCGTGAATCAGAAGGCCTGGTTTCTGGTGCTGCCGGTGATTATTTGTGTGGCGTTTTCGGCCATTTTGCCGTTGATGACGGTGGTGAATTATTCGGTGCAAGACATCATTTCGCCCGAGCGGCGCGTGTTTGTTGGCACTGAGTGGTTTGTGGCGGTAATGCGCGATGCCGATTTGCACGCCGCCCTGGCCAGGCAGCTCACGTTCTCATTAGCGGTGCTGGCGGTAGAAATTCCGCTAGGCATTTTGCTGGCGCTGTCGATGCCCGCACAAGGCTGGCGTGCGTCACTGGTGCTGGTGGTGGTGTCGCTTTCCCTGCTGATTCCCTGGAACGTGGTCGGCACCATCTGGCAAATTTATGGGCGTGCTGATATAGGCCTGGCGGGCAATTTGCTGCAAAAGCTGGGTTTTGATTACAGCTACACGGGCAATGCCACGCATGCCTGGGTCACGGTGCTGGTGATGGACGTGTGGCACTGGACGCCGCTGGTGGCTTTGCTCGGCTATGCCGGGCTGCGCTCTATACCCGATGCGTACTACCAGGCAGCCCGCATTGACGGAGCCAGCAAATTCGCTGTGTTTCGCTACATACAGCTGCCAAAAATGCGCGGTGTGCTGATGATTGCGGTGCTGCTGCGGTTCATGGACAGCTTCATGATTTACACCGAGCCATTTGTGCTCACAGGCGGTGGGCCAGGCAATGCCACCACGTTTTTAAGCCAGTACCTGACGCAAAAAGCGGTTGGCCAGTTTGATTTAGGGCCGGCGGCAGCTTTCTCGCTTATCTACTTTTTGATTATTTTGCTGCTGTGCTTCATCTTGTACAACTGGATGCAGCGCGTCGGCACCAGCAGCCAGAAGGAGGCCGGTCATGAATGAAAAACGCTTTCAGGCGCGCACGCTGTTCCTTGTTGCGTACCTGATTTTTGCGCTGCTCCCCATCTACTGGATGGTGAACATGAGCTTTAAAACCAACGAAGAAATTTTGTCTAG
>JANNCT010000165.1:0-31044 GCA_031386895.1 Polaromonas sp.
TTTAAAAATAACTTCCGGGCACTGGTGGCGGGCGGCGGCACGGGCGATGCCACCATTTTTCTGGCGGAACAGCTGCGCGCAACCAACGCGCAAATAGTGCACCTGGACATGAGCCAAGCCAGCATTGCGATTGCGCAACAGCGCGCAAAGATTCGCGGCCTCGCCAACATCACCTGGGTGCACGACTCGCTGTTGAACCTGCCCATGCTGGGCCTGGGTGAGTTTGACTACATCAACTGCTCTGGCGTACTGCACCATTTGGCCGACCCAGATGCGGGGTTCAACGCGCTGCGCAGCGTGCTTAAACCAGCAGGCAATGACAATGGCAACAGCGCAGGCGCTGTGGGCCTGATGGTGTACGCCGCCACCGGTCGCACGGCGGTCTACCAAATGCAGGCCTTGATGCGGCTGGTCAACCACGGCAGCACGGAAGGTGGCGATGTCACCAAAGAGACTGCCCACACCAAAGACATTTTGGCCAGCCTGCCGCCCAGCAACTGGTTTGTGCGCAGCCAGGACCTGCACCACGACCAGAACATGGGCGACGCTGGTATTTATGATTTGCTGCTGCACTCGCAAGACCGGGCCTACACGGTGGGCGCGCTGTTCGACTGGCTGGGCCACAACACGGGCAACGGCCCGCTGGGTGGCCACCGCATGCACCTGAGTTTTTCTGACGTGCAGCGCGGCCGCGCACCTTACTTGCCGCACATGGTGCTGGGCAGCAAACCGCCTGTAATGGCTGCGCAATTGCGTAAGCTGCCATTGCGCCAGCAATACGAAATGGCCGAGCTGATGGTGGGCAACATCATCACGCATTCGCTGTACGCCACGCGCAGCGCTGATTGCACCGCGCCGTACGGCGATGCGCAATACATCCCGTTTTTCTACTATGAGCCACTGACTGGCGCGGACGCTGCGCGCGTTTTTGACACCAACCACGGCAAGCCTTTCATGCTGCACCACCAGCATTCGGGCGTGTCGGTGATGGCCAACCCCGGGCGCTATGGCGCAAAAATTCTGGCGTCAATCGATGGCAAGAAAAGCTTTGCCGACCTGTTCAGCAGCTTTCGCGCCGACTGGAAGGGTCAGGCTGCAGCGCCAGATGACGCGACGCTGTTTGCGGATTTTGCAGACACCTACAACACCCTGAACGCGCTCGAGCGCCTTTTGCTGCGCCATCCTGACAGCCTGCCGTCATAGCGCTGCTGTGCTTTGCGTTGCATCCTCGCTGATAATCCTGTGACCAAAAATCCATCTTCGTCCACCCTGTAAAAGTCTTAAAAGCCATGTACGCACCCCTTCAAAACGACACCTTCATCCGCGCGTGCATGAGGCGCGCCACCGAGCACACACCCGTGTGGCTGATGCGCCAGGCGGGCCGTTATTTGCCTGAATACAAAGCCACCCGCGCCAAAGCCGGCAGCTTCATGGGCCTGGCCACCAACACCGATTACGCCACCGAAGTCACCCTGCAGCCGCTGGAGCGCTACAAACTAGATGCCGCCATTTTGTTCAGCGACATTTTGACGGTGCCCGACGCGATGGGCCTGGGCCTGAGCTTTGCGCTGGGCGAAGGCCCCAAGTTTGCCCACAACGTGCGTGACGAAGCCGCCGTTGCCAAGCTGGCGGTACCCGACATGGCCAAGCTGCGCTATGTGTTTGATGCGGTCACGTCGATTCGCAAAGCGCTCAATGGCCGCGTGCCTTTGATTGGCTTTTCAGGCAGCCCCTGGACGCTGGCCTGTTACATGGTGGAGGGCCAAGGATCTGACGACTACCGGCTGGTCAAAACCATGATGTACCAGCGCCCGGATTTGATGCACAAAATGCTGGCGATCAACGCCGATTCAGTGGCTGAGTACCTGAATGCGCAAATCGAAGCCGGCGCCCAAGCGGTGATGATTTTTGACAGCTGGGGCGGTGTGCTGGCCGATGCGGCGTTTCATGAGTTCAGCCTGGCCTACACAGCCCGGGTTCTGGCCAAGCTCAAGCGCAGCCACGATGGCGTGGTGATTCCGCGCCTGGTGTTTACCAAGGGCGGCGGTTTGTGGTTAGACGCCATGGGCCAGCTCGACTGCGAGGTGCTGGGCCTGGACTGGAATGTGAACCTGGGCAAAGCCCGGGCACAAGTCGGCACCAACGAAAAATCTGGAAGCAACGCAAAAGCGTTGCAAGGCAACCTGGACCCGAATGTGCTGTTTGCGAATGCCCATCAGGTCGAGGCTGAGGCAATCAAGGTGCTGGACAGCTTTGGCCGGCCCCATACGGACGCCAAAACCACTGGCCCAACGCATATTTTTAACCTTGGGCACGGAATCAGCCAGTTCACGCCGCCAGAAAACGTTGAAGTGCTGGTGAACGCAGTGCACGCTCACTCTCGCAAAATGCGTTCAGCCACAGCTTGACGTAAAAACTCTTCTGCTGCAAAGACCCATTGGCGGCAGATTTATGGCCATGACTAGCACAGAATCTGGCCTGCGCAGTGGGACTTATGCACAAAAATTATGTTGCGGCGCGATGACAGAGCCACCCCACGGCACCGCACGCTATGAAACCGATAGCGCTCGTAAGTCGTTGATTCATATAGCTTTTGTAAACTGCTTTTTTTTGTGGCAATTTGATGAAAGCCTTGATTTCAAAGGCCTTGAGCGTTTGAAGGGCAATCTATCAACAAAGTTATCCACAGAAATCTTGAAGAACTGTAAAGCGTCAGTAAATCAACGACTTAGCGTTGTTTTTGCATGTGATTTAGCTGGTGTATCGCCCCATTCATTTCAATTGGCGTCAAACCCGTGACCCACTGGCTCAGCGTCGTGGTGGCTGCGCCCGCTCACAGCGGCATTGGCGGGCCGCTCACTTACCAAAGTGAGCAACTCCTCACCATTGGCACATTGGTGCGCGTGCCTTTGGGCAAACGCGAAGTGCTGGGGGTTGTCTGGGCGCAGCTGCCTGACAGCGGCGGCCTGCTTGACATGCAGACCAAACCGATTGCGGGCGCTCTCGACGGGCTCGCCCCGATGCCTGAACCGTGGCGGCGCCTGGTTGAATTTACCGCTGGCTACTACCAGCGCTCGTTGGGCGAAGTCGCGCTGGCCGCCCTGCCGCCGCAACTGCGGGAGCTGAGCGCTGTGCAACTGGCGCGGCGGCTCAAAAAGCCGGCAGTAGACACCAGCAGCGCCGAAAACGCTATTACTTTAGTAGCGCTTAGCGCCCAACAACAGGGCGCTATCGACCTTTTTGATGCGCAAAATGGCAAGAAAAGCTTGCCCGCGCTGCTGTTTGGTGCCACCGGCAGCGGCAAAACCGAGGTGTATCTGCGTCTGGCCGCCAAGGCTCTGGCGCAAGACCCCACTGCCCAAGTGCTGGTGATGGTGCCGGAGATCAACCTGACCCCGCAATTGCAGGCCCGGTTTGAAGAGCGGTTTGCGCATCTGGGCATAGAGCGGGTTGTGCCTTTGCACAGCGGCTTGAGCCCGGCCCAGCGCTTGAGGAGCTGGCTGGCAGCACACTCCGGCCAGGCAAGGTTGATTTTGGGCACGCGCATGGCCGTACTTGCGTCGATGCCACACCTCAAATTGATCGTGGTCGATGAAGAGCACGACCCCAGCTACAAGCAGCAAGAAGGCGCGCGTTATTCAGCGCGCGACCTGGCGGTATACCGCGCCAGCATTCAAAGCGATTGCAAAGTGCTGCTCGGCTCAGCCACGCCATCGCTGGAGAGCTGGCAAAGGGCGATTTCTGGCAAATACCAGTTATTGACGATGGATGGAAGGATTGGCGCAGTTGAAGATTCAAGCGGCTTGCCTGCAGTTCGCGGCCTGGACATGAACCACCAGCCCAAAAACTGCGTGATTGCCCCGCCGCTGGTCCAAGCCATTGAAGAGCGCATCGCACGGGGCGAGCAATCGCTGATTTTCCTCAACCGGCGCGGCTATGCCCCGGTGCTGGCTTGTTACGACTGCGGCTGGAAGAGCGAATGCCCGCATTGCAGCGCCTACCGCGTGTTTCATAAAATCGACCGCAGCCTGCGTTGCCACCACTGCGGCTTTACCGAACGCGTGCCGCGCGCCTGCCCCACCTGCGGCAACATTGACATTGCGCCAGTCGGGCGCGGCACCGAGCGACTTGAAGAACACCTGGCCGAGCTGCTGGCCAACGCCCGCCGCCCAGACGGCGGCCAGGTACGCATTTCGCGCATTGACGCCGACAGCACACGGCTCAAAGGCGCACTGCAGCAGCAACTCGCCAGCGTGCATGCAGGCGAGGTCGATGTACTGGTCGGCACGCAAATGATTGCCAAGGGCCACGACTTCAGGCACATCACGCTGGTCGCGGCGATTAACCCCGACGGGGCCTTGTTTTCAAGCGACTTCCGCGCGCCCGAGCGCTTGTTCAGCCTATTGATGCAAGCTGGCGGCCGCGCCGGGCGCGACGCCGCCCGCAGTAGCCAGAGCGAAATGTGGGTGCAAACCTTTCACCCCAAACACCCGCTTTTTGCCGCCCTCAAAACCCACGACTACCCCAAGTTTGCAGCCCAGCAACTGGAAGAGCGCAAAGCCGCGGGCTTGTCCCCGTTCGGCTTTTCAGCCCTGGTGCGGGCTGAGGCCAAAGCGCAAGAAATAGCCCAAGGCTTTTTAAACGCCGCCATCGCATCAGCACTCGCAGCCGAACTCGAAGGCCACGAGCACATCACCGCTTACCCGGCCGTGCCGATGACCATCCAGCGCGTAGCCAACATCGAGCGCGCGCAAATGCTGGTGGAAAGCGCATCGCGCACCGCACTGCAACGCTTTTTAGCAGCCTGGCAACCCCTGCTGTTTGAAACGCGCAAGCAAGGCGAATTCAAAAGCTTGATTCGCTGGGCGATTGATGTGGATCCGCTGGCGATTTGATGGGATTTAGCTTGGCAGGTTCAGGCGCCCATCGTTAAAAGCGCACCAAAACTGTCACCCAAAAGCTCTCACAAGCTGGGCGCCAAGTCGCCGTACGGCAAGCACTGCCGCTGTCACGAAATTTACATATGGCGTGGTTACCGTTATTGGTTAACTTAAAAGGCCAAAATGTCCCACAGATTTCGATTTTTCCGCCTGTGCACGCTTGCGGTGGCAAGCGCGTTTGCACTCAGCGCGTGCGGCGGCGGGAGTGACTCTCCGGCCTTCAACAATGGCGGCCCAGCGCAGACCACCACCACGGCATTGCCCACCCCCATCCTGTCGTTTGTCTCGCCGCAAGAAAGTCTGGACCTGAACAATTACACGCTGGCTGGCAAGTACACATTGCCGGTAGCGTTTGGCGCCGGCGTGAACCAGCTGGCCGCTGAAGTTTCAGCCGTGACCTACAACACCGCCACCGACAGCCTGTTCATCGTCGGTGATGAGGGCACTTATATTACGCAGATTTCAAAGCGCGGCGAGCTGATTGACACCATGGCGCTGCCTGCAGGTCTGTTTGCTGACCCGGAAGGCATTACAGCTGTGGGTGGCGGCAAGTTTTTAGTGGCTGATGAGCGCGTGCGCACTGCCAACCTGCTGACGTACGCAGGCGGCACTACCTTGAATGCGGCCACTGTGCAGTCAGTAAAACTGGGCACTTCCGTCGGCAACATCGGGCTTGAAGGTGTGTCGTTTGACCCCGCAACAGGCGGCTATATTTTTGTGAAAGAGTTGACGCCATCGGGCATTTTCCAGACGACGATTGACTTTGCTGCAGGCACTGCCAGCAACGGCTCGGCCACCACTACCAACTCGGTGAATCTGTTTGACCCGGCGCTGGCTGGCGTGCTTGATTTTGGCGATGTGGCTGCGTTATCAAATGCGCTGCCAGCTACAGCGCCTGACTACAACCACCTGATGGTGCTGAGCAACGACACCGGCCGTATTTTGAAGATGGACCGCGCTGGCAAAATTTACAGCTCGCTGGATGTTTTGCAAACAGCCCAGCACGAGGGCATCACGTTTGACAAGCAGCTCAACATGTACATCACCAATGAGGCCGGTGGCGGCAGCCAGGCCTTGCCGCAGCTGTGGGTGTACACGCCAACCCGCAGCGCCAGCGCGGTGGGCCTGCGAAGCAACCTGTACCTGACCTTTGCCGCTGACGTGGCACGCGGTACGGGCAACCTGGTGGTAACGGGCAGCGGCGGAGACACGCGCACCATTCCTGTCGCAGACACAGCGCAGGTCAGCATCACTGGCGCGACGCTGCGCATCGACCCCACGGCTGATTTGTTGCCTGGCCAAACCTACAGCGTTCAGTACGCCAGCGGCGTGGTGTTGGCGACTGCGGGCGCTGTAGCGACGACCGCAGTAAGCGGAACCACAGCGCTCAGCTTTAGCACTGTGCAAGACATCACTGAGCCAGAACTGCGCAGCAGCACCCCTGCAGACAACGCAGGTGCAGTAACCACCACGACCAATATCACGCTGGTGTTAGACGAAGCCATGGCCGCGGGCACTGGCAGCTTCACGCTGAGCAATGGATCAGACGACGTGCGTGTCATCAATGCCAACGATGCCGCGCAGGTCATGATTGCAGGCGGCACCATAACAATCAATCCGACTGCTGATTTAAAGCTGGGTACTGCGTACCACCTGCTGGTCTCTGGCACGGCATTGCGCGATGCATCTGGCAACCGTTTTGCTGGTTTTACTGATCCCACACGGCTGAATTTCAATACCGCAGCGGCTACAGCAGCGGCAGTTCCACTCTTGCTGATCACTGAGGTGAATTCAAACGCAGCAGGTGGAGATTTCTTTGAAATCTACAACTACGGCACAGCCACCGTCGACCTGGCTGGCTGGAAGTGGGACGACGACTCTGCTGCGTTTGCTGACCCAGCCGCAGTGGCCTTCCCAGCCGTAAGCGTGCCTGCTGGCGGCCGTCTGGTTGTGGTCAACACGGCGGACGCCGCAGCTTTCAGAGCAGCCTGGGGCTTGGCAGTTACGGTGCCTGTAGTTGCAACTGGCGGGCCAGGCCTGGGCCAAGGTGACGCAGTGGTGTTGTTTGACACCACGGGAAAAGTCGTTGCGTACTTCAGTTATCGCATCGCTACCGCAGCCGCGTTGGCGGCGTCTGACGGTACACCCATCGTTGCAGCCGCAGCGTCAACCGGCGTAACGGCCACAACAGCCCCCGCCCACGCTGGCCCATCGTTTGGTGCGGCAGTAACCGCAACCGGAACGTCGGCGGTATGGGACGGCGTCTCTACATCGGCACCGACTTATCGCAGTGCGGTTGTGGGCGTGCTTGGCGGCGCGGCGCAACCCGCAGTGGCCGCATCTGTTGGGTCACCGGGTCAATAGGCACCCGCAAGTGACTGACGCCCTCATGGGGCGGTGTACAGAAAAAGGCCCCGCAAATCTGCGTGGCCTTTTTTTCGTCCCGCCGCATGTAGTCACACCAACAAAGCCACAGCCCCGGAAAACGTAAAAAACGCCAGCACCGTAGACAGCAAAATAATCCGTGCGATGCGCCCGTTGTCGGCTTCAAAGCGTTCGGCCAGCATCGATACGTTGCTGGCACTAGGCAGCGCAGCCACCAGTACCACCACCGTCAGCGCAAAACGGTCTAGCGGCAAGCCCAATTGAATGGCAACCAGGCCAAAAAGTAGCAGCAGCAAAGGGTGCAGCACAAGCTTGATGAGCACCACGGGCAAATAGTCACCCAAAGGCGTGCCGCGCTTGCTGTTGGCCTGTGAGCGCGCCAGCACAGCGCCAATCGTGAACAGCGCCACAGGCGACGCAGCATCGGCCAGCAAGCCCACAGTTTGCATGACCGGCGTTGGCAGCGCCAGCTGAAAAGCCGACGCCAGCGCCCCGCCCAAAATGGCCCACGGCATTGGGTTCATGGCAACGCCTTTGAGTGCATTTTTAGCCGCCACGCTAGCGCCTCCCGCCGAATTATTTCCGGCGCCATCAAGACGCGACAGCGCAATGCACAGCGAGCTGGTCACCACCAGATCCACCACAATCGTCACAATCGTCGGGCCCGCCGCCTTGGCCCCGAGCAACGCCACCAGCAGCGGCACACCCATAAATCCCGTGTTGGGAAAGGCCGCCACCAGGGCGCCAAAAGACGCGTCGTTCCAGCCAATATTGCCCCAGCGAGTGACAGCAATCGTAAAACCCACCATCACCAGCGCGCACAGCAAATACACCGCCACCAGCGTGCCATCAAGCAACTGCGCAATGGGCGTTGAGCTGCCAAAGCGGTACAGCATGCACGGCAGCGCAAAGTACAGCACAAAGGTGTTCAACCCCGGAATAGCCACCTGCGGCAACCAGCCCCGGCGCGCGGCGATGTAACCGCACAGCACCAGCGCGAAGAAGGGGAAGGTGACCAAAAGGATGGCGAGCATGGGTAACGTGGCGGTTCGGGCAACAAGCCAATATGCTATTAAAAAAATAGCTGCTTGCGCCATTATTTATTGCGCTACAGGGCTAAAACACTTAAAAATTAACAATTTTCAGGCTACAGCATCAACTGTGCAACCTGGCTTGATCCTAGCAAAAAGACTCTCTGGCCCATCGGTTTATGCACAAGCAGCTACGAGAACTGTAGCGTTTGGGTATCGGCTGAGGGGCCGCCCAAAGATCCACACTCCAGACTACAAAATAAATAGCGACCTAGCCCACTGGCAGGCGGCAATAATCGCCGTCTCTACGGGCACAATAACTTGGTTCAAAAGCCCAAATATAAGCGGTGAAAAATACATGTCGCGCATCTTCGACAACATAGACAACGACCTGCTGACCACTCTACGCGCAACGATGCAGGCGTCCCATCATTCAGACTTCTGCGTGGGTTACCTCAACCTGCGAGGCTGGCAAGCCATTGATGATTTAGTCGCGCCTTGGAACCCCGATATCGGCCAGGTTTGTCGTGTAATGATTGGCATGCAGAGGCCAGCTGCGTGGCAGGCGCAAATCTAAATAGATGAAAAATGATCGACTTTTCTCTTGCTGAAAGCGCCAGCCGCATCACCGCCCTGCTGGCCGCGCATGAAAGCCGCACGCTGGACTTCAAGCGCATCGGTACCAAACACAACAAGACGATTGAAACCATTTGCGCTTTTGCCAACACTGACGGTGGCATCATCGCCATGGGTGTAGCGGACCCCAAAGAATTAAAGCCTGGTGCCAAGCGCGAGACGCTGCTGTTCGGTATTGAAGAGAACCCAGAAAGCTTTGATGACCTTCGCCGCCTGGTAATGCAACGCTTTGCCCCGCCAATAGCCGGCCTGCACTGGATGCGTTTGGCTTGCACGCTGAACAATGGCCAACCCGGGCATGTGGTGATGTTGCGGGTAGAAAAAAGCGACCAGGTGCACACAGTCGTGGGCAACGGCACTTGGACGCGCATGGACGCAAGTAACCGTGAGCTGAACGCGGCAGAGATTACGGATTTGTCTTACCAGCGCGGGGTGAAAAGCGCGGAAACCCTGCCCCTGCCAGTGGCCTTGAGCCTGCTGGCTACGGACGCATGGCGCAGCTACTGCGCCGAGCGCGGCCTGGCAGACGTTGATGTAACTACGCGCCTGCCCAAGCTGGGGCTTGCGGTGCAAACTGACGGGGGCTTGCAGCCTTTGCTGGCGGCGGTGTTGCTGTTTGCAGATGAGCCCGGTGCGCTGCTGGCTGCGCAGGGTATGCGCTCTGACATACGGGTGTTTCATTACCAGGGGCGGGCTGTTCAGCACGGTGCGGTGCCTAACCTGCTGCTACCGGCCAAAACCATCAGCGGACCGGTGGTGGAGCAGATTGCCAAGGCGCAGGCTTATGTTCTAGAGCGTTTGGCCCAAGGGCTGACGATGGAGGGCTCAGGCTTTAAAACCCGCTACCGCTTTCCGCCACGGGTCATCAAAGAAGCCATTACCAACGCGGTGGTGCACCGGGACTATCGGCTAAACCGCGACATTCATATCCGTATTTTTGACGACCGCGTGGAGGTAGAAAGCCCAGGGCGGTTGCCCGGTAGCTTGACCCCGGCAACGGTGGACACCGCTGGCTCCATGCCGCGCAACAGTGCGCTGGCGCGGCACCTGCGGGAGTTCCCCAACCCGCCCAATGTGGACGCAGGCGAAGGTGTGCCGATGATGTTTGCGCAAATGGCACAGGCTGACTTGTATGAGCCTTTGTACCGTGAGCAGCTGGACGCGGCGGTGCCGACGCTGCTGCTGACCTTGCTCAATGAAGAAAGGCCGCCGCTGTGGGTGCAGGTGAGTGACTGGGTAGAGCGCAATGGCCCGATTGCCAACGCCGATGTTTGCCGTATTGCCGACGTAGACACCTTGAAAGCATCAAAAATGCTGCGTGCCTGGGTAGACCGCGGGCTGCTTGAGCCCCTGCCGGGGCGTGTGCGAAGCAACGCCGCCTACCGCAAGCCGTCTCAGGTGGACGAGCAACTAGGGCTGTTGCAGGCGCCTGATGGGGGTGGTGCAACACCCGCGCAGTAGTGGCAGGTTCTTACGGTGGGTTCTTATTCCTTTATCTAAAGGCGTTGGATAAAGGAATTCGAAATGCCAAAAAAGTCAATTTAATCAATAGGTTACCGTTTATTCCTTTATCCAGAACAGAGTTTTTAAGGGGTTAACCCTGATCGT
The DNA here is from genome assembly GCA_031386895.1 of Polaromonas sp. Taxonomy (GTDB): domain Bacteria; phylum Pseudomonadota; class Gammaproteobacteria; order Burkholderiales; family Burkholderiaceae_C; genus Polaromonas. The sequence goes on from JANNCT010000165.1 coordinate 10,601, forward strand.
TTGACGGTGTTTAGGTTGCATGAAGCTGACCAAGCTCCCAGACAATAGCTTGGTACGGAGAGCGCTTCAATTTCATTATCCAAGTGCTCTGGATAATGAAATTTAAAATGGCTAAAAATCCTTATTTATCAACAATCTAGCATCACCTTCATTATCCAAAGCTAGTTTTTTATACATGCAAACCTGGCAAAAAGCACACGCCAAGCACAGCCTGACAGGCACCGGTAACGCCGACCTGCTGGACTTGCCCATGACGGCGTTTTTTGCCTCACGCCAGTGCCCTGGCGCGGCCATACGCGCGGCGATGGACTGGGCTTTGCAGCAAGCCAGAGCAAAGGCGATGGTGGTCAGCGGCTTTCATTCGCCGCTGGAGCAATCGGTATTAAAAGTTTTAATTCAAGCGCGTAGCCCGGTAATAGCTGTGCTGGCAAGACCGGTAAGCGGCGCGAAGTTGCCACCTGAATGGGTTGAGCCTTTAAATCTAGGCGTGATGGCGGTAGTAAGCGCCAACATGACCACCATCCGATTGACAGACGAAGTCGCCACAGCCAGAAACAACCTTACTGCGCAATTAGCCAACACTATCGTGGTGGCGCACGCCAGCCCCGGCGGTGGGTTAGCGGGTTTGGTGGCCCAGTGGCTGCTAGAAAGGCCGCATTCTGTCGTTGAACTGCATTGTTGATGCGGAAAACGACCAAAGAGCCTCTTTTTCAGTACCGAATAGGCTGTTAGACCAATGAATACGGGCGCAAGCAGCTATACAAATAAGAGTATCTTAAGTTTCTTTTCAAAGCCAAACCACGCCAGATTCGACAGAGGCCCACACATCACCCGCTATGATTTGTGGCCGCCACAGCGAATCTTTCGCCCTTCCGGCAGCTGAATCCACTTTCTAAATCCACTCCCTGAATGTCCAACCCCTTGGCCGATGGCCTGAACCCGGCCCAGCTTGAAGCTGTTAACTACATGCACGGCCCTTGCCTGGTGCTGGCCGGTGCTGGCTCGGGCAAGACGCGGGTGATCACGCACAAGATTGGGCGATTGATTCAATCAGGCCTGAAAGCAGAGCAGATTGCCGCCATTACCTTTACCAACAAGGCCGCTGCCGAGATGCGGGAGCGGGCCAAAAAGCTGATTGGCCGGCCTGCCAAGGGCGTGCTGATTTGCACCTTTCACTCGCTGGGCATGCGCATGCTGCGGCAAGACGGCGAGGTGCTGGGGTTAAAAAAGCAGTTTTCAATTTTGGATACCGACGACGTGACCAGCATCATCAAAGACGCCGGTGGCGGCACCGATGCGGCCACGGCGCGCCAGTGGCAGTGGACGATCAGCCGCTGGAAGAACATGGGGCTGAACAGCGAACAGGCATCAAAAATTGCCAGTGGTGAAGAAGAAGCGTTGACCGCCCGCATCATGGCGCGTTATGAAGAGCGATTAACGGCTTACCAGAGCGTGGATTTTGATGATTTGATTGGCCTGCCACTCAAGCTGCTGCAAGAGCACGATGCGGTACGCAGCAAGTGGCAAGAGTCACTGGGCCATGTGCTGGTCGATGAATACCAGGACACCAACGCGACGCAGTACGAGGTGTTGAAGTGTTTGGTCGGCGAACGCTGCAGGTTTACCGCCGTGGGTGACGATGACCAATCCATCTACGGCTGGCGCGGCGCGACGCTGGACAATTTGAAAAAACTTCCCGTTGACTACCCGAACCTGAAGGTAGTGAAACTGGAGCAAAACTACCGCTCGACCAGCGCTATTCTGCGCGCCGCCAATAACGTGATTGGCCCGAACCCCAAGCTGTTCCCCAAAACATTGTTCAGCGAACTGGGCGAAGGCGAACCGGTGCGGGTGGTGGACTGCGACAGTGAGGAGCACGAGGCCAGTCGGGTGGTGGCGCGCATCCAGAGCTTGCGGGCTGAGGGCACACTGCAAGCGGCTGGCGGGCAATACCGGGAATGGAAGGACTTTTGCGTGCTATACCGCGCCAACCACATGGCCAAGCCGTTTGAAAAAGCCTTTCGCAAAGCCAACATTCCGTACAAAGTGTCGGGCGGGCAAAGCTTTTTTGACCGGGCGGAAATCAAAGACCTGTGCTGCTGGCTGCGCCTGCTGGCCAACAACGACGACGACCCGGCCTTTATGCGCGCCGTGACGACGCCCAAGCGCGGCATTGGCCACACCACTTTGGGTGGGCTGGGTACTTTCGCCAGCCAGTACAAATTGAGCTTGTTTGAAGCGCTGTTCAGCAGCTCGCTTGGCTCGATTTTGCCCGCTAAAGCCGTGGCCAGCCTGCACGAATTTGGCCGGTACCTGAACGACCTGGAATACCGCGCCAAACGCACTGTGGGCGCAGAGGACGCGCTGGTGTTTTTAAAAGACTGGCTGAAAGAAATCGACTACGAAAAAAACCTGTACGACGGTGAAGACAGCGAGAAAATAGCCGCTGCCAAATGGACCAACGTGATGGACTTTTGTGAGTGGATGGCCGCTCGCTGCGGTGGGCAGGATGATGACGAAGCGGTTGGCGCAGTCATTGCCAAGCCCACTAAAACCATGCTGGAAGTGGTGCAAAGCATCGCCCTGCTTTCAACCTTGAGCGAACGTGAGGGCGACCAAAACGTCGTCACGCTGTCAACCCTGCATGCCGCCAAGGGGCTGGAGTGGCCGCATGTGGTGCTGGCGGGCGTGAACGAAGGGCTGCTGCCCTTCAAGATGGACGATGACAATGGCAGCAACACTGAAGACATCGCCCTGCGCCTGCAAGAAGAGCGCCGCTTGATGTACGTGGGCATCACACGCGCGCAGCGCACGCTGGCCGTCAACTGGCTGCGCCGCCGCAAAAAAGGCCGTGACACGATTGCCGGGCTGCCCAGCCGGTTTATTGCCGAAATGGCGTTGAATAAAGACACAGTAAAAGAAGACCCGCGCGAGAAAATCAAGGCGCTGCGGGCTGAGTTTGCGCAGCGGGCGCTGGATGCTGCAGCGGTGCAAGCAACAGTCAATGCAACAGTGCAAGTGCCGGCATGGGAGTGAGCATGCAGCAGCGACCATGCAGGTTATTTACTATATTTTTAATAGCTGCTTGCGCCCATATTAATTGGGCTACAGCCCAAATTGGCATCCAAAAACCACCCCAGTCGACCTGTACGCCCGCCAAAGACATCAGAGCCCCGCAGCTGTACGGTATGTGGCAAGTCACGTTCACCAACCCGCCCGCAGGCCTGACGTTAACTGCCACCATGCTGCTGGAAAAGCACGAAGAGTTTTCAGACAGCCTGCAAGGCGTGGTGACGCGCAAGCTGCTTGCCCCACAAAACGCCAGGGATGGCCACGCTGCAAAAGCCGCGCTGGCGGGCGATGTGGAAGACGGCTTCGTGATTTTGGACGAGTCGAGCAACAACACCAGCATTTCAGGCACCTGGAATGGCCAGGTGGTAGACGGCAGCTGCGGCCGCGCAGTAACGGGGGTCTGGAAGGACACCAGCGCCAGAGCCGCGCCAGACGCGCCAGACGTACCTTTCAACATGAAAAAACTCTCGGGCTGGTGACCTACAGCTGGCTGCGGAGGCTTTGCACAGTGCTGCGTGCAATTTGCGACTAGCCTCGTAGGATGAATGCCAACGACGCTTTCACCCTGGGTTGCATAATTTTTGGCGTGCTGCTGATTGCAAAAACACTGGGCGGCTCTTTCATCGCCCGGCTGCCCATGAGCGCTGCCATGCTGTACCTGGCCGCGGGCGTGGCCATCGGCCCGTGGGGCTGGAATCTGCTCAAACTCGATGCTTTTAAAAACACGCTGCTGCTAGAGCGCCTTGCCGAGGTGGCGTTGCTGATTTCGCTGTTTACAGTCGGCATGAAGTTTGAGCTGAAGAAAAAAGACATTCGCTGGCGCATTCCGGTGCAGCTGGCCACCAGCTCAATGGTGATTACGGTGGGCCTGATCACGCTAGCGGGTATGTGGCTGCTGAATTTGCCTTTGGGCGCAGCTGTGCTGCTGGGCGGGATTTTGGCGCCGACGGATCCGGTGCTGGCCTCGGACGTGCAAATGCTGGACACCACTGACCGGGACCGGCTGCGCCTGGGCCTGACGGGCGAAGGCGGGCTGAACGACGGCACAGCTTTTCCGTTTGTCATGCTCGGGTTGGGCTTGCTGGGCCTGCATGATTTGGGCGAGTCCATGTGGCGCTGGTGGGCCATCGATGTGTTGTGGGCGGTAGCTGGAGGCTTGGCGATTGGCTATGCGCTGGGCGCGCTGGTGGGCCGGGCGATCATCTACATGCGCACGCAGCGCCATGAAGCGTTAGGCTCTGACGAGTTCATTGCGCTCGGGCTGATTGCCTTGACATACGGTGCGGCGCTGCTGTGCCAAACATACGGATTTTTAGCGGTGTTTGCAGCCGGGGTGGCGCTCAGGCGCATTGATGACCACAAAGAGGTTGCGCCACAAGCGCCGATGGTGGAGGAGAGCCTGGAGGACGCCCGCGCCACCGGCAGCCAGGCGCCCGCTCACATGATGCGGCAAGTCGAGCGCTTTAACAGCCAGCTTGACAGCTTTGCAGAGGTTGCCATGGTGCTGGTGGTAGGCGTGCTGCTGGCCAGCGTTGAACTTGACGTGCGGTTTTTATGGTTTGTGCCGCTGCTGTTTTTAGTGATTCGTCCGGTTGCTGTGGCTATTGGCCTGCTGGGAACCGATGCAAAACCCGCCCAGAGGCGCCTGATGGCCTGGTTCGGCATTCGCGGAATTGGCTCGCTGTACTACCTGTTGTACGCCATTCACCATGGGCTGGACCGAAGCGTTGCACAGCAACTGCTTTCAGTCACGCTGGTGGTGGTGGTGTGCTCGGTGGTGGTGCATGGCGTGTCGGTAACGCCGTTAATGCGGCGCTACGAGGCGCGCAAAAGAATTGACTGAATCGGCACGCGACGCTTGTTTGCTATGTTTTACGTAGCTAGTTGCGCCCGTAATTATTGGGCAATAGCCTCTTTTTACCTCCAAGTAGCAGGCAGATCGGCTTCGTTTACTTTAGCAACGCACTGCGACTAACGGGTATCTATCTGAACATCCTGGTCGTTTATGGCATAGTTTGGGCTCCATCAACTCAACAAACGATCACCATGAACCACAGCAATCGCCGCATTTTTATGCAGCTAGTAGCCATTTCTGCCACCACCGGCGCAACTGCACACGCTCTGGCGCAAGCCCCTGCCCTGGTCAATGAAAAAGACCCTGCAGCCGTTGGCCTGGGCTATGTCGCTGACACCACCAAAGTCGACGCCAAGAAATACCCCAAGCACGCAAAAGAACAAAACTGCGGCAATTGCCAGTTGTACGCTGGTAAAGCTGGCGACGCAGCAGGCGCATGCCCGTTGTTCGCAGGCAAGCAGGTAGCAGCAAAAGGCTGGTGCAGCGCCTACGTGAAAAAAGCAGCTTAATTGCTTGACTGAGTCCCCGGACGGCCGACTGGCAGCTTGGTTTTACTAACGCTGCCAGCGGCGCCAGATGTCCACGGCGTGCACAGCGCCAGATACGCTCAAACACAGTGCCACCAGCATCCAGCTTGAGCCTGTCAAAGCGGCACGCAGAGCCAGCATCAAAAACAAACCCGACACCATATTGACCACGAAATTGCGTGGATCAACTCCCCGGCCAGTGGCACGGTGATAAGCAGCCAATGCCAGACCTTCGATCACCGTGATGGCAATCGCAAGATCGACCACCCGCCCACTCAGGAAAAACTGCGCCAACATCTCATTCATGGCGCACTTTGCAGGCTGTCAAACCTTGGCCAAGCCCAGCAAGTGGCTCATGTCCTTGATGAAAATACGGATGTGCGCCATGGGTTTTTTGCGCACCAGCTTTTTGTTCATGTAGGACTCAAAAGTCAGTTGCTGCACATCGCGGTCTTCGCAAATTTTCACGAAGCGCTCACGGCGGCGGTCGCTGCTGTACCAGAACCACTGCATGATGCCCAGCACGCCAAACACCAGGCCGTGTTCTTTCATGAAGCGCTTGCGGGCCAGCTTGAGCACCCCCACGTCGCCAGTTTGCAGCAGCTCCTGAACCGATTGGGCCGCCAGTTCGCCGCCGACCATCGCGTAGTAAATGCCTTCGCCTGAAGCGGGGGCCACCACGCCAGCGGCATCGCCGGCCAGCACCACATCACGGCCGTTGTCCCAACGCTTGAGCGGCTTCATGGGCAGCGGGGCGCCTTCGCGGCGAAGGGTTTCTGTACCCTCCAACCCAGCCTGCTTGCGCAACTGCGCAACTGCGCCGCGCAATGAAAATCCCTTGTCAGCGCTGCCGGTGCCAATGCTCAGCGTGTCGCCGTGCGGGAACACCCAGCCGTAAAAATCAGGCGACAACTTGCCTTGGTAAAACACATCGCAGCGTGCGTCGTCGTAGCCTGCGGGCTTGACGGCCGGGGCGCGAACAATCTCGTGGTAGGCGAAAACGCACTTGGCATACAGCGCCGCTTTTACTTCCTGGCGAGCCACTTCAGACTTGGCGCCGTCAGCGCCGATGATGGCGCGCGCACGCACGCAGCCGGGCGTGCTGTCGGCACGGCCAGCGCGGCCCCGCGCCTGAAAATGCACCGTGGCGTTACCTGCGGCATCGCGCTCAATGCGGTCAAAAGTGCCGGTGCGTAGCACTGCACCAGCGGCGACTGCGCGCTCACGCAGCCACTCATCAAAATGCTCGCGGTCCACCATACCGACAAAACCGTTGTCAATCGGCATGTCTACATGTTTGTTTTTGGGCGACACCATGCGCGCTGCAGTTGCGCGCGCTACCAGCAGCTTGTCAGGGATTTCAAAGTCCTTGATCAGCCGGGGCGGAATCGCGCCGCCGCAAGGCTTGATGCGGCCCGCCCGGTCAAGCAGCAGCACCGACCTGCCCTGCAACGCCAAATTGCGCGCTGCAGTGGCGCCTGCTGGCCCGCCGCCCACTACCACTACATCAAAAGTTTCAGTTTGATCCATGTTGTTCACCTGTTAAGTTGATACATCCACATCGTTTGCAAAAAACTACCCTGGCGCGACCAGCCCGCGCACTGCAAAGGCGCTGACCATCATGCCCGACACAAAAAACGGCACGCCAAAGCCGCTGTACCACAGTGCGCGCTTGCTGGCGCTCGCCAAAAAGTGGCACATCATTCCAAGCTGAATAAAAAGCAGAACTGCCACGCCCATGGCGTGCAAAGGCTTGCCCCACACCAATAAAAGCGCAATCACGGCGAGCTGCGGCACGGCCATCATCCAGCATGCGACTTGCGCCGCCCGCTGGATGCCCAGCTGCACAGGCAGCGAGCGCACGCCCATCTGGCGGTCACCTTCCACGGCCTTGAAGTCGTTCAGCGTCATGATGCCGTGGGCGCCAATGCTGTACAAAAGCGCCAAAACAAGCGAGCGGGCGTCCGGCATCAAGCCGCCGGCCATCACGGCCGCGCCGGTCAGCCAGGCGATGCCCTCGTAACTCAAACCGCAGGCCGCATTGCCCCACCAGCCGTTTTCTTTCAGCCTGATGGGCGGTGCGCTGTAAGCCCACGCCAATAACAAAGCGACGATCGTTGCTGCAAAGCCCCAGGGCCCCAGCGCAGAAGCCAGCGCCAGCGACACGCAGGTCCACAGCACAGCGATGTAAAAGCCCCACTGGCCAGGCATACGGCCCGAGGGAATGGGACGCAGCGGCTCATTGATGGCGTCTACATGGCGGTCATACCAGTCATTGACAGCCTGGCTGGTGGCGCACACAAACGGCCCGGCCAACGCAACACCGACTACCGCCAGCAGCCACTTGCCCTGCATCGAAACGCCGGAAGCCACCACACCGCAGGCAAACGCCCACATGGGCGGAAACCAGGTGATGGGTTTGAAAAGCTCCGCCACTGTGGCAAGGGTTGGGCGTTGCGCTAAAGCTGGTGCAAACATGCATGTATTATTTAATTGACACTTGATTGTGTCAATCAGAGTTTACAGTGTAAACTCAAGTTATGCCAAAAGCGGCGAGGAACCCAAAAAACCACAGCGTGCTTGCTGATCCGTCGCACGCTGCGGGCCGAAATCCATTTTGATGTGTCGGCCACCCTGGATTGGAGGTACATCATGACTACAGCTAACAACACTGCATTGTTTTCAGAGTCACTGTCAGAGTGGGCACCCGAACTGGCGCAAACCATGGTGTCTCTCGGGGGCGATATCGCGCTGGTGATTGACGAGCGAGGAATCATCCAGCGCGTTGACCAGCGCGCTTCCACGCCACTGGCCAGCGACGCCCATGAATGGATTGGCCACCGCTGGTCAGACACCGTCACGCCTGAAAGCCGGCCAAAGCTCGAGCGCTTGATGGCCGAGGCCACGGCAACCTGCGCCACCAAAAAACGTGAAGTTAACCACACCAGCCGCAGCGGCGGAGCCAGCGTGCCGGTAGCCTACACCGCCATCAGGCTGGGCTCGCGCGGGCCCATTTTGGCGGTTGGCCGAGACCTGGGAATCAGCGCTGCGCTGCAACAACGCTTTTTAGGTGCGCAGCAGGAGATGGAGCGCAACTACAGCCGGGCCCGCCAGTCTGAAGCGCGTTACCGTTTGCTGTTTCAGGTAGCGACCGACGCCGTGATTGTGGTCGACGGCGCGACCCTGGCGATTGTGGAGGCCAACCAGAGCGCCTGCGAATTATTTGATTTAACGCCTGCGCAGGTGATGGGCCAAAGCGCCACGTTTGGCTTTGAGCGCGCTTCACGCGCTGCCATCAGCGCGATGCTGGGCGCAGCGCTTGAAAGCGGCCAGTCCGCCGAAACCCGCGCGCACCTGATGGGAAAAGTCAGCAGCACCAGCGTCACGGCCACGCCATTTCGGGTGCTGGACACGCAGCAGCTGCTGGTGCGTATTCGCGCAACCTCGTCGCTCGGCTCACCGAGTGATCTGGGCGCTACGCTGGCGCGACTGGTAGACAGCGCGACCGACGGCGTTGCAGTCACTGACGTAGATGGCGGCATTCTGATTGCCAACGCCGCATTTTTAAAGTTGGTGCAAACCGGAACCGAAGCATCGGTGCGCGGACGTGCGCTGTCGGACTGGATCAGCGTACCCAACGTGCCGTTTGCAGATGTGCTGCAGCGGGTGCAGCGGGAGGGCATGCTGGACTTCATGCCTTCAACAGCGCTACAAAACGATGCGCAGCTCAAACCTGTTGAAGTGGCGGCCACGCTGCTCAGCGAGATTGACCCGCCGTGCATCGGTTTTAGCATTCGCGTTGTGCCCAGCTCCAGTGGCGATTTGTCAGTGACCGCGGAGCCAATGCAGGCCGCCGTCAAGGTGCTGTGCGACCAAGTGGGCAGCGCAGCGCTGCCGGAGCTGATGCGCCGCGCAGCGGACGTTTTGCAGCGCAACTTTATTCGCATGGCGATGGAGCGCGCAGGTGCTGATTTGAACAAGGCCGCCACGCTGCTGGGCATCAACCGGCAGCAGCTTGACGCGCTGAACCGGGCCGGCGGTAGCGCCTAGTTTTCAGGCAAAACGGCCGGCAATTCGATGGTTATAGCGCCGTAGCGCGCTGTATTTCGTTTGACAGGGTTTAAAGATGTTTTAGGCTCCTAGCCCAATAAATACGGGCGAAAACAGCTACTAAATTAATAGCAGCTTGGCGTCGGCAGTGTTTGCCCGCCTCAAGCCTCGCCGATCACGTCCCCGCCAATACCAAAGCGTTTGAGCTTGACGTAAAGACTCTGGCGCGACAGCCCCAGCATTTCAGCTGCAGCTGCACGGTTGTCGCCGGTCAGTTCCAGCGCGGCTTCAATGCACAGCTGCTCAATCAGATCAGTGGTTTCGCGCACGATGTCGCGCAGCGGCACCCGCCCGACCAGCTCGGTCATTTGCCCGGCTGAGCGCGGCAGCTCTTTGGTGGTGAGGGCCTCATTGGTTAAACGCCGGCCCACATCCCGGATGGTGAAACCCAGGCATGGCTGGCTGCCGGTGGTGATCGATACTGCCGAAATTTCAACCTCAGACGTGGAGCCGTATTCACCGCGAAGTGTGGTGGCGAACAGGCGCACCGTGCCCCGCTGGCGCAAATTGGAAATCAGAATATTCAGATCAACGCCGCTGCGGCCCAGCCATTTTTGCAAGGACTCGCCGCGCACCAGCTCTTCACTGGCAAGCTGGGTCAGCTCTAAAAACGCCCGGTTCACCGACATGACGTGGCCTTGAACATCGGTCACCACAAACGCATCAGGAGCAGCATCAATCGCGCTCATCAGCATCTTGGTAGCAGGGCTGTCGCCAGCGCCAGAGAACGGCTTTAAGGGCGTGATCCGTACCAGCAGGTGCGTGGAGTTTTCCTGGCGGAACAACGAACCAGACAGCGTAAACACTTCAGGCGCATCGCCAAAGCAGACCGTTATCGGCTCGGCCCGACCAGTAGCGCGCAGGGCTGAAAACATTTGTTGCGCTGCTGGGATGCTCAACGCATCAAGACTTTCGGTTATCGCCCAGCCGACCTGTCGGGCTTTTTCCCCGAGCAACTTGTAGGCGGCCGGATTGGCCTCCTCCAGCTTTTCAGAGGTGGCATCGAGGATCAGAACAGCCTCAGCGGCAACCTGGAACAGCAAGCGGTAGCGCGTCTCAACATGGCGCAGCCGCCAGTAGTCGCGCTCCATCGACAGCTGGGCGCTGACAAGGCGCTGCTGCAGCACCACCTGTGAGCGCAAATCTCGCCCGAACGCTATGGCGTGTTTTCTGCCGGACGCACGGTTGACCGGCACCACAGAATACAAAAAGGCCAGGTCTGCGCCATCTGCTGAAGGATGGTTAATGTGCCGCCATTTGGTACTTTCGCCAAGCTCGGATTCTTTGAGCATTTCAGCGACTTTAGGCTGGCTTTCCACCGTGACAGTTTGCAGCCAGGGCTTGCCCAGCCAATCCAGGTAGCCGTGCTTTTTGAGTTCGTCGTTGCCAAAGGCCATGTCTTGAATGACACCGGCCTCGTCGAGAATCAGTGCAACGTCTGCGGCTGCGGAAATCAGGGATGCGGCAGTCTCCGCGTCTAGCCCAGCAAGAAACAACTCTGGTCGTTCAAAGTGTCCAATGAGATTTTCTTCTGCGCTGTGCTTCATTTACCGGCTTATCCAGAAGTGGCGGCTGTGCCCGCCGACGCGCCCGAGGACGCTCTTATTGCCGCTATTAATTTAGCAGCAAGTTCAGGCGCTTGTCCGCCATCTGTTGCCGCGGCATCGGCGTTAACGTAAGCAACAAATTCCGGGCGCTCAATAAATATGGGGCCACCCACAATCACGCAGATGGATTTGTTCAAGGCAGCAGCGCGAACGCTTTTGATACAGGCCGCCAGCTCGTCTACCTGCGCTTCATTGCCCAGCGAGAAGCCAACAACATCAAACCACTCGCGCTGAACCATCAGCACCGGATCGGCACCAGCCTCCCACGGGCCGCCGCCAACGTCCCAGCCGGCGCGGCGGAAAAATTCAGCCACCATGACCAGCCCGAAGGTGTGCTGCTCGCCTGGGCCAGGCAGCAACAGGACACTGCGGCCACTGGGTTGGTGGTTTGACTGGCCAAAAGCTGGGCTTAACTCTCGCAGCACCTGTTGCAACCTGCCCAGCCCGACTGTGACTTCGGTGAAGTCACACAAATCAAGCTCCCACTGCTCGCCCAGATACCGCGCAACAGGGGCCAGCAAATCAAGATAGATGGTTTCAACCGAAATGCCCCGCACCCGCATGGCTTCAATACAGGCATGGGCCACGTTTTCATCCGGCGCCAACACCAGTTTGGCAAATGCGCGTACGTCGTCAGGGCCAAAAGCCGAATCCACAACTGGCGATGTGGACAGGCACTCACCGGGCGCCTGGTGGGCCAGCATCAAACGCGGAATAATTTCATGCTCAATGGCTTCGGACAGTAAAGCCAAACGCATTTCCACCGCATCACGGTTGGCATCAGATGCGATCCGGGCGATTGCCTGGCTGCCCTCGGTGTATGCACTGCCATCGTTGCTTTGTAAAAACCCGAGCTGTCCGGATCCATCACTGGCCTGGACAGTGTTGGCAGCGGCGGTCGCATTGATCAATTGGCCCATTATTTGTCTCCTGGCGCTAAGCGCGAGTGAACCAACTGCCGTGCTGGCCGATGTGCTTCGGCGGCGCGGTCTGCGGTCAAGTTTTGCGTGAATACCCAAAAAGCACTATGCAAGGTCATGTGAATAACCTTACTTTTCATAATGCTTACGGTTTTTACAGCCCAAACTTGAATCAGTCAATTCATATCTTCCCAGTTTCTGCAACTTTAACCGCACCGAAAAACATGTCAAGTTAAATTTACGTCAAGACAAGTTGACAGATTTGAAAAGTCGCGCTAAATTAAACCTCATGGTGACAAGTACAGAAACCCCGAACAGGCAGTCTGAAGTGAGCGCGCAAAATTCAAACCCCAGCAAAGCACTTTACACGCCAGAGCAGCGCATCAAGCGCGACAAAACGGTGTGGACACTGGTGCAGGGTGTTTTGGCACCGATTCAGTTTTTGGTTTTCCTGATCAGTCTGGGGCTTGTGCTCCGGTACCTGTACACCGGCGAGGGCCAAGAAGCTGCTGTCATATCGGTGGTGATTAAAACGCTGACGTTGTACACCATCATGATCACTGGCTGTATCTGGGAAAAGGTCGTCTTTGACTGCTACCTGTTTGCCCCGGCGTTTTATTGGGAAGACGTTTTCAGCATGTTGGTGCTCGCCCTGCACACCTGGTATTTGGCCGCACTATTTACCAACGCGATGACTGCGCAACAGCTGATGTACCTGGCACTGGCTGCTTACGCTACGTATGTTGTCAATGCGGGCCAATTTATCTGGAAGTTGCGAATTGCGCGTTTAGACCACGCCAACCGGCTTGCTGCAATGACCGCAAACGGTGTCGCCGCATGAGCGCTGTCATTCCAATCCGCAACGCCGCAGCTGTGGGCTGCGCGGATGCGCCCGTCCTGAAAGAGCGCGGCCAGCGAGAAGTGTTTTGCGGGCTGACCGGCATCATCTGGCTGCACCGCAAAATTCAGGATGCGTTCTTTTTGGTAGTGGGCTCGCGCACCTGCGCGCACCTGATTCAGTCGGCTGCGGGCGTCATGATTTTCGCCGAGCCAAGATTTGCAACCGCCATCATTGATGAGCGCGACCTGGCTGGCCTGGCAGATGCCAACACCGAACTTGACCGGGTCGTGACCCGGCTGCTGGAGCGCAGGCCAGAAATCAAACTGCTGTTTTTGGTAGGTTCGTGCCCGTCAGAAGTTATCAAGCTTGATTTGTCTCGCGCCGCATCCCGTCTGGCCGCAACCTTCTCGCCACATGTGCGGGTGCTGAACTATTCGGGTAGCGGAATTGAAACCACCTTCACGCAAGGTGAAGACGCGTGCCTGGCTTCAATGGTGCCAGCGCTGCCACAAGCGCCTGACGATGCGCCAATTGAACTGCTGGTGGTAGGAACACTGGCAGATGTGGTCGAAGACCAATTTACGCGCCTGTTCAAGCAGATGGGCGTTGGCACAGTTCGCTTTTTCCCACCGCGCCAGGCGAATGATCTGGCGGCCATCGGCCCGAACACACGGTTCCTGCTTGCACAGCCGTTTTTGGCCGATACCGCTCGCGTTTTGGAAGCACGCGGGGCCCAGCGCCTTTCGGCGCCCTTCCCGCTCGGCGCTGAGGGCACCACGCTATGGCTGCAGGCCGCTGCAAAAGTATTCAACGTAGACAAGGAAGTCTTTGACGTGGTCACAGCCAGCGCACGCCAGCGTGCCGAGTCCGCGCTGGCACGGCAGCAAGTACTGCTCGCAGGCAAACGGATTTTCTTTTTTCCGGACTCTCAGCTTGAGATCCCGCTGGCGCGCTTTTTGTCGCGTGAGTTGGGCATGGAGCTGGTTGAAGTCGGCACACCCTACCTGCATCGCCAGCATTTATCTGAAGAGTTGGCCATGCTGCCTTCTGACACTTTCTTGTCTGAAGGCCAGCACGTTGAAAACCAGCTCGACCGGTGCCGAGCAGCACGCCCGGATATTGTCGTGTGCGGCCTTGGCCTTGCAAACCCATTAGAGGCCGAAGGCATGACGACCAAATGGGCCATCGAGCTGGTGTTCACACCTATTCAGGGCTATGACCAGGCCGCTGACCTTGCTGAATTGTTCAGCAGGCCTCTCGTACGCCGCATGCGGCTGGCCGCATAGAGTACCCAGCATGCAACTCACTCTCTGGACATACGAAGGCCCACCTCACGTCGGAGCAATGCGTATTGCCACGGCCATGGAAGATGTGCATTACGTGCTGCATGCGCCGCAAGGCGACACTTACGCTGATCTGCTTTTCACCATGATTGAACGGCTTCCAAAGCGCCCACCCGTCACTTACACCACCTTCCAGGCCCGCGACTTGGGAGGCGACACCGCCGAGCTTTTTAAAACCGCCGCGCGAGACGCTTTTGAGCGCTTCAAACCCAAAGCCATGCTGGTCGGCGCATCTTGCACCGCTGAATTAATCCAGGATGACCCGGGCGGTCTGGCCAAAGCGCTTGACCTGCCGATACCTGTGGTGGCGCTGGAGTTGCCTTCTTACCAGCGCAAGGAAAATTGGGGAGCGTCTGAGACGTTTTACCAATTGGTGCGGGCGCTTGCGAAGCCGCGGACCAAAGCAACTCGGGCTGAAGGAACACGCGCCAGCTGCAACATCCTTGGCCCAACTGCTTTGGGCTTTCGGCACCGCGATGATTTACGTGAAATTTCTGGTTTGCTCGGCGAGCTGGGAATCGACATCAATGTAGTTGCGCCACTCACGGCTACGCCAGATGACATGACCCGCTTGGGCGATGCGGACTTTAACGTCGTGCTCTACCCCGAGATTGCTTCCGTTGCGGCCCAATGGCTGACGCGTACGTTTGGACAGCCCGCCACCAAAACCGTGCCGATTGGCTCAGGAGCCACGCGCGACTTTATTCGTGAAGTTGCATTTATGGCCGGCGTTGACCCCACAGCTGTACTGGCAAATGCCGATGCACGTGCGCCCTGGTACGCAAAGTCGGTCGACTCAACTTACCTCACCAACAAGCGGGTGTTCGTTTTTGGCGACGCTACCCACGCAGTGGCTGCGGCCCGAATTGCCAGCCAGGAGCTGGGCTTTACCGTCGTTGGCATTGGCACTTACAGCAGGGAACATGCACGCGAAGTACGAGAAGCTGCCAAGTTGTATGAAGTAGACGCATTGATCACAGACGACTACCTTGAAGTGGAAGCGCGCGTTGCCGAGCTTCAACCTGAGCTGGTGCTTGGCTCGCAAATGGAACGCCACATTGCCAAGCGGCTTGGCATTCCGTGCGCTGTGATTTCAGCGCCCGTGCATGTTCAGGACTTCCCGGCGAGGTACTCGCCGCAAATGGGGTTTGAGGGCGCAAATGTCATGTTTGACACGTGGGTTCATCCACTGATGATGGGGCTTGAAGAGCACCTGATCGGTATGTTCAGAGGTGATGCGGAGTTCCATGAAGACGCTGCACCATCGCATCTGGGTGGTCACGCAAGTCGAATTGCTGGCGCTGCAGTTGCACCAGCTGATGAAACCCGAGAGCCTGTTTCCGAACTGGCGGTGGTTGCAGCGTCTGGCCTCAACAACGACCGCCAGCAAGCCGAAGTTCAGGCAACTTGGTCACCAGAAGCCGAAAAAGAGCTTCGCAAGATTCCGTTTTTCGTACGCGGTAAAGCACGCCGCAATACCGAGCGATACGCACAAATTCATAGCGTACCGGTAGTAACTATAGAGACACTCTACGATGCAAAAGCTCATTTCAACCGCTGACGAGCACGCCATGGTGGCACGGACCGCCATTCGTGTGGTGGTGGTCACCATGGACACGCACCTGGTCAGTTCTACCCAGCGCATCCATGCGTCGCTTATGCGCGAGCTTCCAGGCTTGCAGTTGTCCATGCATGCTGCGTCTGAATACGCAGGCAATGACGCCGCCATTGCACGCTGCAAAGCGGACATCGCGCAGGCTGACATTATTGTTGCCGGTATGCTTTTTCTGGAAGACCACTTCCTTCCGATTCTTGAGGATCTGCGCGCTCGCCGCGACAACTGCGATGCGATGATCTGCATGGCTTCAGCAGCTGAAATCGTGAAGCTGACCCGACTCGGAAAGTTCGACATGGACAAGCCTGCCAGCGGCCCAATGGCGCTGCTCAAAAAGCTGCGCGGCGGCGGAAAAGACAAAGCGGCGACTGGCGGCGCAGCGCAAATGAAAATGCTCCGCCGCATCCCGCAAATGCTGCGATTCGTTCCAGGTACCGCCCAAGATGTTCGCGCCTATTTCATGACGCTTCAGTACTGGCTGGGCGGCTCGGACGAGAACATGTTCAACCTAGTTCGCCATGTGGTGGACCGAGGCGCAGACGGCCCAAGGCGCGGCCTGCGCGGGCTGACAAAAGTTCCGGCTCCTGTTGAATACCCGGAGGTCGGCGTTTACCACCCTCGGCTGGAAGGCCGCTACGCCACAGAAGTTTCCGCCTTGCCTAACGCAGCGGCGGGCGAATCCAAAGGAACAGTCGGCGTGTTGGTGTTGCGTTCTTATTTGCTGTCCAACAATGCCGGGCACTACGACGGCGTCATTGCAGCGCTGGAGTCACGCGGCTTGCGCGTTGTTCCGGCCTTTTCAGCGGGCCTGGATGCCCGCCCCGCCATTGATGCCTATTTCTTTAAGGACGGCCAGGTCGCCGTCGATGCAGTGGTTTCACTGACCGGCTTTTCTCTGGTGGGCGGCCCAGCTTACAACGACGCCAAGGCTGCAGAAGAAGTGCTTTCGCGCCTGGACGTGCCCTATGTAGCCGCGCATCCGGTGGAGTTTCAGAATCTGGCGCAGTGGGGCGGCTCAGACAGAGGGTTGTTGCCGGTAGAAAGCACCATCATGGTTGCGATTCCAGAGCTAGACGGCGCCACCAGCCCCATCGTTTTCGGTGGTCGACCTGGCGCCCCAGGCGTGACGTGCACTGGATGCCACCATGCCTGTACGTTCAAGCAGACAGATAGCGCGCAAGACATGAGTTCGTGCCCAGAGCGCGCACTGATGTTGGCAGCCCGCGTGAGCAAGCTGGTTGCTCTGCGCCGCACCGAACACGCGGAGCGCAAAGTTGCCATCGTGATTTTCAACTTTCCGCCCAACGCTGGCAACATCGGCAGCGCAGCTTACCTGTCCGTCTTTGAATCTTTGTTCCATACGCTGACGGCGATGAAAGCGCAGGGCTACTCGGTCGACATGCCCGACAGCATCGACACTTTGCGCGACAGTGTTCTTCTGGGCAATGCATCACTGCATGGCTCTGACGGCAACGTGCACACCCTCATCGCAACCGACGACCACGTCAAACGCGAGCGCTGGTTGACTGAAATTGAGGCCCAGTGGGGCCCCGCCCCGGGACGCCAGCTCAGCAACGGCGACTCGATCATGGTGTTGGGCAAGCAGTTTGGCAATGTGCTCATTGCAGTACAGCCTTCGTTCGGCTACGAAGGCGATCCGATGCGCCTGCTGTTCGAAAAAGGACTGTCGCCAACGCACGCCTTTTCAGCGTTCTACCGCTACCTCCGTGAAGACTTCAAAGCCAATGCTGTGCTGCACTTTGGCACGCACGGCGCGCTAGAGTTTATGCCTGGCAAGCAAAGCGGCATGTCTGGCACCTGCTGGCCTGACCGCCTGATTGACGACCTGCCAAATATTTACCTTTACGCTTCCAACAACCCATCAGAAGGCGCGATTGCAAAACGCCGCTCTGGCGCAACGCTGATCAGCTACCTGACGCCGCCTGTTGCTCAGGCTGGCTTGTACAAAGGGCTCAATGACCTGAAGGCATCGATTGAACGCTGGCGCACCATGGAGCCTGACGCTTCCGATCGTGGCGAGTTCGCAGTGCTGCTGCAAACCCAGGCTGCCGAGTTGAACCTGGCTGAACTAGAACCACTGTGGAATGCGGCGGCAGGTGGCGATGCAGATGGAAAAGTTGCTGTTCTGGCTGAGCAAATGCTCGAACTGGAGTACACCCTTATTCCGCACGGACTTCACGTCGCTGGCCGCCCGCCAAGCGCCGTTGAGCGTGTCGATATGCTGTTGGCAATGGCTGACGCTTCGCATGGCCAGGTATTGCCGCGAGAGGCGATAGAGTCACTGGTGGCAGGACACACGGTTGATCAGGCAATGAAGGCCGGCCCAATTCCGCGCAGTGAGACTTCCATAGCCTTGATTACGGAAATGTTCGAAGCCAATTTGCTGCTCGCCAAAGACACCGAAGTGGGTGCCATGCTGCGCGCCCTGGATGGCCGCTACATTCGGCCCGCGCCAGGTGGCGACATTCTTCGCACCCCAGCCGTTTTGCCAACAGGCCGGAACATGCACGGATTTGACCCGTTCCGCATCCCAAGTAACTTTGCCGTCAGAGACGGCGCGAAGCAGGCTCAGTTGCTGCTTGATCGCCACATGGCCGATGGCAACGCTTTGCCTGAATCCATCGCGATGGTGCTATGGGGCAGCGATAACCTCAAAAATGAGGGTGCGCCGATTGCGCAGGCCTTGGCACTGATGGGAACCCTCCCGCGATTTGACAGCTATGGACGGCTCGCCGGTGCCACCCTGATTCCGTTGAGCGAGCTCGGGCGCCCCCGGGTCGACGTAGTCATCACGTTGTCGGGCATTTTCAGGGACCTCATGCCGTTGCAAATCAAATTGCTGGCGGAAGCCGCTTTCCTGGCCGCGTCCGCAGACGAGCCGCTTGAAATGAACTGGATCCGCAAACATGCACTGGCCTATCAGCAGGAACACGGCTGCACTCTTGAAATCGCTTCGCTGCGTGTCTATGGCAATGCAGAAGGTGCTTACGGCTCCAACGTGAACAACCTGGTTGAAAGTAGCCGCTGGACCGATGAAGGCGAGCTGGCCGAAACCTACACCCGCCGCAAAGGGTTTGCTTACGGCCGCAGTGGACGCGCGGTGCAGCAGACAGCCCTGCTCAAAAGCGCATTGGCCGACGTTCAGTTAACTTACCAAAACCTGGACTCTGTTGAATTGGGCGTTACTACCGTTGACAACTACTTCGACACGCTGGGCGGCATCACGCAAGCCGTCAAGGTTGCAAAAGGTGGCGCGACGCCTCCGGTTTACATTGGCGACCAGACCAAAGGAGACGGCGCAGTGCGCTCGCTGAAAGAGCAGGTTGCGCTTGAAACCCGCACCCGCATGCTTAACCCCAAGTGGTATGAAGGCATGCTTGAGCATGGCTACGAGGGCGTTCGGCAAATTGAAGTGCACGTCACCAACACCATGGGCTGGTCTGCCACCACAGGCCAGGTGCAGCCGTGGGTTTATGAAGAGCTGAGTCAGACCTTCATGCTTGACCCAGCGATGCGCGAACGACTCGCCAAACTCAACCCTACAGCTTCTGCACGAGTCGCCAACCGGCTGCTAGAGGCGTCTGACCGTCAATATTGGACTCCAAGTCCCGAGACGCTTGCAGCCCTGCGGCTGGCTGGCGAAGAGCTGGAAGACCGGCTTGAAGGCGTATTTTCTAATTCAAAAGAAGGAGCTCCTGCATGAGCACGACAACCACTGTTCCCTTTCCCAGCATCAAAAGCCGGGGTGAACGCACCAAAATTCAGCTTGACGGTGAGGGAAGCCTGCAGGTCGAGCTTGACCCGAATCTGAAAATTGGAAACGCAAAAGTCTTTGCTATTTATGGCAAAGGTGGCATTGGTAAAAGCACAACGTCGTCTAACCTGTCTGCGGCTTTTTCCAAATTGGGCAAGCGGGTTTTGCAAATTGGGTGCGACCCGAAGCACGATTCAACCTTCACTTTGACCAAAAAGATGTTGCCAACAGTTATCGATGTTTTAGAGTCGGTTGACTTTCATGCAGAAGAGCTGCGCGTTGAAGATTTTGTGTTTCCTGGCTACAACGGCGTGATGTGCGTTGAAGCCGGTGGGCCGCCTGCCGGCACTGGTTGCGGCGGCTACGTGGTGGGTCAAACCGTCAAGCTGCTCAAAGAGCACCACCTGCTGGAAGACACTGACGTTGTGATTTTTGACGTGCTGGGCGATGTTGTCTGCGGTGGTTTCGCTGCTCCACTGCAGCACGCCGATCGCGCGCTGATCGTTACCGCCAATGATTTCGATTCCATATTTGCCATGAACCGGATCGTTCAGGCCATCGGTGCAAAAGCCAAAAATTACAACGTGCGTTTGGGTGGCGTGATTGCCAACCGCAGCAAAGACACCGACCAGATTGACAAATACAACAACCAGATTGGCTTGAAGCTGGCCGCGCACTTCCCAGACCTTGACGTCATTCGCCGCAGCCGATTGAAGAAATGCACTTTGTTCGAGATGGAATATTCGCCCGAACTGGAAGCCGTGCAAAAAGAATACATG
>JANNCT010000169.1:0-1653 GCA_031386895.1 Polaromonas sp.
GTCAAAACCCAGCACAGCAAAGGCGACTTCAATATTTTTGAAGGGCGCACGGTGCGCGGCATACCGAGCCACACCATCAGTCGGGGTGAGCTGGTGTTTGTCAAAGGCGAGTTGCGAGCCAAAGCAGGTGCGGGCCGATACATCAAGCGGCCTGCGTTTGGGGCGGACTTTGCAGCGGGCAAGCAGCGTGCAGTGGCGAATGCGCCGCAAGCCATTGAACGCAAAAAAGGAAGCCCTGCAAAAGCTGAAGCACCTGCCACAACCGCCGCGCGCACCCTAGAAAAAGTTTAGTCATTTACTTTGCCTGATTAAAGGAACTCACCATGTCCGCTGTTCTAGACAAACCCAACATCGACACCCTGCGCATCAACGGCGACCGCCTGTACGCCTCGCTGATGGAACTCGCCGAAATCGGCGCGACACCCAAAGGCGGAGTTTGCAGATTGACGCTGACTGACCTGGACAAACAGGGTCGCGATTTGGTCATCAAGTGGGCCGTCGATGCCGGCATGACGATCACCATCGACAAAATCGGCAACGGCTTCATGCGCCGCGCGGGCCGCAACAACGCGCTGCCGCCCATCGTCACCGGCAGCCACATTGACACCCAGCCGACTGGCGGCAAATTTGACGGCAACTATGGCGTGCTGGCGGGCATTGAAGTGGTACGCACGCTGAACGACAACAACATTGAAACCGAAGCGCCGATTGAAGTCTCTTTCTGGACCAATGAAGAAGGTTCGCGCTTTGTGCCGGTCATGATGGGCTCAGGCGTATTTGCCAAAGCCTTCACGCTGGCACACGCCTACGCCGCCAAAGACACCGAGGGCAAAACGGTTGGCGACGAGCTGGCGCGCATTGGCTACATTGGCGAGCAGGAGCCTGGTGATCACCCCATCGGCGCATTTTTTGAAACGCACATCGAGCAAGGCCCGGTGCTGGAAGACCACAACATCACCATCGGCGTGGTGCAGGGCGTGCTGGGCATTCGCTGGTTTGACTGCACCGTGTCAGGCATGGAAGCCCACGCAGGCCCCACGCCGATGGCGCTGCGCAAAGACGCGCTGCAGGTAGCCACACACATCATGCAAGAAACCGTGGCCGCCGCGCTGCGCCACGCACCGCACGGACGCGGCACGGTGGGCATGGTGCACATTCACCCAAACAGCCGCAACGTGATTCCGGGTGAGGTGAAGTTCTCTATCGACCTGCGCAACTCGACCGACGCGCTGGTCGACCAAATGGCAGATGAAGTCAAAGCCTTTGCTGCCAAGCTCAGCCAGCAAACCGGCATGGCCGTCAAGATTGAACTGGTGTCCAGCTATTCAGCCATTGGCTTTCACAAAGACTGCATTGACGCGGTAGCAAGAGCCACCAACAAGCTGGGCTACAGCAACATGCCTGTCGTGTCGGGCGCAGGCCACGACGCGGTGTACATGGCCAAGCTGGCACCCGCCGGTATGATCTTCATCCCATGCAAAGACGGCATCAGCCACAACGAAATCGAAGACGCCACGCTGGAGCACCTGGAGGCCGGGTGCAATGTGCTGCTGCATGCGATGCTGGAGCGGGCTGGCAGTTGATTTTGGTGCTTTTTTAGTGCTTTTTAGGCCTATAGCCTTTGTGATATATGCGCAAGCAGCTCCTATATTT
>JANNCT010000176.1:0-3463 GCA_031386895.1 Polaromonas sp.
AGTTGCTTCAGCTGCAGCGGCTGCTGCAAATTCAAACGCCAAGCCGACATCAGCTTCGCAAGAACTTCGCGGCGCGGAAATCCTCGTCAAGTCACTGCAGGCTGAAAACGTCAAGTACATCTGGGGCTACCCCGGCGGTGCGGTCTTGCACATTTACGACGCGTTCTACAAACAAGACACCATTCAGCACGTGCTGGTGCGGCATGAGCAGGCAGCGGTGCATGCCGCTGACGGCTATGCACGTGCCACGGGCGACGTTGGCGTGGCGCTGGTCACGTCGGGCCCTGGCGTCACGAATGCCATTACTGGCATTGCCACCGCCTACATGGACAGCATTCCGATGGTCATCATCACTGGCCAGGTGCCTACGCACGCGATTGGCCTGGATGCGTTTCAGGAATGCGACACCGTAGGCATCACGCGGCCCATCGTCAAGCACAATTTTTTGGTGAAAGACGCCAAACACATCGCAGAGACGATGAAAAAAGCCTTTCATATCGCCCGCAGCGGCCGGCCTGGTCCGGTGGTGGTCGACATTCCGAAAGACGTGTCATTCAACAAGGTGGCCTATACCGGCTACCCGGCCACGGTTGAAATGCGCAGCTACAACCCGTCGCGCAAGGGCCACGGAGGGCAGATTCGCAAAGCTTTGCAGTTGTTGATGACGGCCAAACGCCCGTACATTTATACCGGCGGCGGCGTGCTTTTGAGCAACGCGTCGGCTGAGTTGCGCACTTTGGTAGACATGCTGGGCTACCCCTGCACCAACACATTGATGGGTTTGGGCGCGTACCCAGCGAGTGACCCTAAATTTTTGGGCATGCTGGGTATGCATGGCACGTACGAGGCCAACAACGCGATGCAAAACTGCGACGTACTGCTAGCAGTCGGTGCGCGTTTTGACGACCGCGTGATTGGCAACCCCAAACACTTTGCGCAAAACGAACGCAAGATCATTCACATTGACATCGACCCATCGAGCATTTCCAAGCGGGTCAAGGTCGACATTCCCATCGTTGGCGACGTCAAAGACGTCTTGACCGAGCTGATCGCCATGATCAAGGAATCAGGCCTCAAACCCGACTTCAACGCGCTCGGCGGCTGGTGGGAAACGATTGGCACCTGGCGCAAGCGCGACTGCATGAAGTACAGCCTGGGCGATGGCAGCACCATCAAGCCGCAGTACGTGGTGGAAACACTGTGGAACATGACCAAAGACGATGATGTTTACATCACGTCTGATGTGGGCCAGCACCAGATGTGGGCCGCGCAGTACTACAAGTTTGACCAGCCCCGCCGCTGGATCAACTCAGGCGGGCTAGGCACGATGGGCGTGGGATTGCCCTACGCGATGGGTATCAAGCTGGCCAAGCCGGAATCGGAGGTGTTTTGCATCACCGGCGAGGGTTCGATTCAAATGTGTATCCAGGAGCTGTCGACGTGCTTTCAGTACAAGACGCCAGTCAAAGTTGTGTCGCTGAACAACCGCTATTTGGGCATGGTGCGCCAGTGGCAAGAATTTGATTACGAAAGTCGTTACAGCCACAGCTACATGGACGCGCTGCCTGACTTTGTGAAGCTGGCCGAAGCCTATGGCCACGTCGGTATGCTGATTGAAAAGCCAAGCGATGTTGAGCCCGCGCTGCGTGAAGCGCGCAAGCTCAAGGACCGCACGGTGTTCATGGACTTCAGAACTGACTCGAAGGAAAACGTGTTTCCCATGGTGCAGGCAGGCAAGGGCATTAATGAAATGTTGTTAGGAGCTGAAGACCTGTAAAAATACCAGATTTATGGTTTTTTATGCCTGTAGCGTAATAAATACGGGCGCAAGCAGCTATTACTTTAATAGCGTTAATCTTAATTATTAACTGACAAATCTATTGCCTGCCAAGCCTGCACATTACCGTGCGCAGGGGAGGGCAGACGAAATGAAGAGTCCGGACGTATGAAACACATCATTGCAGTTTTACTGGAAAACGAACCCGGCGCGCTGTCCCGCGTGGTCGGTTTGTTTTCAGCCCGTGGCTACAACATTGAAAGCCTGACGGTTGCGCCGACTGAAGACCCAACTCTGTCGCGCATGACGATTCAAACCAGCGGATCTGACGACGTCATTGAGCAAATCACCAAGCACTTGAATCGCCTGATTGAAGTCGTCAAAGTAGTCGACTTGACCGAAGGCGCTTACACCGAGCGCGAGCTGATGATGGTCAAAGTGCGTGCGGTGGGCAAAGAGCGTGAAGAAATGAAGCGCTTGGCTGATATATTTCGCGGGCGGATTATTGATGTGACTGAGAAAAGTTACACCATCGAATTGACCGGCGACCAGCACAAAAACGATGCGTTTTTGGAAGCAATAGACCGCACCGCGATTTTGGAGACGGTACGTACCGGCTCCAGTGGTATTGGTAGAGGCGAACGCATTTTGCGTGTCTAGACATCAAGTATTTGAAGTTCCCTGGCTGTTTTATTTTTAGTGATTATTTAGGAGAAAAAGATGAAAGTTTATTACGACAAAGACTGCGACCTGAGCCTGATCAAAGGCAAAACGGTGGCCATTATTGGTTACGGCAGCCAGGGGCACGCCCACGCTCAAAACCTGAACGACAGCGGCGTGAAAGTTGTTGTTGGCCTGCGCAAGAACGGCGCATCCTGGAGCAAGGCTGAAAAGGCCGGCTTGTCGGTGCATGAAGTCAATGACGCAGTAAAGGCCGCTGACGTCGTGATGATTTTGCTGCCCGATGAAGACATCGCTGCCGTGTACAAAAACAATGTGGAGCCGCATGCCAAGCAGGGCGCGTCGCTCGTGTTTGCGCACGGCTTTAACGTGCATTACAACCAGGTGGTGCCGCGTGCTGACCTGGACGTGTGGATGGTTGCACCCAAGGCCCCCGGCCACACCGTGCGCAACACTTACACCCAAGGTGGCGGCGTGCCGCACCTGGTTGCCATTCACCAAGACAAATCAGGTAAAGCCCGCGACTTGGCTTTGAGCTATGCCATGGCCAACGGTGGCGGCAAGGCCGGCATCATTGAGACCAACTTCAAAGAAGAAACCGAAACTGACCTGTTCGGCGAACAAGCCGTGCTGTGCGGTGGTGCGGTTGAACTCATCAAAATGGGTTACGAGACATTGGTTGAGGCCGGCTACGCCCCAGAAATGGCTTACTTTGAATGCCTGCACGAACTGAAATTGATTGTCGATTTGATCTATGAAGGCGGCATTGCCAACATGAACTACTCGATTTCCAACAATGCTGAGTACGGCGAATACGTAACAGGCCCTGAGATCATCAACGAGCAGTCACGCGTGGCTATGCGTAATGCACTCAAGCGCATCCAAAGCGGTGAGTACGCCAAGATGTTCATCAGCGAAGGCCGCACCAATTACCCAAGCATGACTGCACGCCGCCGCCTGACGGCCGAGCATTCAATTGAAAAAGTCGGCAGCCAGCTGCGCGCC
>JANNCT010000044.1:0-6982 GCA_031386895.1 Polaromonas sp.
GCGGCCGCGCCCGGCTGGGGGAGTTTGGCCATGTCGGTTGCGTCCCAGATCTTTTCGGGTTCGCCAAAGCGGGCGCGCACATCGGCCTCAGTCGCCACGCCCTCTTCCAGCTCGGCAATGCGCTGCGGATCGCACCCCAGCAAGCCCCCCAATGCAGCAAACAACCCAGCAGCTGTGATCATGGTAAACACCGCTTTCTTGACGTTTTGAAGTTGCATACCCGTCCCCAGTAAAATTCGTCAACTATACGGCCCCCGCCAGACCACTAAAAAGCGCCCATGTCCATCTTTCGCCGCCCCGACTACACCTCTGAAATCACGCAATTCATTGATAAGCTCAAGCTGGACAAGCCAACCCTTGAGGCCGAGCAGCGCGCTGGCCGGGCGCTGCTGTGGGACAAGAACCTGAAACTGGCTGAACAGGCAGATTTTCTGGACGCGACTGTGGCCCAGCAGGCCTATGTATACGGCCTTGACAAGCACGACAACGCCAAGTAACGGCCCCCAAACCGCTTGTTTTTAAGCGTTTTTGGCCTCTAGCGCAATAAATACGGGCGCAAGCAGCTATACATTACATAGCAAATAATTCCCTGACCTGCATACATGGCAACTTTTTTCCCCGACACGCTTGATTTACCCGCCACGCCGGGAGTTGACTCGCCATCGGTCGTTGACCAGGTTGCGCTGGCGCGGCTCTACGGCGAGCCGCTGTTTGCGATGCCGCGCGATTTGTACATTCCGCCCGATGCATTGCAGGTCTTTTTAGAGGCATTTGAAGGCCCGCTGGACTTGCTGCTGTACCTCATTCGCAAGCAAAACTTCAATATTCTTGATATTCCGATGGCGGCGGTAACGCGGCAGTACCTGGTGTATGTCGATGAGATTCGCGCTACCAACCTAGAGCTGGCGGCTGAGTATTTGCTAATGGCCGCCATGCTGATTGAAATCAAATCACGCATGCTGCTGCCGCCGAAAAAAGTTGCCGAAGGCCAGGAAGCCGAAGACCCGCGTGCCGAGCTGGTGCGCCGCCTGCTGGAGTACGAGAAAATCAAGCTGGCTGCACACCAGCTGAACGCCTTACCGCAATTTGGCCGCGACTTTTTGCGGGCGCAGGTGTTTGTAGAGCAAGCCCTTACCGCGCGCTTTCCCGACGTGCATGTAGTTGATTTACAAGACGCGTGGCGAGACATTGTCAAACGCGCCAAGCTGGTGCAGCACCACGTGATTAGCCGTGAAGAGTTGTCGGTTCGTGAGCACATGAGCATTGTTTTGCGCAAACTGCAAGGCCGCAAGTTTTTGGAGTTTGAAGATTTATTCGACGCCGCACGCGGCATGCCCGTGCTGGTTGTGACATTTATCGCGCTGCTTGAATTGGCAAAAGAAGGCCTGCTGGACATCACGCAGGCGGAGGTGTATGCGCCAATTTATGTGCGTCTGGCATATACGCCTACCTAGAACCGCATGCCCAAGCAACATTTTGACGTTCTGATAGTGGGTAGCGGCCTGGCCGGGCTGACTGCCGCGCTACGCCTTGCGCTTACCCACCGGGTAGCGATTTTGACCAAACGCGCCATGGCTGACGGCTCCAGCGGCTGGGCGCAGGGTGGTATTGCGGCAGTGCTGGCTGAAGGCGACAGCTTTGACTCGCACATTGGCGACACGCTGGTTGCCGGTGCCGGTTTGTCTGACCTG
Organism: Polaromonas sp.; assembly: GCA_031386895.1. Classification (GTDB taxonomy): domain Bacteria; phylum Pseudomonadota; class Gammaproteobacteria; order Burkholderiales; family Burkholderiaceae_C; genus Polaromonas. The sequence goes on from JANNCT010000044.1 coordinate 1,692, forward strand.
GACGCCACTCGCTTTGTAGTTGAACATGCACCACAAACCATTGCCTGGCTACAAACGCTGGGCGTTGCGTTTTCGCAGGAAAACGGCCATCTGCACCTGACCCGCGAAGGCGGCCATAGCGCACGCCGCATCGTGCATGCCACTGACGCCACTGGCGCTGCAGTGCAGCGCACGCTGATTGAACAGGTACGCTGCACAGCCAACATCACGCTATTTGAAAACCACACGCTGGTTGACCTGATCACCACGCCCGGCCCAGAGGCCAAACGCTGCGTGGGCCTGTATGCGCTGGATGAGGCAACCGACAAAGTCGTCACCTTCAGCGCCGCGCAGACCATTTTGGCCACGGGCGGCGCGGGCAAGGTGTACCTGTACACCACCAACCCTGACACCGCCACAGGCGATGGCATTGCTGCCGGATGGCGCGCTGGCTGCCGCGCGGCGAACATGGAGTTCATTCAGTTTCACCCGACTTGCCTGTACCACCCGCATGCCAAATCGTTTTTGATTACTGAGGCAGTGCGTGGTGAAGGTGGCAAGCTGCTGCTGCCTGACTCGGCTGGTGGCACCCGCTTTATGCCGCAGCACGATGCCAGGGCCGAATTGGCGCCGCGTGATGTGGTGGCGCGCGCGATAGATTTTGAGATGAAAAAGCATGGCCTCGATTGCGTTCACCTGGACATCTCGCACCAGCCGCTGGCTTTTATTCTTGAACATTTCCCCAACATCTACGCCCGCTGCCTGGAGCTGGGCATAGACATTTCAAAGCAGCCCATCCCTGTGGTGCCTGCAGCGCACTACACCTGCGGCGGCATATTGACTGACCTGGCGGGCCGCACAGACATAGACGGCCTGTACGCGGTAGGTGAAACCGCCTGCACCGGCCTGCATGGCGCTAACCGGCTGGCCAGCAATTCACTGGTAGAGTGCATGGTGTTTGCGCGCGCTGCCGCCGAAGACATCATCACCCACCCCCAAGCCACGCCGCCCCCGCTGCCCGCGTGGGACGACAGCCGCGTCACCGACGCCGACGAAGCCGTCGTGATTTCACACAACTGGGACGAGCTGCGCCGCTGTATGTGGAACTACGTGGGCATAGTGCGCACCAACAAACGCCTGGAGCGCGCCGCGCACCGCATCGCCTTGCTGCAAGGTGAAATCCAGGAGTTTTACGCCAACTTCCATGTCACCCGTGACCTGCTGGAACTGCGCAATCTGGTAACCGTAGCAGAGCTGATCGTGCAATCAGCGCAATCAAGGCACGAAAGCCGGGGGCTGCATTTCAGCCGCGACTACCCGGAGATGGCGGCTATTGCGGAAGCTACGATTCTGGTGCCTATTGCTTGAGGCTTGGTGGGTTATAGGCCGCGAGGCTATGGCAAGAGTGGCATTGATGGTTACTGTTGCAGTCCAAGCGTGCGCTGGTGGCTCACTTTTTTAAAAATAAAGTTTTTGGGTTGAGCGTGAACGCCGAACCAAACCAAATGGAAAGCACAAGGATAAAGGCAATGGCACTGACCAGAAACCAAGCCGAGCAAAAGTTTGCACCGAATGTTGTCACCTACAGGCAATCCCAGCATGGACAACCTTGCGGCCATTTTTATACCGCAGCACCTTACGGTATGCATCGCGTTATGTCTCAGGAAGATTGACGCTTTCATCTGCGTGATTGTTCTGGCTTTGACTTTGGTCATTCCGTCGCTGGCCTACTTCAACACGGCTGATAGTTGGGCGAGTTTCAGTGCCGAAACATTGGCCACTGCGAGCCGCACAGAAGAAATGGCAAAGCAAACTGAGCTGGGAAAGATCAAGCCAGACGTCGCTGGTTTTCCCACCTACCTTCGCATGCAAGCAGCGAGTCAGCGGACAATTGCAGAAATGTTCGCGCAACTAAGTTCGGCGTCGCGAAAACTCATGTCAGCGACTATCGGAGCGGTTCAGTTGCAAGGGCTACTGTTGTTGTGGTTGCTGTGGCGTAAACGGAAGGCGCTGCGCGTGAAACAGCTATGAGACATAACCAGTCGGCCAACATGGACCCACAACCGGGAGTTACGGCTCCGCCGCGTTGGTTGTGGTCCGGTTGCCTCCAACGTTGAACAACCGCTATCTGGAAAATTGAGAAACCAGCCTCAATCTGCAGCAGCTATTAACAAAAATCCGTCATCAAGCAGCCCCGATACCCGGCACCAACCCAGCCAACGGCTGACCATTGCGCAGCGCAGCCGTAAACGCCAGCATGCGGTTAATGGGCAAGCGTGCCCGCAAGCCCAGCGCCGGGTCGATATGCACTTCGTTGGTGCCGTGCTCCAGCACATGCGCCAGCCCCGCCAGGCCGTTCATGGCCATCCACGGGCAGTGGGCGCAGCTTTTGCAGGTGGCGCTGTTACCAGATGTGGGGGCTTCAATAAACAACTTGCCGGGGTTCAGGGTGCGCAGCTTGTGCATCATGCCGCCATCGGTGGCAACGATGAATTCCCGCGCGCCCAGCTCGTGTGCGGCCTTGAGGATGGCCGACGTCGAGCCCACTGCATCGGCCAGGGCCACCACGTCGGCAGGTGACTCGGGGTGCACCAGCACTTTGGCCAGTGGGTGCTCTTTTTTCAGGGCGTCCAGCTCAAAGGCCTTGAACTCGTCATGCACGATGCAGGCGCCGTTCCACAGCACCATGTCGGCGCCGGTTTCACGGTGAATGTAGCTGCCCAGATGCTTGTCGGGTGCCCAGAGTATTTTTTGACCCTTCTCTTTCAGTGCGCGCACGACATCTACGGCGCAGCTTGAAGTCACCAGCCAGTCAGCGCGCGCCTTGACTGCTGCGCTGGTGTTGGCATACACCACCACGGTGCGGTCAGGGTGCGCGTCGCAAAAAGCATTGAAGGCGTCTGCCGGGCAACCCAGGTCAAGCGAGCAGGTGGCGTCAAGGTCGGGCATGAGCACGCGCTTTTCTGGCGACAAAATTTTGGCGGTTTCACCCATGAAGCGCACACCTGACACGACCAGCGTTTGCGCAGCGTGGTCACGCCCAAAGCGGGCCATTTCAAGTGAGTCACTGACCAGGCCACCGGTTTCTTCAGCCAGATCCTGCAGGTCCGGGTGCACGTAGTAATGCGACACCATGACGGCGTTGCGCTCTTTGAGCAGCTGACGGATTTTGGCTTTCAGCTCTCCTCGCTGGCTGGGACTGGGCTCCACCGCTACACGTGCCCAGGCATGCTGGGTAGCGCAACTGGGTTGCTCGTATTCGACGTTGATAACGGTGTTTTTAATCATGGCGCTGTCAATGCGAGTGCTCATGGCCAGCCTTTACAAGTCCTGAAAGCGCATGGAGAAATCAGTCGCCTTGACGTCTTTGGTCAGGCCGCCAATAGATATGCGGTCTACCCCAGTTTCAGCCAGGGTGCGCAGGCTTTCAAGTGTGACGCCGCCTGATATCTCAAGGCAGGCCCGTCCGTTGTTGATACGCACGGCCTCGCGCATTTGCGTCAAATCCATGTTGTCGAGCAGCACCATGCGCGCACCGGCATCCAGCGCCTGCGCTAGCTGGCCCAGAGTCTCCACTTCAATCTGAACAAAGTCGGCCTGCGCAGCCGCAGTTGCAGCGCGTGCCAGCACCTGGGCAATGCCGCCCGCAGCCGCAATATGGTTTTCTTTGATCAGCACGGCGTCATACAGGCCAATGCGGTGGTTGGTACCGCCGCCCACGCGCACGGCATATTTTTGCGCCAGCCGCAGGCCGGGCAGCGTTTTACGCGTGTCAACAATTTTTGCCTGTGTGCCTTTGACGGCCTCAACATAGGTGGCCGTTTTGGTAGCGACAGCACTGAGGAGTTGCAGAAAATTAAGCGCGGTGCGTTCAGCAGTGAGCAATGCCTGCGCCCGCCCCTCGAGCTCCAGCACGACCTGGTTAGCCGAGCAGCGCTCGCCATCCCGCACATGCCACGTGATCTGCGCATGCGGGTCCAGTTGCAGCACGGCCGCCTGCACCCAGGCACTACCGCAAATTACAGCGCTTTCGCGCGCCAGTACCTGCGCCCTGGCCCCGCGGGCAGCGTCAATCAAGCCGGCGGTCAAGTCGCCGCTGCCCACGTCCTCAGCCAGTGCACGGGCAACATCAGCCCCAGCAAGCGTTTTAATAGAATCAAAAGAGAAATCAAACGACTTTTTCATAACCAATTCGAATAGAAACTAACCTAGACTTGCGCCCAGCGCGTGCGGTACAGCGAGTATTGGCCGCAACAGTGCGATCGCCCGTATTGTGTCGCTGATATTGTCCCGGCTGTTTGGGTAGCTATTTTTTCCACATTTTTCCCCGCCTCATTTATTCACCCTGGTCCACAGTAGCCCATGCAACGCACCCTGCTCAAATCCAAAATCCACCGCGCCAGCGTCACCCACTGTGAACTGAGCTACGAGGCTCGTGCGCGATTGACGAAGACCTGCTGGACGCCTGCAACATCTGTGAAAACGAGCAGGGATACATCTGGAACATCAACAACGGCGAGCGTTTCATCACCTACGCCATACGCGCGCATCGCGGCAGCCGCATCATTTCGGTCAAGGGCTAAGGCACCCGGCGCGCATCGGTCGGTGACTTGGTCATCATTGCCGCGTTTACGCAGCTTGACGCCAAAGAAGTCGCTGGCATTGCGCCCAAGCTGGTGTTTGTCAACCTTGAGAACCGGATTCAAGAAGCGCGCTCCACTGTCCCCGTTCAACAACCTTGAGATACTTCACAAAATATGATCACTGCAACTGAACACTCCATCGCGCTGCATCCCCCACGCAAACAAGCCGTGCCGCCAAGCGCTTCAAACGCAATGGCCCGCTGGAGCGTCGACGCGATTGAAGCGCTGTTCAACCTGCCCTTCCCCAAGCTAATGCACCGCGCCCAAACCGTGCACCGCGAAAACTTTGACCCCACCCGGGTTGAATTTGCCACACTGCTGTCGGTAAAAACCGGCGGCTGTGAAGAAGACTGCAGCTACTGCCCGCAGGCCGCCCGCTACGACACAGGCGTTGAAGCCAGCAAACTGATGAACGCCGCCGATGTTCTGCTGGCGGCCAAGGCAGCCCAAGCCGCGGGTGCCACCCGCTTTTGCATGGGCGCTGCCTGGCGCAGCCCCAAAGACCGTGACATTGAAAAAGTAGCCGAACTGGTGCGCACCGTCAAGGCGCTGGGCTTAGAGACCTGCGCCACGCTGGGCATGCTGGAAGACGGCCACGCCCAAACCCTGCAAAGCGCAGGTCTGGACTACTACAACCACAACCTGGACAGCGCGCCCGATTTTTACGGC
>JANNCT010000115.1:0-9488 GCA_031386895.1 Polaromonas sp.
CGGCTTTCATGGGCACCATTTCTACCCGGCCATCGGGGTAGAACACCACATCAAACAACCGGCCTGCGTACTTTTTACCCAGCGATATCTGGCCGCTGGCACCGACTTCTTTGAGCATGTTGCACCCCTTGAACACTGCGAAAATTTAATTCATGCCATCATGCGGCATGAATTAAGAGGTGTCAAGGGTGCAAAGCATTTTGGGTCACTTCTGGGGTCACTTCTGGGGCACTTTTGGGTCCCTTTGGCGTCATCTACCGCTTAAGCAACACCTTCAACACCGTCTGCACACGGCGCGCATTTGCAGTGTCAAACTCACCGGCCAGAACTTTGGCAGTGTCTTCACCCCAGGTTTCGGCTGGCGCAGCAGCATTGCGTTTGGTCAGCAGTTGCAATTGCATCATGCGCCGGGCGCTGATGTGCTCGGCTGGAGTGGGCACGTCGGCAGCCATCTCCAGGCGCAGCAAGGACTCAGCTGCGTCTTTGGCTGATGGCGTTGCAACGGCTTTGGCCCATGTGCCCAGCACGCTGGCCGTGACGGCTTTGCCCAGGTCTTGCACGCTTGGCAACAGCGCTGCGTCGCGCTTTTCCCAAGCTGAAATCACGTTGGTCAGCACTTCGCCGTGGGCCTGCACGTGCAGCTTTTTCAGCGCATTGTTGGCGGCGTCAAACGCGTCGCGCTGGGCTCTGAAGGCTGCGTCGCCCAGGCGCGGGCCACGCTCTTCGAACGCGGGGCGCTGGTCACGGTCGGCAAACCGTGGGCGGTCTTCGCGCTCGGGGCGGTACGGCTCAAACTTGTTGTCGGTGCTCTGGCGTGGGCCACCAGGCTTGCCGCCTGGCTTGCCACCCGGTTTGCTAGCGTCTTTGCGGTCACCGAACTTGCCGCCACGGCCCGATCCAGCGGCGGGAGCAGGCTCGGCGCGGCGTGCACCGGGGCGGTCGTCGCCGCGCATGGCGACAACTGGCTTGGCTGGTTTTGGCGGGGCGGCGGCTGGTGCGGCTTCTTGGCTTGTCTCGGCTTGCGATTCGTTTTCGGCTTTCGCTTCGCCTTCAGCAATGGCAGTTTCTTCAATGGCCGCGGCTTCGTCAACGCTGGCCACGCGTTCAGCAGGCTCTAGTGCGGGCGCATCTAGTGCTATTGATTCAGGAGCTGCTTGCGCCTGTATTTCTTGGGCTACAGCATCATTTGATACTAAATTGGCACCTGGAGCCGCATCTGGAGCTGGTGCGGCAACCGGCACCTGGCCGCGCACAATCGCTTCAAGTGCTTTGGCAGCTGCATGAATTTGCTGCGCGTCGCCGCTGGCAGTTGCGGCCTCAACGGCTTTGGCGGCATCGAGCACCATGCGGTCAAACTCGCCCAGGGCCTTATTGTGCTGTTCTGCTGCTTTTTCACGCTCCAGTGTTTTGCGCTGAAACGCGTCGTCAATCGGTTTGCGGAACGCGTCCCACATTTTTTGCTCTTGCTTGCGCTCAATCGGCACGCCCTGCGCCTCATGCTGCCAGCGCTGCTGCAGGTGCTTGACGGCATCAATGTGCAGCACGGGCTCGGCACCCAGAACTTGCGCTTCTTCAATCATGGCTTTGCGGCGCGCGATGGCATCGGCGCGTGCGGCTTTCAGGGGCGCATCGGCGATGTCCATGGCGGATTTCCACAGCGGCTGGATTTCGGCAAAGGCTTTTTCGCTCAGGTGCCCGCCGTTTTGCCACTTTTCAACGAAGCCGTTCAGGCTGCGGATGTGCATTTTCCAGTCGGTGCTTGAAGCATTCGCAGCAGCCCAAGTGGTGACTTCATCAATCAAAACCTGGCGCTGGGCTTTTACGGCCTCGGTTTGCTCTTTTACTGTTTCAAGCCACGCCTCCACCACTTTGTAAGACTCATTGCACGCGTCGTCAAATCGCTTCCACAGCGCGTGGTTGGGCGTGCCGCCCTGGTCAGATGTTTTCCACAAGTCGCGCATGTGGCGCAGCGCGTCTTGTTGTTTGCGGCCTCCCATTGGCTTGGTCAGCAGCGCTTCGGCTTTGAGCACCAGCTCTTCACGAATCTGGTCTGCACGCCACTTTTGCCAGCCTTCCAGCTCGCCTGCTGCGCTCAATGCGGCGTGGGCGGCAGCCTCTAGTGTGCTGTCGATGTTGCGAATATTTTGCTGCAGCGCTGTGCGCAACTCGGCTGCAACTTTTGGCGTTGCCTTGCCGTGGCCTTCGCCGACTTCATGCTCAAGTTTGGCGACTGCGGCCTGCACAATGCTGGCGGCTTTTTCGCGCATGTCTTTGAGCACGGCGGGGTCAATTTTGGCCTTCGCTGGCCGTCCGTCGCCGCGGGCGTCTTGCGGTGCAGCGGGCACACCGCGTGCAGCGCGCAACTCGTCGGCCCACACGGGCACTGCGGGCAGCGGTGCTGCATTGTCTTCCGCTGCTTTTACTGTGGTTGCCAACGCCGCTTGAAACGCGCCCCACACCGCCAGCAACTGGCCGCGTGATGCATCGAGCAGCGGCGGAAATTTAATGTCTACGCTGGCCCAATTGCTGTCGTTGGCAATCTCGTCGGCCTGCGATTGCCAGTGGGCAACGTCCGGCGTGAGGGATTCGAGCGCGGCTTGCGCATCACGCCACGGCTTGATCGACAGCACTTCAATGCGCTGGCCCAGCAGCACGGCGGCTTCGCGCTGCACTTGTGTGCGGTGCTGCAGGTCTTCAATGGTTTTAACGCGCTCGGCCAGTTTGACCTTGACCGACGCCAGCGGCTCTTTAGACAGCGGCGCACCGGCTTTGGCGGCATCGCGCTGCCAGGCTAGTGCATCGGCCATGTTGAGCTTGCTGGCAGCCAGCAAGACGCCCGCTTTGTCTGCCCACTCGGCGGCAATGGCCTCCTGGCCTTTGCTGCGCTTGAGCTCGTCCAGCTTTTCTTTCAATGGCTTGGCAGCGCCTTTGTCGCGGTTGGCCAGGTCTTTATACACGTCGGCCATCTGCTCCAGGCTGGGATCGGTGGCCAGCCAAGTGCGAATGCGCGCAGTACGCTCGCTGGACGTGGCGGCTGAGAACGCACCGCCGGTCAGGCCGTCCAGAGGGTGCGCGTCTGACTTGGGCGTGGACTTGACGGCAGGTTGAACAGCAGGAGCGGGTTTGGAAGATTTGAACATGTGGGGTGCCCGGGGCAGTTAGCCGTCGCCGGGCAAAAAGTGAAAAAGAGTGAGCGCAGAAAAAACGCGAAGCCCATATTTTCGCTGATTTATGGCGGCTTGAGGCAGGTGTTGGTTCAAAGTTAGGGCATGGCAATATTGAGCTCGGCTCTGGGCGTCCATTTGGGGTCGGCTTTGGGGTCGGCTTTGGGGTCGGCTTTATCGCCTGCAGCGCCCGCTTTTTCAGACTTGGTCGCCCCTAAAAATAGCCTGTCCAGCGGAAGCTCTTTGGAAGCCAGATATTCCTTTACCGCCACGCCACGCTGCAGCGCCAGCGCCTGCATGGCATCTTCATTAACTTTAATATCGGCCAGCAGCAGGTTCTCCATATCGCCCGTGGGCAGGTCTTTGGCCAAGCCAATCACGCTGCGCGGTTTGGTGATGTCGGCACGTTTGTAGACCTCTTTGAGCAGCGCCGGGTATTCGGCAGGTGTCACGCTGATGGTGGCTGTGGCCGTGGCGCCGCTTGCGACGACACCTCTACGCTTTTCAGAGCGCACCAGCTCATCGAGCCGGGCGCGCTGGTAGCCGTCCCGCTCGGCTTCGAGGTTGCTGGTGCCCACCACCGTGAGGCGCAGCGATGGGCGGTCAAGCAACGCTTTGGCGACTTTGTCTAGTCCGGCTTTGGCGGTGTCGCCCAGCACTGCGCTGCCGCTGGCAAAAGCCACCGTACTCAGTTCCTCCCCGCCGCCGCCAAACGCAGCTGCCAGCAAACTGAACGGCGCAGTGATGGCTTTGAAAATCACGTTGATGATAATTTTGATGATGATGGGGCCAATGCTGAACTGCGGGTCATTTAATGAGCCGCTGATCGGCAGGTCCAGGTCAATCACGCCGTTGCGGTCGCTGAGCAATGCCACCGCCAACTTGACGGGCAGGCTGGCCGTCGAGCCTTCGACCTTGTCGCCAAAACTGAGCTGGTTCAACACCAGTTTGTTTTTGACGGTGAGCTGCCCGTTGGGCTGCACCCGGTAGCTGACGTCTACGCTGAGCTTGCCGCGCGTGATGCCGTAGCCTGCATATTTCACTGAATAGGGCGACAGCGGCGGCAGCTCCAGATCACGCACCTTGCCAGTGATGTCAAGCGCCAGCGGCGTGGCCAGCGGGTTGAGCTTGCCCAGAATCTCAAGCGATGCCGTGCCTTCTGCCCTGCCGCGCAGTTCCAGGTCGGCAAGTGTGGGCGTTGCGCCAGAGGGCACAGATGAAAACGCGCTGAGCTTGCCGGTCAGGTCGCTTAAATTGGCCGAGTAGTTGGGTTTGACGAAGCGGTCTGAAAAAGCCACGCGGCCATTGACCAGACTGACCGGGCCGATGTTGATGACGGCGGCGCTGGCAGATGCAGTAGGGGTGGCTTGCGGCCCGGCTGCAAGCGTTTGGGGTGCATTTATAGTGCCTTTTGATGCTGTAGCGCCCTGTTCTTGGGCGCGAGCAGCTATCGTATTAGTAGCGAATGTATTGGTTGCGGTTGCGGTTGCGGTTGCGGTTGCGGTGGCAGTGGCTGTACCAGCGACCGCGCTGGACGCCTTGAGCAAGTCCTGCAAATTAATGCGCCCGTCGGGCATCACAATCAGCCGCGCAAAAAAGTCCGCCAGCACGGTCTCGGCCACATCAATTTTTGCTGGCTTGGCGGGGTCAATCGCCACCGCCAGGCCGCGCAAACTCAAGGCCTTCCAGTCCAACAGTTCTTCACTGGGCGCAAGGGTGTTGGCTTTAAGTTCTTCAAGTTGTACGTCGCCACTAACCGTGGCAATTGGCCCCGCTGCCGATTGGCGGTAGGCCACCTTGCCCTTGAAGCTGGCGTCAGCGCGAAGCAGCTCAATCTTCAGCGCATCGGCAAAGTACGGCTCAAAGGCCTGCACCGGCAAGCGCTCCACCAGCACCTGGCCCTGGGCTTGCAGCTCTGGCGCAATCGCAAGGCTGCCTTTGAAATTGAGTTTGCCGGGCTCGAACTGGCCGGCTTTTAAGTTCAAGGCCACCGTCAGCGGCATCGAAATCGGCTTTGCAGCAACGGTTTTTGCTTTGGCCGCTGATTTGTCATCAAGCAACAAGTCGGCCAGCTGCGCATTGAGCCCGCTCACATCAAACGCCACGGGCTTGCTGCCCGCTTTGTCGGTAAAAGACAAAGCGCCGCCCAACACCGCTGTACTAGCAACCGCCACCGCCCAGGTTGGCGCGCTGGCCTTGGTTGCGTCAGTGGTTGGTGGGGGCGCAGTAGTTGGTGATTTACTTTTAACAAGCCAGCTTTCATACATCCAGCGCTTGCTGGCGTCGCGGCCCACCAGCGCTTTGGGCTGCAGCACCTGCACCTTGGCCGCTTTAAAGGTCTGGCCGGGCACATCGATGTCAATGCTGTCCAGCTGCACGCGCTTGACGGCCACCAGCGAGGTTTTGCCTTCGGCCAGCAGCACGTCGCTCAATGCCACCTGCGTGCCGGTGATGTTGAGCTGCTGCGGCTCGAGCGGCGTGGCCGCGCGCCAGTTGATACCCAATTGCGCGTCAAGCTGGCCGCCAAGGGCAGGCAATAAAAACTGACCGATGTATTTGGCCGCCATGGTCAAAGGCCAGTCAGCCACCGTGGCGCTGACGTTTGCCGCAATGTCGGTGGCGTTACCGCTGAAATTGATTGACCCTGGCACGGAGATAGCTTTGGTGGAACTGGCATTCAACGCCACAGAGCCGTTAAACGCCAACGGCGCACTGGCAGCGAATGGGTAAGCGATTTTTGATGCGTCCAGCGTGACGCTGCCTAGTTCAACGCGAGCCGGTGAGGCAAGGGTTTCGTCCAGCCAAGCCACGCGCCCGCCGCGCATGGCCAAGCTGGAAAGTTCTACGCGCCAGGGCGTTGGCTTGGCAGAAGTGGCAGTTTTTAGGTCTTTTGATGCTGTAGCGCTTATTTCATGGGCGCTACCAGCCCCTGATTTAATAGCATTCTGGTTTGCAGCAGGGAGCAGATTGAGTTGCCCAGACTTGTCGCGCGACACATTGAGCACTGGCCCAGTCAGCTCCACTTTGGCTAATTTGACCGACTGCGCGAGCGGCTGCACATCATCCATCGCCACCCGCAGTTGCTCAAACGCCAGCAGCGGCCCGCCCTGGCTGGCTTGCACGGCTACGTTGCTGAGTGCCACAACGCCCGACACCTTAACCGCCGCGGTGGGGTTTTGCTCAAACGCTACTTTTGCGTCAACATCAAGCACCGCGCCCGTCAGCTTGTACGGCAAACTGGCTGGCAGGTAAGCCAGATAAGGGGCCAAGTCAAAATTCGCCAGTTTGACCACGCCATCGGTTTTACGGGTTTGCGCAAACGGCGTGCCAACAGCCGCAGAGTCGAAACTGCTGCCCGCAAGCTTGAAAGCCAGGCGCGGCGCGGTTTTTACCTCTCGCTTGGACTCGAGGTTGCTTAAAAAGGGCACCGACACCGCAAGCGCGCTCAAGGCGTGGGTTTTGCCTACCGCCTGGTCGTTGAAGTCCACCCGCCCGCCAGACAAGCTCAAGTTGTACAGCGCAAACTTCAATGGCTCGGACGGCGGCGCGTCGGCAGCAGGTTTGAGCTTTTCAAGTACATCGTCAATGTCATAACGCCCGCCGCCCAGGTGGGTCAGCGCCACCACCGGTGTGTCTACCGTAATGGCGTCAACCACCGGCGCCAGGCGCAGCAGCGATTCAAGTTCTGTATCTATATAGATGCGTTTGATGCTGAGCTGGGCGGTCGAGGGGTTGGCTTTGGCAATTGCCAGTTCATTGACGGCCAGCTCAAGCGACCACGGCTTGAAGTCGATGCTGCCCACCGTGACTTGTCTGCCGAGCTTCTCGCTGGCTATTTTTTTGGATCTGCGACTTGGCAATGATGGGCACCAGCGCAAAGGCCAAGGCCCAAAACGCCAGCAGCCCAGCCAGCAAGGCGGTGAGAACTTTCAGCCATTTTTTGGCTTCGAATCGGGGTTTTTGAGGCGGTTGCGGCGTACTGCTAACTTGACTTGTCATGCCTCTAGTTTTTAATAACTGGGCTAAAAGGTCAATGCTTTGCAAACCAAGTTTGACGTTTTGTAGTTCACAACGCTTGCCAAGCCGAAAATTAAAAACCCCGGCCAGATAAACTGACCGGGGTCGGCGGCGAGCATAAAACCCATGCCGTCTGGGGTTGCATTCAGGGGATGAATCGCCCTGAAGTGCAGTCAAAGCAAGTGATTACTTTGAAGATTTGCTGGGGTTGCCATTCCTGACTCACCCAACGATGCTCGGCTAAACCGAACACCTCGAAGGTACGCTTTGGCCCGGTCAGTAGCAAGGCATAAATACCAATCACTGCGGCGGGTGTGATTGTCAAAGTACTTGCTGCGCGTGACTTTTTACCAATTTCTACATTTTTCTCTTGCAACCTTGAGTTAGAGCGATGTCTCAAACAACTCCGCTAAACGCTTGATTTAACGCTGTTTTGGCCAAAAGCCCCTCCCATTATTCAAAATTAGACATATCAAACTAGTTTTATAGTATTGACAGGTTATTAAGGTACCCCATAGAATTCTGGAAGTCCAAAAAAGTAAGGGACAACCCGCATCATCTGCCAGCCTCACGTCGTGTCGGCAGCGTGACCAACGGGGTCAACATCCAACCAAGCCACCGGCAAACTTGCAGCCGGTCCGCCAGGATGGCGATCCGATCAGAACTTGCAAAAGCCGTAACAAGTTGAGCGAGCGTAAAGATAAGGAATGCTATGACAACCTCAACCGAGGCAACCGCCACAGCCGCCACAGCGGCGATAGCCGCGCCATCCGGCGCAATGCCGGCAGCGCCATTCAAGCGCAGCGCTGCGAATGCAGTCTGCGCCATGCGCAGCAGCGCCTCGAGCGCAGCAAAAGACATTGCACAAGGCTTTTTTGAAATTACCCACAACGGTTTTGCGTTGCTGGGCCTGGCGCTGGTATGCATTGCGATCACGATGACGGCTCGCCCTGACCTGCGGAAAAAAGCCGAATACCGAATGATCACCTGGCTGCAAGAGCGCCAGCTTGCCGCCAACGGCCCACCCGAATTTATCGAACTCGAAGCGATAGACCGCGCCACCGCTGCCGAGCCAAAAGATTTGCCCAAGCAGCAAGCGGCACTTGCATTCTGGCTGTCACGCAAGTACAACGTGGCGCCTGAACCGCTGAGCGCGCTGGTGGCCAGCGCTTTTGAAATTGGCGCCACAGCCAAGCTTGACCCCACATTGATTTTGGCCGTGATGGCCATTGAATCGGGCTTTAACCCGTTTGCGCAAAGCCCCGTAGGCGCGCAGGGGTTGATGCAGGTCATGACCAAAATCCACACCGACAAGTACGAAGACTTTGGCGGCAAATTTGCAGCTTTTGACCCAGTGACCAACCTGCGCGTGGGCGTAAAGGTGCTGCAAGAGTGCATTGCCAGAGCAGGCTCGGTCGAAGGTGGTTTGAAGTTTTACGTCGGTGCCGCTAACCTGGATACTGATGGCGGTTACGCAGGCAAGGTGCTGGCAGAGCACGCCAGACTACTGAGCGTGGTCGGCGGCAAGCAGGTTCTGCCGCAAGCGCGCAGCATGCCAGTCAAACTCGCACCGGCACCTACGCAAGTGCAGCTGCGTGAAAAACTCCAAGACAGCAGCCCTGAAAAAGAAGCTACACAGAACACTGAAAAAGTAGCCGCTCTGGCTTCTTGACCAAGCCATGTTGTTTTTGCCCCTGCGCTACACTTCTGAAGTACGCAACTGGCGATAGGCAGGGCGGCCCCAGCGGCCAGCCCGGCCGACGTGGGACACCACTGGGGAGCGTGCCGGTTTGAATGATTTGCACCGCCCGGTGCATTGTTAAAACCGTTTAGCCGTTCGCCTGGGCAGCCCTTGTTGCATTGATACCTTTATCAAGCACAGGGATCACGTCTTTTTAAAGACTGCCGCCAGAAAGCAAGAGCCTACTCATGTACAACCGCAACATTCTTATCGAGCAAGCCGACCCCGAGCTGTTCGCCGCCATCACTAGCGAAAACGCCCGCCAAGAGCACCACATTGAGCTGATTGCGAGTGAAAACTACGCCTCGCCTGCCGTCATGGCCGCGCAAGGCAGCCAGCTCACCAACAAATACGCCGAAGGTTACCCCGGCAAGCGCTACTACGGCGGCTGTGAATTTGTTGACGTAGCCGAGCGATTGGCCATTGACCGGGTTAAAAAACTATACGGCGCAGACGCTGCCAACGTGCAGCCACACTGCGGCGCATCAGCCAACCAGGCCGTGTTTTTGGCATTTTTAAAGCCCGGCGACACCATCATGGGTATGAGCCTGGCTGAAGGCGGCCAC
>JANNCT010000118.1:0-29039 GCA_031386895.1 Polaromonas sp.
AGTTGCCTATGCCGAACATGCCGGCCAGCGTTTCCAGCTTGTCGGCCAGCGCCACAACAACACCCACATCGTTACGCGGAAGTTCATCACCCGCAAAGCGCGGTTTGTAGTGGTCTTCAATCGCGTCTGCAATATCGTGGCTCAAGCCGTCGTTGAGCGCGTAGTAGCGGCCCATCGTGCCTTGCAGCTCAGGGAATTCACCCACCATGTCCGTGACCAGATCGGTCTTGGCCAGTTGCGCCGCTTGGTCAGCTTTAGCCGCCAAAATATCTCCGCCCAGTTGCTGGCCAATTGCCTTGGCAATCGCCCGCACGCGCTCGACCCGCTCGCCCTGCGAGCCGAGCTTGTTGTGATAAACCACCTTACCCAAACCCTCAACGCGCGAGGCGAGTGTCTTTTTACGGTCTTGGTCAAAAAAGAACTTGGCATCAGCCAAGCGCGGGCGCACGACGCGCTCGTTGCCGCCGATTACAAAGCTTGCATCTTTCGGGTTGATGTTGCTGACGACTAAAAATTTGTTCGCTAGCTTCTCGTTTGCGTCCAGCAGCGGAAAGTACTTTTGATTCGCCTTCATGGTCAGAATCAAACACTCTTGCGGAACGTCCAGAAATTCTTTTTCAAACTCACACACTAGCACATTGGGCCGTTCGACGAGCGCCGTGACTTCGTCCAGCAGCGCGTCGTCTTCAATCGGTTTGCAGCCGCCGACCTTTGCAGCCGCAACCTGTAACTGGCGAGCAATCGCAGCGCGACGCTCGGCAAAGCTGGCAATCACTGCGCCGTCTTTTGCGAGCGTTTGCGCGTAGCTGTCAGCATGCTGCAAAACCACAGGGTCAACCAACGCTTCAAAGCGGTGACCGTGCGTAGTGTTGCCAGCCTTCAAGCCCAGCGCCTCAATGGCCACCACATCTGAGCCGTGCAGAGCCACCAGCCCATGCGCAGGCCGGACAAAGCTCACGCTACTCCAGCCCGGCATGTCGCAATTGCTTTCCAGCTGGTAGGTCATGACTTTTGGAATCGGCAACTTGGCGATGGCGTCAAGCAGCGCTTTTTGCAAGCCTTCAGCGAGCGTTGCACCTTTGACCAGACTGTCATAAAACAGCGCCTCGGCCTTGCCATCAACTGCACGCTTCAAGCCCGCCACGCTGGAAGCATCAGCGCCAAGGGCCGCCAGTTTTTTAAGCAATGCAGGCATGGCGTTGCCGCCCGCGTCCAGCCCCACAGCCACCGGCATCAGCTTTTGCGACACGGTTTTGTCCGCGGCCTGCGCTGCAACGTAAGTCACATGCGCAGCCAGGCGGCGCGGCGACGCGAACGACGTCAAAGCAGACTCTGCCGTGGTTAGCCCCTGCGACTTGAGCTGTTCAAACAACACCCCCGCAAACGCGTCGCCCAGCTTTTTCAAAGCCTTGGGCGGCAGTTCTTCTACAAACAGTTCGACTAAAAGATTCTTCGTTGTCATTTCAATTCAATCAATTTCAAGCCCAGACGCTTGGCGTTTGCCTGCATGTCTTTATCGAGTGTTGCAACCATTGTGCAGCCGTGGCGCTGCGCAAGGGCAAGATGAAGGGCGTCGCCGCCGCGCAAGCGGTGTGCTGAGTCCACGCAGTACTCACTGGCTAACAAATAATCTTGTTCCAGCACATTTAGGCGGGTCACCATGTCCAGCAGGTCGGTAAACCTGGCACGCGCTTGACGTGCCTGGTTGGCAGTTAGCGCCTTCTTTCGACACTGTATGCCCAACGCGCTCGCAAACTCAGTTTCAGTCCACCAAGACGTGCCGATCAAGGACATGTCAGCTGTGCCCAGCCATTCAATGGCGCTCTCGCCGTCTTTTTCATTAAAACAATAGGCACACCACACACTGGTGTCGACATAGACATAAGACTTTTTTGGCATACGCATCAAACGCGATGGCGCCAGGCTAATACCGCGCACCGTCGCGCATTTCGCGAATGACGGATTCAGAGCGAGGCATGGTGGCTAGATGTTTTTTTGCACTCACCAACCACTCCGCTTGAGTCATGGTCTTTTTGACCGGGCTGGCAGTCAAGCGCAAGCTGTTGTCTTTTTCACGCGTGGCATGAAGCGTTGAACCCTCAACAATACCCAATTGCCGTGCCAATTCAATTGGCAAACGCACGGCCAGGCTGTTGCCCCAGCGGCCAACATTTAAATCCAAGGCGTCGATATTTGTTAAATCGCGTTTACCCATGATGCTGCCCTCGCGAATCTATGTAGATTCATGTATCTACATTATAACGGAAGGCTGGCCGACCGGTGTGTAATGCAGCACAGTTGGAAAAGGGTCATAAAAATGGTGCAGCAGCTTGCTCCACTCTTGGTATTGCGCCGACTGCCGAAAACCCACTGTGTGGTCTTCAAGTGTTTGCCAGCGAACCAACAGCATGTATTGGTGACCGTTTTCGACGCAGCGCTGCAACTCGTGGCTGATGTAGCCCGGCATGGTGGCGATGATTTTTTGAGCTTGCGCAAAAACGGCTTCAAACCCAAGCGCTTCCCCTGGTTTGATTTGCAATTGCGCGATTTCCAAAATCACTACGCCGCCTTCTTCGCCATTTGTTCAACCCATTCACGCGGCGCCATAGGGAAGCCCAAGCGCTCACGGCTTTCGTAATAGCTTTGCGCCACAGCGCGCGCAAGGTTGCGGATGCGGCCGATGTAGGCGGCGCGTTCTGTCACGCTGATGGCGCCGCGTGCGTCCAGCAAATTAAAGCTGTGGGCGGCTTTTAAAACCTGTTCGTACGCGGGCAATGCGAGTTGCACTACAATCAAATGCTTGGCCTGCTTTTCATGCGCGGTAAATGCGGCAAACAGGAAGTCAGCGTCGCTGTGCTCGAAGTTGTAGGTTGATTGCTCGACCTCGTTCTGTTTGTAAACATCGCCATAACTTAGGCCTTCTGTCCATTTCAGGTTGTAGACGTTATCAACACCTTGCAAATACATCGCCAAGCGCTCCAGGCCGTAGGTGATCTCGCCCGTGATGGGCTTGCAGTCAATGCCGCCGACCTGCTGAAAGTAGGTGAACTGAGTCACTTCCATACCATTGAGCCACACCTCCCAGCCCAAGCCCCATGCGCCCAGCGTTGGGTTTTCCCAATCGTCTTCGACAAAGCGGATGTCGTTTTGGTTGAGATCGAACCCCAGCGCTTCAAGCGAGCCCAAATACAGCTCCAGAATGTTGGCCGGTGCTGGTTTGAGCACGACCTGGTACTGGTAGTAATGCTGCAAGCGGTTGGGGTTTTCGCCGTAGCGGCCGTCTTTGGGGCGGCGGCTGGGCTGCACGTAGGCGGCCTTCCAGGGCTCTGGGCCGAGTGCTCTTAAAAAAGTAGCGGTGTGCGACGTGCCCGCACCAACTTCCATGTCGTATGGCTGGAGCAGTGCGCAGCCTTGTTTGGCCCAGTAGCTTTGCAGCGTGAGGATGATGTCTTGAAAACTCTTCATGCCGCTATTTTAGCGGCTGGCGCTGGCGAGGCGAATATTAACTGTTTCGTGCTTTAGCGCAGTAGTATCGGGCGCAGGCAGCTCCTGAAACAATAGCAAATATCAACAGCCACCACGGCCCCAGGCCAAATCGCGCGGCCCAGTTGGCGTACGGCGTGTTGCCGCTGCGGCCTTCAACCGGGCCCAACAGCACGCCGCGTGTGTGCCGCTGTAGTGCATGCGTGACGCGACCGGTGTGGTCAATGATGGCCGTGGCGCCGGTGTTGGTAGAGCGGACCATGGGGCGCTCAAACTCGATGGCGCGCAGGCGGGAGATGTTCAGGTGTTGGTCAATGGCCACGGTGTTGCCAAACCAGCCGATGTTGCTGACGTTGACCATCATGGTGGGCGCCGTGGCTGGGTCGATAAACCGTGCGGCAAGTTCTTCACCAAACAGGTCCTCGTAGCAGATATGGGGGGCAATGCGCTGACCCTGCCACTCAAACGACAGCTGCTTGACGTCGCCGCGATTGAAATCAGACAGCGGGATGTTGACAAGCTCCAGGAACCATTTGAACAGCGGGTGTACAAACTCACCGAACGGCACCAAATGGTGCTTGTCGTACTGGTAAATGGTCTGCGTACCGGCGGGCGTTGACGCTAAGGGCTTGAGCGCAATCACCGAGTTGGTGTAGCCAAGCTGGCTGTCGCCGAGCGGAATGCCAATCATTGCCGCGGTGGCGTTGCTGCCCGGCTGCTGGGAAAAACGTTTGACCAGCGCCTCAAGATAGCCTTCGGGCAGCTGCTGGGGCAACAGTGGCAGCGCGGTTTCAGGTGTGATGACGAGGGTAGAGGTGGCTGCGAGCAACTGCAGGCCATACCAATTGAGCGCGTCTGGCAGGCCGCCAGTCGGTTTGAACTTTTCGTCTTGGGCGATATTGCCTTGCAGAAGAGAGACGGTAAAGGGTGGGTCGTTTCTGGACAGGGGCATGGGGTGTGGCTGGCTAAAAAGCGACACACCGCTTCGGCCAACGTTGAGCGCATCACTGCCCACAACCGCAAGGAATACACCAGCAGCGACGACGCCTGCAGACACCCAACGCGGCTTGGCGACCAGAGTGGTCAAGCTCGCAGCCAGCAGCGCCGCGCCAAACGTCAGCCCATGTACGCCGACCAATTTGGACAGGTCAACAAATGGGCCATCGAGTTGCGCGTAGCCGCCCTGCCCCCACGGAAAGCCGGTGAAAAGCGCGACGCGGGTCAGCTCGGCCAGCAACCAAACTGCTGCAAAAACCAGAGCGCGTCCCGCCCGGTTAACGGGCGCTAGCGCCATAAACAATGCACAAGCCGCCGCGTAGTACAACGCTAAAAATGCGGCAAGGCCAACTATTGCGATGACCGCAAGCGGCGCGGCCAGCCCGCCGTAGGTGTGCAGCGATATGAAAAGCCACCACCATGTGGCCAGTTGCATGGCGGCAGCAAACAGCAGGCCGAGCCATGCGGCTTCGCGTTTTGTAGTCGCCTGGTTGAGCTGCCAGACCAGAATGGTCAGCGAGAGGATTTGCAACCACCACAACGGCTGCCCTGCGGTGAAAATAATGCCAAAAGGCCACGTAACGCCCAAAGCATGGGCGCAACCAGCTATTAAAGTAATAGCAAATTTAAACTGCATACCCACATGCCGCAGCGCAACGTAAAGCAGCAGGCGTCAAACCAATGGAAGTCAATTCAAGTCAAGGCTGGTTTGCACGCCGACTGGCGCCACCTTGAACCAGCGCACCGCGCCGCCTTTGGTGTGCAGCACGGTAAATTGCAGGCCGCCCAGCACAAAGCCCTCGCCGCGCTTCGGCACGTGGCCCATGCGGTGGGCTACCAGCCCGCCAATGGTGTCAAAGTCGTCGTCTTGCAGGTCCACGCCGAAGGCCTCGCTGACGCGCTCAACCGACGTTTCACCACTGACGCGAAAGCTGCGGTCGGGCAGGCCAAAAATGTCGCCGTCATCTTCAGCGATGTCGAACTCGTCTTCAATCTCGCCCACGATTTGCTCCAGCACGTCTTCAATCGTGATGAGCCCGGCAGTACGGCCAAATTCGTCAATCACGATGGCCAGGTGGTTGCGGTTGCCTCTGAATTCGCGCAGCAAATCATTCAGGCCTTTGCTTTCAGGCACAAACACGGCGGGCCGCAAAAGCGCCTTGATGTTCAGCTCAGGCGCGCGCTGGAGTTTGAGCAAGTCCTTGGCCATCAAGATGCCGATGATGTTTTCTTTTTCGCCCTCATACACCGGAAAGCGCGAGTGCGCGGTGTCGATGATCAGGTGCAGCAGTTCGTCAAAAGGCGAGTCAATGTTGACCAGGTCCATGCGCGGTGCAGCCACCATCACGTCGCCTGCCGTCATGTCGGCCATGCGGATCACGCCTTCGAGCATTTCCCTGCTTTGCGCGCCAATAACGTCGTTGTCCTGGGCTTCTACCAGGGTTTCAATCAACTCGTCGGTGGAGTCAGGACCCGGGTGAAGCATTTCAGCGACTTTTTGCAAAAAGCCGCGCTTGTCTTCGTGCTTGGATTCGTGTCTTCCGTCGTGTTTGGAAGATCTACTGGGGGGGTTGTCGGACACAGTGTGTTCGGTAGTTGATAAGCTTTAAGGATAGCCGAAGTACGTCAATTTTTAACAAGCACTTATTGGGCGGCCGCTGGCACGGAAAACTCTCACCCCGAAGCGCACGCCTTTTGGGTCTGCGTTTGAACAAGCAGGGGCCACGGAACCGGCTATGCCGGGCCTTAGGCGCAACGCCCCCTTAGGGCTGGAGCCTGCGACTCCAAACCCGCTTGAGCAGGTTTTGACAGGCAACGGAAGCGAAGCCTCTGGCGAGCGGCGGCCTGCAAGGTGCACTGCAGTACACAAAGTGACAAACGTGGGGGCCACATTCACATGGCCGATTTGTCGCGCGCGTCCCGCACGCCACACCGCACATCTTGCAGCGCCCCCAAAAAGCTCCAGAACTGCTTGGCCTGCACCTTCAGGCGGTAGTCGGTTTGGGCGATTTGCTCTTCCACCATTTCCGTCATGCGCGAATCCAGATCGGCAGGCGGCAGCTTTAAATAGGCTTCGCTCTCGCTGCCGTCACGCTCAATGGTTGCGCCGCCTTTGCGAGCAATGTTCAGCATGGCGGTGTTTTCGCTCAGGGCGTGGATAAACATCATGTCTACGCCTTCATTGCGCGCATGCATCACAGCCCGGTCAAACAGGCGTGAACCGTAACCGCGCCCGCGCGCTGAAGCCAAAACTGACACGCCAAACTCGGCACAGCTGCTGAGCTTGGCATCGGTTGAAAAAGCCAAATGCGCCATGGCAATCAGCTCTAACTTGCGGTTGTAAATACCAAAAATTTCGTCGCGCTCAAAGTTCAGCCCATCAACGTAGCGCTGCACCTGCTCATCATTGGCCATGTAGCCAAAGCGCAAATAGCGGTCGCTCCGATCCAGCGCCAGCAGGTGCAACGCGATGCGCTTACGGTGGTTTGGACCAATCGACCGGATGGGCACCATTGCAGGCTTTGCAGGAGTAACGGCAGGCATAACGCTGGCCACAAGCTCATCGTTGCGGGCAGGCGCAGGCGGGAGAAAAAACTCCTTGCTTGCGCTTAGTGTTGCCTTTAACAATGTGCCGGGATGAACCATAAACTGGAATATACGGGTTTGTACTAAGTACCGCAGTCTAAAAGGGCTCTGCTGGGTGCGCGAACCGACGTAGGACAAATTCTGCGCTTGCCCGTAGATTTAAGCAAATAATGCTTCTAGCCCAATAAACACGGGCGCAAGCAGCTATTAAAAAAGTAGCTTTTTGGTGTTACACCGGCACCGCAGTTGTGGTTTTGACGCGGTCCAGCACAAAACTTGTTTTGCAGTCTTGCACACTGGGGTGCTTGAGCAGCGTTTCCATTACAAAACGGCTGTAATGCGCCATGTCCTCGACCACCACGCGTAAAAAGTAGTCCATATCGCCGGTCAGCGCCACGCATTCCACCACTTCCGGCCAAGCCTGCACGCTGGCGCGAAACACGTCCATCGGGTTGCGCTTGTGGCTTTCACTGTGCTTTTCTAGGCGCACGTTGAGGTGGGCAGTCAAACTCAGGCCCACGGTTTCGGGTTTGACGAGCGCGACGTAACGGTCAATCACGCCGGTCACTTCCAGCCGCTTGACGCGGCGCAACACCGCGCTGGGCGACAGCCCAATGGCCTCGCCAATCACGTCATAAGTTTCGCGGCCGTTGATTTGCAGGCTGCGCAAAATAGAGCGATCCAGCTTGTCAAGTGCGGCAATATTGCTCATGGCGCAATTTTACTGCGCTGTGGCCGCAGACGCATGCATTCGTTAACGCGGGCAGTCAGGGCCGAACTACGGGATTGTTCCAATGGCTAATGCTTCAGCATGATGAAAGAATCACCTCAAACAAAAAAGCACGACCGTTCGTATTATTTTATTACAACAGGAGACAATTCATGCGCCTTTCTTCATTTTTCCGCCACCTGGTTTTCATGATGGCTGCAGCCGCGATGCTAATTGGGGCCAGCGCCCACGCCACAGGCGACTACACCAAAACCCGCTACCCAATTGTGTTGGTGCACGGGTTGTTTGGCTTTGACTCCTTTTTAGGCGTGGACTACTTCTACGGTATTCCTGGCGCATTGAGCCAGGAAGGTGCGCGGGTGTTTGTAGCGCAAGTGTCGGCCGCCAACAGCACCGAAGTACGTGGCGAGCAACTGCTGGCGCAGGTCAGAAACATCATGGCCATTACCGGGGCCAGCAAAGTCAACCTGATAGGCCATTCGCATGGCGGGCCTACCATTCGGTATGTGGCTGGCGTGGCCCCGCAACTGGTCGCGTCTGTCACCTCGATAGGCGGCGTAAACAAAGGCTCGCGTGTGGCGGACATCCTGCGCGGCGTGGCGCCAGCGGGAACCTTTTCAGAAACGCTGGTGAACAACGTCGCTTCCGCTTTTGTGGCGTTGATCAACCTGGGCTCTGGCGGCACGTCACTGCCGCAAATGCCGACTTCCGCCCTGAACTCACTGACCACAGCCGGCTCGCTTGACTTCAACCGCCGCTTTCCACAGGCATTGCCCAACGATTGCGGCAGCGGCACCGAGCTGGTGAACGGCGTGCGCTACTACTCATGGACTGGCACCTTGCCTTTAACCAACATTGCAGACATCAGCGACGGCACGCTGAGCATCATGAGCCTGGTGATCAGCGGGGCCAGCGACGGCCTGGTGTCTGCCTGCTCGTCACGTTTGGGCACGCATTTGGGCGACTACCGCCAGAACCACCTGGACGAAGTCAATCAGTTAGTGGGCCTGCGCGACTGGTTTTCAGTAGACCCGGTCAGCTTGTACCGCCGACACGCCAACCGCCTCAAGCTGCTCGGGCTGTGAAAAGCACGCCTTTGGTAGCCAGCGCCGGTACTGCTGTGCTGTGCGCGGCGGTGGTTTGGTATCTGGCCGGGGCAAGGGGCGAAAAGCCTGCCGAACCCGAACCCGGGCCAGGGCCAGCATTCGCATCCGTCCAGTCAAACGCCGGCACAGCACTGGCCAACACCCAAGGCAGCAAGCCATTGACGACAGGCTTTGGGCAAGCCGTGACCGGCGAGGGCAAGGACTCGTTTTTGACTCTGGAACTGCGCCAAACTTTTGAGGCAATGCTCTTTGAGGTGACTGCAGACCAGGACATTCGCGATCCGGACCAACTTAAAAAACTGCTTGTTGCGCTGGTGCCGAAGTATTTTCCTGCCGCTTTGGCAGCGCGTGCGACGCAGCTGCTTGAGCGCTATGTTGACTACCGGGTCACGCTAAGCAAGCTGAAGCCGCCAGCCGACCCGAGCGACCCAGGCAATCTGCGCACTGCGCTTGACGCCCGGCAAAACGCACGCCTGCAGCACTTCTCCGGTGAGGAATACGATGCCCTTTTTGCTGAAGAGGCGCGCCTTGACCGTTACACCCTTGCCAGACTAGACATCGAACGGCGCAGCTCCCTGAGCCCTGCGCAAAAGCGCGCCGCGTTGTTGGACAACGAAAACGAGCTGGGCCAGACCCAACGCGCGCAACGCGACCAGGCAACGGCACACGTCACTGTCGCAGCGCAAACCGCTGCACTGAATGCAAGCGGAGCAACCGAGGTGGACCGCTTTGCCCAACGACGAGCCCAGTACGGCGAGGCGGCCGCCACGCAGCTCGCCCAGAACGACAAAGAAGACCGCGACTGGCAAGCCCGGCTGAGCAGCTATGCCAACGCCCAGGCAGAAAAGGCCAGCCCTGAACAGTTGCAGCGGCTCAGCCAACAATTGTTTTCAGCGCAAGAGCAATTGCGCGTTGAGGCCGCCCTGGCTGCACGCCTGCTTGCAGCTGCGCCAGCGGCACTGCAAAAATGATCGGCAACGGCTTCCAGGCGCGTTTAACCACAAGCACACAGTTTTTGTGCGCCACTTACCCCATACGGAATTGATTTCGCCGAAAAACTGACCGCCTTCGCCTTTAAAGTGGAGCGCAGTTAGACAATTTTCGGAGAGATTTATGAACGCACCCCTGTCATTTGAAAAGAACGTGCGCAGCGACGGGCCGCCCCTAGCAAGCGCAGCCCCCTCGGGGGGCAGAGCAGTACGCGAAGCGACAAACGTGGGGGCAACATCTTCGGCTTGGCCCAATCCCATGGGCACCGACGGTTTTGAATTCATTGAATACGCCGCGCCCGACCCGCAGGCCATGGCAGCGGTGTTTGAGCGCCTGGGTTTTACGGCGATTGCCAGGCACCGCCACAAAAACGTGACGCTCTACCGCCAAGGCGGCATCAACTTCATCATCAACGCCGAGCCCGACTCGTTCGCCCAGCGTTTTGCGCGCCAGCACGGGCCCAGCGTGTGTGCGATTGCCTTCAGGGTGCAAGATGCCAAAGCCGCTTATGAACGCGCGATTTCACTGGGTGCCTGGGGCTATGCCGACACGGCTGGGCCGGGGCAGCTGAATATTCCGGCCATCAAGGGAATTGGCGACTCCATCATTTACTTCATCGATAAATGGCGCGGTAAACCACGAAACGGAATGACGCCGCAGCCGGGAGACATCGGCAACATTGGTTTTTACGATGTTGACTTTGAACCGCTAGAGGGCATTACGGCTGAAGCCCTGAATCCCGCTGGCCACGGCCTGACTTACATCGACCATCTGACCCACAACGTCCACCGCGGCCGCATGGACGAATGGGCGGGCTTTTACGAGCGGCTGTTTAATTTTCGGGAAGTGCGCTACTTTGATATTGAAGGCCAGGTCACGGGCGTGAAAAGCAAGGCCATGACTAGCCCGTGCGGCAAAATTCGCATCCCGATCAATGAAGAGGGCAACGAAAAAGCCGGGCAAATTCAGGAATACCTGGACAAATACCACGGTGAAGGTATTCAGCACATCGCCATGGGCAGCGGTGATTTGATGGCCACGGTTGACATGATGCGCGGCAAAGGCGTGAAGCTGCTGGACACCATCGACACCTACTACGAGCTGATCGACAAACGCATTCCCGGCCACGGTGAAAACGTGGCCGAGCTCTACAGCCGCAAGGTGCTGGTCGACGGCAAAAAAGGCGCGCTGCTGTTGCAGATTTTCAGTGAAAACCAATTGGGGCCGATTTTTTTTGAGTTCATTCAGCGCAAGGGCGACGATGGTTTCGGTGAAGGCAATTTCAAAGCGCTGTTTGAGTCGATTGAGCTAGACCAAATGCGGCGCGGCGTATTGGCAAAAGCATGACTCCCACGGTCTATGGCGGCAGCACCCGCCCGCCACGGGGTGACTATTCACGCGGCGGCCAAGTGATGGCCGACTACACCTGCCCGCAAAACTACGCCGCCTACACCGCTGCAGACCACGACACTTACCGCCGCCTGTACGAGCGGCAAACGGTCTTGCTACCCGGCTTGGCGTGTGACGAGTTCATCGCCGCCCTGCCCTCACTGGGCGCATCCAGCCACATCCCGCGTTTTGACGACATCAATGACCGCCTCTTCAAAGCCACTGGTTGGCAAGTGGTGGCAGTACCGGGGCTGATTCCTGAAGTGCCGTTTTTTACGCTGCTGGCAAACCGCAAATTTCCGGTGACCGACTGGATTCGCAAACCTGAAGAGTACGACTACATCGTGGAGCCCGATGTCTTTCACGACCTGTTCGGGCACGTGCCGCTGCTGTTCAACCCGGTGTTTGCTGACCACATGCAAGCTTACGGCGCAGGCGGGCTGAAGGCGCATGGGCTTGGCGCTTGCGAGCAGTTGTCACGCCTGTACTGGTACACGATTGAGTTTGGTTTGATGCGACAGGCCAATGGACTGAGAGCCTACGGCGCAGGCATTTTGAGCTCATCGGGCGAGCTGGTGCACGCCGTGAAAAGCAACGAGCCGCAACGCATTGCTCTTGATTTACTGCGCTGCATGCGCACCCGATACAACATCGACAGCTATCAGCAAACGTATTTTGTGATTGACAGCTTTCAGCAGCTGTTTGACATCACCGCACCGGACTTTACGCCGCTGTATGCGCAGCTGAAAAGCTTGAGCGAACTTTCAGCAAATGCAATGCTGTCAGAAGACCAGGAAATTTAGCCTGGAAGCGCCAGGTCGTGGCGCTGCAGCGCACCAGCCCTAATCCGTTCACGGATAGATCGCCAAGGCAGTCTATTTTTGTTATTTTCTGCTTCAGAATAAATGGGTGAATATTTGTTGCTTCGCTTAATATGCGAAAGCCCGCTCTTGGGCTTACAGGCAACATGAAGGAGATCACACATGGGCTGGTTCATGAAAGAACACGATATTTACATCGGCAGCATGCTCGATGAATTGAATCTGCGCTTTGCCCCGTCGCAGGGCCTTGCAACGCTCTACGGCGGTATTGACGAGATGGTGGCGCTTCAAAACGAGTTCAAAATTCTGAAAAAAGGGCGTTCCTTCAGAACCAGCGTCGCAGCACTGAATTTGGGTGCCCGCAACAACGAGGTCAAAAATCGCTGGCTTGATTTGGTAGGTGCTTTGAGCAAGCACGAGTCAAACGTAGCCAGGCAAGACGGTGATTCAGCCATCGTGAACGCATTGGTCAAGAATTTGGCCGCCAAAGCACCTTTGCCTGTGTACTTCACCTCACACCCCATGCAGGAAAATGCGCAAGTCCAAATCACGGACAAATCTCGCCCGTTGCACTACATCGAACAGGACTACCTGACTGTTTCGCTGCCCATGCAATCTGTGCAGGCTGCCGATGCTGCACGCAAGACCAGAGCGGCAGGAAAAAAGACCACCAAAAAATAAAGTTTGCATGAGTGCCGTGGCCATCACAGCCCCTGATGCGCCACGTCGTGCCTCTAGCCTGGGCGAATTGTTTGGCGAGGTGGAGCAGTACTATTCAAAAAAAATTCTGACCTATGGCGCTACGCCGCTGGGTGTGGACTGGTCATGCAGACCAACGCAGGAAATGCGATTTGTGCAGCTGCTCAAAGTTTGTGAATTCGATGCACCGCTGCTGATCAACGACATAGGTTGCGGCTATGGCGCACTGCTCGGGTTCCTGAGCAAGCGACACCGCAACAAAACGATTGACTACCTTGGGGTAGACATCTCAGCACCAATGATTGCCCATGCGCAAAAACGCTGGAAAAACCGCGCTGGCGTATTGTTTGAGAAAACAGCTTCTGGTTATCGCACCGCTGACTATTCGGTGGCCAGCGGCATTTTCAATGTCAAACTAAGTCAATCTGTAGCCACTTGGGAACGGATGATTGAACAAACACTGCGCGAAATGCATGCAAAAAGCCGTCGGGGGTTTTCGATTAACTTTTTAGCCCCGAATACGGCTGGCGTACCGCTCATTCAAGAGCTTTACCGCGTACCGCCGGCGATTTGGTTCGGCTACTGCGAACAAACCCTGGATGCTGACGTTGAACTCATTGCCAACTATGGCATGCGCGAGTACACCCTGCTCGTGCGTAAAAAATCAGCTGCTTCGGGCTAGCTGAAGTTCACGCTCAAGGATTTTGGCCCCCGTCTTTTCAATGAGCTGCTGAGCCTGCTCGAACAACACCTCAGCCTTGGCAACACCAGCCACGCCTCCAGTTGACTTCAGCGCTGCACCACAGACGATAAGCGCTTTGCACTCAGTCAATCGATTGTTGCGCTGCCTTGACAAAACGATAGCCTCTTCAGCAATTTGCATCGCCTGCTCGCGTCCACCAGTCTTCAAATAACTTTCTGCAAGACCTGCCTGTATTTCAGTTTCAAATTCAACAGCCACTCTGGTTTGCGTGATGACTTGCAAAGCCAGCGTAAAACTTTGAAGCGCAGCATCAAAATCGCTATCCGCGATTTGGGCTGAACCAGCACACCAAAGCGCAAAAACTTTTGAGTAGGGACTGGCATGCTGAGCCGCGATCTGGGCAACCTTTTCGGCATGCATCTGCGCAAGCTTTGCATGTCCTGAAGATGATGCCAATTCAACCTGCAGGTGATTCGCGATTTGGCCGATGACCGGATCACCCAGCCCCTTGTCCAGTGAAAGCATCTGCTCCAGCGTAGCCTTCGCTTCCTGAAAACGCGCCATGCGTATCAACAGACGGGCACGAATCCCCAACGCCCAATGTTCAATGCTGAAGTCAATGAACTCGCGGTCAAAACTGTCAATGTGTTCAAGCCCCGCCACGGCAACGTCGCTGGCTGCCAGGCCTTCGTTCAGTAAACCCGTCCAGGCATACGCCTGGCTAAGCGCGACATGGAGCATGGCAATACGGCCCACATCCTTTGCAGACTGGCTCAGGGCAAGCGCCTTTTGAATGCACGCCACATAGTCATCAGCCGGGCCGCCCCTGGACTGCAAGATTCGACCTTGAGCAAATAACAACAACTGATGCAGGCGTGTGTCAACATCTTGCGCCAGGTTGATGGCCTCATGAATGATTTGTTGAACCTCTTCAGGATGCAAGCCTTCTCTCCAGCCCAAATAAACGATTCGGCCACCTGCCAGCGCGCGCAAACTGTTGACCTGCAAAGAGCGCTCTTGCCCATCAAGCAGTGTCCAGACTTTGCGCCAATGCCTGATGGCCTGGGCGGAATTGGTGGAGCCCAGCCATTTGGCCGCTGTAGCCTCATGCACAGCCGCCTGAACAAACAGGCTGGCAGCTTCAAAGTGGTAAGCCACCAACGCCGCAAACTCACCTGGCTGAGTGCTGTAGTGCGCCTCCATTGCTACCGCCACAGCCGCATGCAAGTTGGCACGGCGGGCCTTGAGCTGGGTGGTGTAAGCCACCTCCTGAATCAGGGGGTGGCGAAACGCAAACCGTTTGCCTCCCAATATCTCGCGCAGAAGTTTGAGCATTTCCGCTTCACAAAGGGCATCAAGGCCACTTTCCATCTGGCTGACCAGATAAACGGCGACTTGCTGCAACACGGATAGCGGTATTTCTTTACCAATCACGGCACAAATGTGTAGAAGGGTTTTTTGCGTTCCGACCAGACGGTCAATTCGCTCCCCAATCACAGCCTGTACGGTGGCAGGAAGGGCTTGCGACAACGCGGCGATATCTGGCGGATTTTGCGCTGACAGTTTAAGTGTTGCTGTTTTCTCGATCAGCGTGCTGATCAGCTCTTCTGCAAAGAAAGGGTTGCCCGCAGAGCGTTCCACAATCAGGGGCAAAAACCCCATCAGAAACGGGTGGTCAACCAGCCGGGTTTGCACCAGGCTTTGCGTGTCGCTGGCGCTTAAGTCTGCCAGCACCACGCCGCGAAAATGCGGCAAGGCCGCCCAGGGCACTGGATTTCCCGATCTGTAATTCAGGACCAAAAGCAAATGCGTGCCAGCAACGGCTTCGCCCAGTATCAGTAAAAATTCGACGCTGGCATCGTCCAGCCAGTGCAGGTCTTCAAAAATGATGACGCAGGGTCTCTGCCCCATGTGTTTGACCAGCTCACGCAGCAGGCCCAGCAATCGTGCCCGCTTGGCTTTGGGACTTACGCCACCTGGCAGACTGCTTGCATCTTGGATCCCTAAAAACTCATACAGCAAAACTGCATCACCTGGCGCAGCATCCCCCAACAAAGCCAGGCGCTCGTCAACGCAGACCCTGGCCTGGGCGGCATCATGCAAGGTGCCGATATTAAAGAAACAGGTGCGTAGCAGCGTTAAAACCGGCTGCAACGGTGTGGCATGCCCGTAAAGCTGCGTGCGCACCTCCCAAACAGGGATCTGCTTGCCACTGCACCACTGCGCAAACTCATGACACAAACGGCTTTTACCCGAGCCCGGCGCACCGGACAAACCCACGACCTGCCCGTTACCATTCTGAGCGGCTTTCAAGGCGTCTTGCAGCGCTACCAACTCAAGCACGCGGCCTCGAAAAGGCGACAAAGCGGCCTCACGAAAGAACGCGCTGTCGGCATCACTTTTCATGGCAACCAACCGGTAAATCTCGATCGGCTCGGCGACGCCTTTCAGCGTATGACCGCCCAACGCAAGCACAGTGCAATTGGCCTTAACCAGCGAATGGCAAGCCGCCGTCATGCAAATGCCGCCAGGCTCAGCCAGCCCGACCACCCGGCTGGCCAGATGAATGGCATGGCCATGCACGCCGCCGCCTTTGCTCGCATCGGCTGCATCCGCATCCAGTGCGACTTGCCCGCTATGCAGCCCAACGCGGATGCGCAGGCCTTGGGGATGATTGCCAAAGGCTTGCTGCATGGCCAGCGCGGCTTCGCAGGCCAGGAAAGCATGCCCCTCTAGCGCGTATGGTGCGCCAAACAAAGCCATGATGCCGTCACCCAGCGTGCGAACCACGGTACCGCCAAACCGCTCGGCAGCTTGGCACATGGCCTGCACCGCTGGGCGCAGTTGGTCCATGGCCTGCTCCGCGTCGAGCGATGCAACATACTCGCTGGAGCTGACGATATCGGCAAACACGATGGTGGCATGCTTCAAGCCTCCCCAGCCGATTTCTTGCGTAGCCGCAGGTATGCTGCCAACGGGCAGCAAGCCGTCAGAGGCCAGCATTGCGCCGCAGTTGCCGCAAAATCGGGAAACGTCCAGGCACAAGGTAAAACAGGACTGACAGCGTAACGACATGGTTGAAAGATTCAAAAATCCAGAAAATGGTTGGAAAAGTTTATCGTACTACTCAAAAGCGCCTTTAGCCCAACGGATATGGGCGCTAGTAGCTACGAAATATATAGCATTTAGCCCCGCCAACTTAATACCGCTCAGGCAGCTTTTTAAGCAGCGTGATGCGCCTGGTGCTCATGGTCAGGTAGCCGCCACGCTCCAGCTCTTTGAGGATGCGGCTGATTGCCTCGCGCGATGTGCCTATGCGGCCAGCAATGTCCTGGTGGGTAATGGGCTCCAGAATATGCGGCTCCAGCAGCGCTGTGCCGGAGGCCTGGCCCGCTTTGTTTTTACAGCCTGACAAGCTTTGGTAGTGCGAGTCGTCCAGGTCTTGCTGCAGCACGCCAGCCAGCCGCCCATACACATCTAGCAGCGCCATGCTGCGGGCCGCTTCAGTGGCGGCGCGCGCCCGGTGTATGACCTGCACCACCAGATCAAATGCAAATTGCGGCTCGGCCGCCAGATGTTCGCTAAGGTCGCGCCTGGTCAGTACGGCGCAGGTACAGGGCTCCAGCGCCATGACAGACGCTGAGCGGGGCCCGCCGTCGAGCGACATCTCACCAAAATAGTTGCCCGCCTGAATCTTGCTGTAGGTGATCTCGCGGCCATTGGGGTGCATCGAGAACACCTTGACACTGCCTGTAAGCAACACAAAAACGCTGTCACCCTGCTCGCCTTCGTTGATCAGTATGGCTTTTTTAAGGTAGCTGTGGACCACACCGCGCATGGCGAGTGCGCGCAGGGCTGGTGTGAGGTGTAAGTACAAATCGTCAGTGGCTGGGATCTGCGGCTTCATGGTGGCCGTAATCTAGCACGTTGTGCTTTCAGCGACACATCCGTCGTGCACTTTTTCGGCTTCGTTAGCCCCACGCTTGCACTTGCGCGCTTGTACGTTGCTGTGCGCGCAGCTTGAAGCACTTGCTAGGCTGGCTGCTGCAGATCACCCGGCAACGGATGTGCGCTTAGCCACTGCCTGAGCGCGGCCACGCTTTGGGCACATAGCTGTGCAATGCTTTCAACGCTGCCAACGGCGTTTTGAGGCCACAGCCCTTGCAGGCAGGCGTGTTCCAGATCACCGCAACTGCCGGCCAGTGCAGTAGCACCGACGTTGGCTGCCGCGCCTTTGAGGGCATGTACAGCGCGCGAGAGCTGGCCGCTGTCTGTCAGCGCCAGCGCATGGCGAATGTCTTTTAACCGCTGGGGCGCATCTTCAATGAACAGCGTCACGATCTCACGCGTCATGGTGCGCTGTTCGTCGTCAAATTCCTTGAAGCGCTCAAGCCGCGTGGGGTCCAGCAAGACTGCGGCAATTGCCTCGCTATCTATAAATTTTGGGTCAGATATGCCTTTAGCCGAATAGATTCTGGCGCTAGCTGCTATTAAATCAGTAGCTTCAGTCGCAGCCGGTGAAACAGGTGAGGCGGGTGCATAACGTGCCAGCGCCTCGCTTAGCTCGTCGATGCGCATCGGTTTGGCCAAAAAGCCCACCATACCGGCGTCCATGCACCGCTGCCGGTCTTCCTCCAGCACCGAGGCGGTCAGCGCAATCAGCGGCGGTGCGGCCTGAGCGTGGGTCGACAAAATGAGCTGCGTCGCCTCAAAGCCGTCCATCACCGGCATATTCACGTCCATCAGTACGGCCGCAAATGGCATGGCGCCCGGCCGGCGCGAGACCGACTGGCTGACCATGTCTGCTGCCTCACGGCCGTTGCTGGCAGTGGCGGCGTCGTAGCCGAGTTTGGCCAGCATGGCGAGCGCAACTTTCAGGTTGATGGCGTTGTCGTCGGCCACCAGAATGCGCTGGTGCTTTTGTGGCGCGTTGGGTTTGGCGGGCGCTGGAGGCCCATCAAAACCGCTGTGTGAAGGCAGGGTCGTTACGCGGCTGAGCGCATTGAACAGCTGCGACTGCCGATACGGCTTGAGCAGCCGCGCATCGAACAGCCTGGCTGCGGGGCCGGTCGGCATGGCGCCTGAGGTCAGCAGCACCACATGTGCATCCGGGGTGCGCTGGCGCACTTTTTGGGTGAACTCTTCGCCGTCCATATCGGGCATGTGCATGTCGGTGATGATGACGTCACAGGTGTTGCTGGCCAGCCACTCAAGACCAGCTGGGGCGCGCTCGAACGCCACGGTTTGCATGCCCCAGCGTTTGAGTTGTTTGTCGAGAATGCGCAGGTTCAATTCCGTGTCGTCGACCAGCAGCGCGCGTTTGCCAGCCAGGCTTGCAAATTCGTCATCAGCGGTCGCGTGGCTGGGCGCTGCCGTGACTGCAAGCGCTGCAGTAAACCAAAACGTTGACCCCTTGCCCGGCGCGGAGCGCACTCCGACTTCACCGCCCATCAGGGTGGCCAGCCGCTTGCAAATGGCCAGCCCCAAACCAGTGCCGCCGTACTTTCGGGTGGTGGACGCATCCACCTGGCTGAACGACTGGAACAGCGCCGATTGCCGATCCAGCGGTATGCCGATGCCGTTGTCCTGTACGCGAAACTCCAGCACCATTGAAGGCGATGGCGTGGCACCAGCGGGTTCAGGGTGCGGGCGTACGTGCGCGCTCACCACAATTTGCCCATTGGCCGTGAATTTAACGGCGTTGTTGATGAAGTTCAGCAGCACCTGGCGCAGGCGGGTCACATCGCCCAGCACCCACTCGGGCACGTCAGCATCAATGTCTGCCAGCAGCTCAAGGCCTTTTTCACGCGCCCGCTGCGCCGCCATGTCGCAGGCCTCTTCCATTGTGGCTTGCAGATTGAGTGGCTCGTTTTCCAGGTCAAGCTTGCCCGACTCGATTTTTGAAAAATCCAGAATATCGTTGATCACGCCCAGCAACTGGTCGCTGGATACCCGCATGGTGTGCAGGTAGTCACGCTGCTCATGGTTCAGGGCCGTGTCAGCCAGCAGCGTGGTCATGCCCACCACGCCGTTCAGTGGGGTGCGGATTTCGTGGCTCATGGTGGCCAGAAAAGATGCCTTGGCCCTGGCTGCGTCCAGCGCGGCTTCGCGGGACGTCAGCAGCTCGCTGGTGCGCAATTCAACCCGGTCTTCAAGGTGCTCATTGGCATCTTGCAAAGCGGCAGCTTTGTCCTGCAGGTCGGCGCGGCTTTGCGTCAGCTCAAGCGCGCTGCTGCGCAGGGCGCTGGCCAGCGTTTGCACCTCAGTAATGCGCGCATTACTTTGCAGTTCAGGGACTTCACCACGGCCGAGCTGCTGGGTGGCCAGCGCCAGATTGCGAAAGCGGCGGGTGAACCGGTATGCCAGCAACATCGCCAAAGCCGCCGCCAGTGCAATTGCCAGCGTCACAATTGCCAGGGTTTTTTCAATGGCACTTTGCGTTTGCGCTGTGAAGTCACTTTCGGGCACGGCCACCACCAGGCGCCAGCGCAGGCCGTCGCTTTCGCCAAACGGCTGCGCGGTGACGATGAGTACGTCTTTACCAAAAGCGATGCGGCGCAGTGACGCGGCGCCCGTGCCCGGCACGGTAAATGCCAGCGGGTTGGCCACCAGGTCGGCGTAACTTGCGCGCACTATCGGGTTTTTGCTGACGTCGGGCTTCAAACGCTCGACCTTGCCAGCTGCCTCAACGTACAACGCATCTCCGGCAGAGCTGGCCACCAAAAATGCCTTGTCGTCGACCAAAAAAGCCACGCCGCGCGGGCTGATGGTCAAGCTTTGCATCAGCTCTGACAGGCGCTTTAAATACACCTCGCTGGCGAACACGCCGAGCACTTTGCCGTCTTCGCTAAAAATGGGTTGAGACAGCGTGATGACCAGTTGCTTTTTGGCAGCAGCCGGGTAAATCGGCGTAAAAACGCGCTTTCCCGCAGCAACGGCGTCGACGTACCAGGGCCGCGCGGTTGGATCGTAATTTTTGACTTCGGGCGTTACAGCGCCGCCTCGGTCACCGGGAAACTGCGCGGTGTAAAAATTGCGCGCAGCCTCGCCAGGTTTTTTAATACCAACGCGTGTTGCGCCAGCGGTGTCGAGCGCAATCGGCTCAACCCCGACAAATTCACCTGCCGCGCCGCCAAAGTACAAATAAGAGCCGCTGGGAGCCATGCGGGTTAAAGCGAATGCGGTGTCCTCGAAAAACGCCGGGTCGGTCGCCAGCCTTCTGGCGCGAATCAACTCAGCAGGGCTGCCGCGGCTGGGAACCAGGCCATTGAAGACAACTTGCGCTTGCCGCAGGTGGTCATCGGTGTCGGCCTGCACGCGTTGGGCGACGTCACGCACAATGGCTTCGGCCAGCAGATCTGACGTCTGCGCATTGCTGCGGTACAACACCCAGCCCACCACAGCGGCGGGCACCACACAGAAAAACAGCAAGCTGGCAAGGAAAATCGTCTGCAGCGAAAACGACCGGTGGGGTGCGTGCAGGGTCACTGCAATCCAATCAACTCGACGGCGTCAAACGCGTTGGTGCGGCTGGGAATTTGCACCATCGCACGGCGGCCAAGCTTGACGGCCCCAGTCACCAGGCGTGCAGTTTGCACGCTGGCCGCAATCGTCCAGTCAAGCGTGGGCTGCCCGGCATACAGTTTCAGCGCGGCGGTCACTACGTCGCCTACGGGTGTGGTTTGCCCGCTTTCACCAAACGGGCCATCGAGCTTGGCAAAAGCAATCGGGCCGCTGTGCAGTGCAATGTTCAGGGTAAAGGGCGGCAAGTAACGGTCAATAAACCGCTGCTTGACGTAGGTGTCGAGTCGGCGGGTGGTGTCGTTCAACCCCAAAGCCGCGCGTGCGGCACGCAAGCCGTGGTTGACCGAGTGCGTGTCCCCGGCATCGACGAACACGCACAGCATGCCGTCGCCCACAAATTGCATGTAGTGGGCGCCGAACAAATGCACGGTGTCGCCTACGGTGCCATAAAACTGCTGCACCACATCACCCAACTCGGTGCTGGACAAGCGCTGCGCCCAGTGGCCGTAGTCACGCATGTCGGCAAAAAGCGCAGTGGCGTTGGCAAATCTTTCGCTGGGCCGCACAAAGCCACCGTCGGGCCACTGCTCGCTCAGGCTCTGGCTGAGCCTGGCCTCATACAGGGCGTTGATGTTATGGCGCTCAGTTTGCACGGCGTTGGTGACGGCTGCGTCAACTGCCATCAGGCGCATCACGTCCAGGCGCACCAATTTATTGATCTGTGCGTTCACGGCTTCGCGAAGTTCTTGCGGCTCAAAGGGTTTGGTCAGGTAGTCGTCCGCGCCAGTCGTCATGCCCAAACGCATGTGGCTGCGCTCAGCCAGCGAGGTGAGCAAAATAACTGGCGTTGCGGCGATGTCAGCGTCGTTGCGGACGTTTTCCAGCACCTGAAAACCATCCATCAGCGGCATTTGCACGTCACTGACAACTAAATTGGGCCGGTGCTTTTTAATCAGCTCCAGGCCTTTTTCGCCGTCTTCAGCCGCGATCACGTCATAACCGTCTTTTTTCAACACTTGGCTGACCAGCATGCGGGTGCCAGCGTCGTCGTCCATCACCACAATTAAAGGCATCTTGATCTGCTCAATCTTGTATTTTCAGGTTGCAGGGATTTTAAAAGCCTGTGCCATGTTGTGCTGCCTGGTGGCCAGCAGTTCGAGTGTCTGGTTCATCAGCAGTGGCTCAAAAGCCATCTGAACGTGTGCAACTGCACGCAGCAAGCGGTTGTCAGCGCCTGGCAGCGTGGCGGTGCTCGCCGGAAAAACGATGTTGTCGCTATTGGAGTACCAGCAGGTAAACAAGGTGTGGCGGTTTGGCGGCATGTCCAGATCCAACCCGCTTTGCCAGCTGGATGCCAGGCGCATTTGCATGCCGTTGATGCCGCGACTGAATCGCGCCAGCCAGGTGCCGCCATGCGGCGTGCCAATCGTGACCACGTGGTGTACCCGCGCTTCGGCCTTCATGGTTTGCAGCCAGGCCCGCGCTGCAAGGCCGCCCATGGAGTGGCACACGAGCAGGGGCGGCATGCCGCTGGCCAGGCGCACCTGCTCTACAGCGGCGTCAATTTGCGCGGTGTAGTCGTCAATCGAGCCAAACACGGGCTCCATGCTGAGTGCAACAAATGCATGGCCGCTTCCTTGCAAGCGCTTGAGCCACGGCGTCCAAAATCCGCGATTGCAAAAAAACCCGTGGATGAAAACAACGCCCCGCTTGCCATGGACCGCACCGGGCCGGGCCACATTGTCTGCAATGGCCTGCGCCCGAAATGGCTGGCGCCAGCAAAAAATTTGTGGGGCAACCCATGATTCGCCTGCCCAAGCCCGCAGCAGCTCTGCAGCGGTGGCTTGAGGCGCTGGGTCGCTGCGATTGATAGAGCGCAGCAGTACAAATTCAATCGCCAAAAAAGCGACGTACCCGAAAACAATCAGCCCAAAACCGGCAATGGCAAACGCGGGTGAGTTGTCTTTAAAGTAAATCAGCCAGGCGCATGCGGCAACCAGAAGACATGCCGTGATCAACCTTTGAATCCACGCCAGCATGGCGGTTACCGACTTTCGCGCACGTCAGGCTCAGGCCAGCTGGACATCTTTTCCCGTCAGCTTTTTAGCGAGCCCTTGTGCCATGCGATTGACCGCTCCGTACACCGACAGCTGCGGATTGGCGCCAATGCTGGTGGGGAATAACGAGCCGTCGTGAATAGACAGGTTCTCAATCTGCCAATGCACGCCGTCGGGTCGGACAACGCCCAGCTTTTCAATGCCTGCCATGCCGCAGCCGCCCATCACGTGCGCGCTGACGACTTTGGTCAGTAGCGGCTTCATCGGCAGTGCGTTGACGGCGTCTTTGGCTTGCGTCCAGGCGGTGTAAGGCTGCGCCATTTCGTGCAGTGGCAGCACCTTGAGCGCGCCTGCCGCAAATTGAATTTCCATCATTGACAACAAAGCGCGGCGTGCGCCGTCCATCACATAGTCTGTTAGCGGGTAGTCGAGCAGCGGCGAGCCATCGCTGCGCAACTTGACGTTGCCACCAGTTGACTGGTCATGAAAACCATCACGCATCAGCGCCAGCAGCGTGTGCATGTGAGGGAAGGCCTTAAGCAAATCATGCTGGGCCTGCCCCATGCCGGGAACGGTTGACGCAAAAATAACCGGGTGCAGCGGCGGCGCTTCCAGCTTGTAGCCGATGGGCCCGTCAATGGCTTGTGTGTCCAGAAAATGGTCGGTGTAAATCGTTTGGGGTGCGCCTTGCCACGCTTGTACTTTTTGTTCAAACACTCCTGAAGACATCACTACGGGGTGCAAAAACGTGCGCTTGCCCAGCGTGCCATGCGGATCTGGCGCGCCAGATCGCAGCAGTACCGCCGGGGAGTTGATGGCACCGCCCGCCAGCACGTAGTGCTTTGCTATTATTTTAGTAGCTGCTTGCGCCCGTATTTCGGGCGCTAGGGCCGTATTTGATGCATTATTTGAGGCGTTATTTGAAGTTATTGAGCGCACCAGCAGCGCTGTGACCTTCCCATTGGCCAGCTCGAACTTTTCAGCGCGGGTCTCGACAAGCAACTTTGCGCCTTTGTCCAGCGCAGCGGGAATGGTCGTTACCAGCATTGATTGCTTGGCGTTGGTAGGGCAGCCCATGCCGCAGGAGCCTAAATTCCAGCAACCTTTCACGTTGCGGGCAATGGCTAGCGCTGGTATCCCCAACTTGGCTGCGCCGCGCCTGAGCAGGTCGTTATTTTCATTCGGCGGGGTCAGCCATGGGCCAATATTCAAGCGCCGCTCAGCCTGTTCAAAATACGGTGCCATGGCGTCAACGCCGAAATCTTTGAGTGCAAATTTGTCTTGCCAAAACGCGAGCGTGGCCGATGGGGTGCGAAACGACGACGTCCAGTTGACCGTAGTCGAGCCGCCCACGCAGCGTCCTTGCAAAATATTAATGGCCTTGTCTTCTGTCTTACGCGCGGCACTTTCCTGGTACAGCTGCGGGTAGGCTTCAGACTCTTTCTGCTTGAAGTCGCTGCTGCTTTTTAGCGGGCCTTCTTCGATGATGACGACGCTTAACCCGGCTTTGGCAAGCAGCTCGGCAGTGACGCCAGCGCCTGCTCCACTGCCAATGATGGCAACGTCGCAAGCGATGTTTTCAGGGGGTGCACCGAATGCGCCGCCAAGAACCTTCCAGCCGCGTTTGAGGCCTTCTTTGATGGGGTCGTTTACTTGGCTCATTTTTTGCCGCTGTTAAATTGTCAAGGGGCCGGGGTAGCCCAGCATCGTCCAGCTGTCGGGCCTGGAAAAGTAAGCACCCGCTGTGATGTCATGCAGTGCGGCGTAGGCTTGCTGGCGTACTGCCAGGCTTGATAAGCGCATGCCTTGCAGCGCAGTTTGAACTTGGGTAGCCGTTGCTTCGGCCCAAGGCGTGCCCAATCCTGCTAGACCATAGCGCCCAGCTGATGTGCTCAAAATCGACAACAGTTGTGACACCTCGGCCTGCGCATGGGCTGGCAATGCAGCGATCAGTACACTGATGTCGGCGAGCACGGTGTCTAACGCAGCACTCTTGCTGGCTTTTGCATCAGGCAAAGTCTTGTCAAGCACGCCAAGACCGATGGCACGAAACACGTCGCGTCCAACGGTCGTAAGCTGGCCACGTTCGAATCCGGGCTTGATGAGTGCAGCAGCGCCGCCTACCAGAGCCAGCGCTGCGGCTGTGGCCACACCAAGTTTGAGCAGAGTTCTTCTATGCATGCTTTACAGTTTCGCATGGCGACTGCTTTTCCAATAGAGCGGGGTTACTAGATAAACTTGGGGTAAACATGAATTCCGCAGGAATATGAACGCATCGGCTCAACAAATTCACCAGGCGCTGGAGGCTGTTGCAGTGCTCCGGGCAGAGCGTTCTGCCCATCCTTCGCTGGCATTGGCGAGCTTGCAAATCAAGCGGTTCCAGGCAAAGCGGTTTCAGGCGACTTACAGTGATTTGCTGAAAAGCCCGCGCTATGAATCAGCTGCACGCTTTTTTCTGGACGAGTTGTACGGTGATAAAGACTACGCGAACCGCGACCAGCAGTTTGCCCGCATCGCCAGCACGATTGCCAAGCTATTCCCGCAAGCGGTGGTCAACACGGCTGCAGCGCTGGCTGAAGTTCACGCGCTGACGGAGCGCCTGGACAATGAGATGGCGCACCACTGGCTGGAGGCGGAGGAATCTGCGCCAACGTTGACCACTGCCGCCCGTTACATTGCCTGCTGGCGTCGGGTAGCTGACCCTGCTGCCAGACACAAACAGCTTGAAGTGGTGCTGGCGTTGGGCCGGTCGTTAAACGATCTGACGCGCAAGCCTGGGTTGCGCACACTGTTAAAAATGATGCGGACTCCAGCTTCTGCGGCCGGTTTGGGATCTCTGCAGAAGTTTTTAGAGGCCGGCTTTGACGCTTTTGCGGCCATGCGCGGAGCCGATGAATTTTTAACCCTGATCAGCCGCCGTGAAACCGAGTGGATCGCGTCTCTTTTCTCCGACGATGCTGTCGCCTGTGAGACCAAACTGACCTACTTACTGGCTGCGTTTGAGGTGCGTTAGCCACGCATCGGTGCAAGCCCCATATCGCATAGGCGTCGGGCGCTGCACAATGACTCGAGAGGAGTTGATATGACGAGACCCTGGCTTAAAAGCTACCCTGAAGGCGTTGCACACACCGTTGATGCAGATCAGTTCACTTCGCTGAACCAGATGTTTAGCGAGTCGTTTAGTAAAAACGCAGCAAAGCCTTTTTCAGTGTGCATGGACACCTGGATGTCCTACGGTGAGCTGGATGATTTGTCGGCTGCATTGGGTGCC
Source organism: Polaromonas sp. (assembly GCA_031386895.1). Classification (GTDB taxonomy): domain Bacteria; phylum Pseudomonadota; class Gammaproteobacteria; order Burkholderiales; family Burkholderiaceae_C; genus Polaromonas. The sequence goes on from JANNCT010000118.1 coordinate 26,356, forward strand.
TGGCTTCAAAGTTTGGGCTTGGAGCCCGATGCGCGAGTGGCCATCATGCTGCCAAACATACCGCAGTTTGCGGTAACGATGGTGGCCATTTTGCGTGCCGGCTACACCTGCGTGAACGTCAGTCCGCTATACACACCACGCGAGCTTGAGCATCAGCTGAAGGACTCGGGCGCAACTGCGATTGTTATTCTTGAAAACTTTGCCGCAACACTGGCAGACGTCATTGAACGCACGCCCGTCAAACACGTGGTGATGGCGTCGATGGGCGACTTATTGGGCTTTTGGTACGGGAAATGGATGACTTTTGCCGTGCGGCATCTTGCCAAAATGGTGCCGCCCTACAAATTGCCACTGGGCGATGGCCGTGCGGTTACTGCATTTTCAACCGCACTTGGGTCTGGCCGCTCGATGTCTTTAAAGCCAGCGCAGTGCACGCTGGATTCGATCGCTTTTCTGCAGTACACGGGCGGAACCACCGGGCTTTCTAAAGGTGCCGTGTTGACGCATCGCAACATCGTCGCTGCCATTTTGCAGTCCGAGGCCTGGTTTACACCGGCGCTCAAACGCATCGGCGACGTTAGCAAGACCAACAACATTGCGGCGTTGCCGCTGTATCACATCTTTGCCTTGACGCTGAGTCTGCTGACGATTCGGTGGGGAGCGCATTTGACTTTGATACCGAACCCGCGCGACTTTGGCAAATTCATTGAAGTACTTAAAAAAAGGCCATTTCACATGTTGCCAGCCGTGAACACGCTGTTCAACGCGTTACTGCAACACTCTCAATTCAAGACACTGGATTTCTCCAGCCTTTGCGTTTCGCAAGCAGGAGGAATGGCGGCATCCGAAGGAACCGCGCGTCACTGGCAGGAAGTGACAGGCTGCCCGATGGTGGAGGGCTGGGGCATGAGCGAGACCTGCGCGATTGGTACCAACAACCCAATTACCAGCAAGGATTTCAGCGGAACCATCGGCCTTCCGCTACCGGGTATCGATATCGCCATCAAAGACGATGCAGGTGTTTCTTTGGTTAGCGGCGAATCCGGGGAAATTTGTATCAAGGGACCGCAGGTCATGACGGGCTACTACCGTCAACCCCTTGAAAATGAAAAAGCATTCACCCACGATGGCTTCATGCGTACTGGCGATATTGGAATAATGGACGAGCACGGATATACCAAAATCATCGACCGCAAAAAGGACATGATCATTGTCTCGGGGTTCAACGTCTTTCCCAATGAACTCGAAAATGTCATTTCGATGTGCCCAGGCGTCGTTGAATGCGCGGCTGTCGGTATTGCTGACAACTCGCAGGGAGAGGCGATCAAGGTTTTCGTTGTGAAAAACGATCCCACTTTGACTGAAGACGACGTCAGCAGCTATTGCAAGCAGCACTTAACGGGGTACAAACGCCCTAAATACATCGAGTTTCGCGATGACCTACCCAAAACCAACGTTGGAAAAATTTTGCGTCTTGAGTTGCGCAGTCAAAGTTAGCGCCACCACTTCAATTCGCCAATGGTTGCAGCGTTGAAATTACCAGCAGGCGTGGAGGTTTTTGAGCGCGGGTGGCTTTCATCGAACAATATTTTTTTCGATAACGGTGATTTGAGTTGGTTAGTAGACAGCGGATACGCAACCCACTGCGCACAAACGCTTGAACTTGTGGAGTCAAGGCTGAAAGGGCGGCCTCTGAATTTTTTGATCAACACGCACCTCCACAGCGATCACTGCGGAGGAAATGCAGCTTTGCAGTGCAAGTATTCGGCTTTGAGAACCGTTATTCCTCCTGGTCAAGCTCAGCTGGTGAGTTCATGGGATGCTGATGGACTTTTCTACATCCCGACTGGGCAGATTTGTCCCAGGTTTAAATTTGACCGCACGTTGAATATTGGCACTGACATGCAACTCGGGCTGCAGCGCTGGCAAGTCCATTCGGCTGGGGGCCATGATCCTCACGCGGTAATATTTTTTGAACCCGTTGATAGAGTACTTATTTCTGGAGATGCACTTTGGCAGAACGGTTTTGGGGTGGTTTTTCCGGAACTGGAAGGAATCAGCGCATTTGAAGACGTTGAATGGACATTAAGTTTGATTGAGCGGCTAAATCCAAGCATCGTGATTCCAGGCCACGGGCCGATCTTCAACTATTCGGGCGAGATATTGAGCGCGGCCCGCCAACGGCTCGATGCATTTGTAAAGAATCCGGTGAAGCATGCGCGCCACGCAGCCAAAGTGCTGCTTAAATTCAAGTTGCTGGAGTCACAAAGACAGCTGTTTGCTGACTATCTGAATTGGGCGGAAGTCACTCCATGCTTGCGCCAATTTCAAATGCAATTTTTCAATGGTTCAGAGTTCAAGACCTGGGTCGAAGCAATGTGCTTTGAACTGGTAAAAAGCGGAGTCGCCAGACGTGAAGGCATCTACATTTTGAATGCCTGACTAGAAACCTCGCTACATGGCCGCGCCAGCTGAGCTGAGCTGATCCGATCCAACACGCTGCCGATGGGATTTAATTGCCGTCCAAGGAAAGCAGAGCCAGAAAAGAAAAAGCCCAGTCAATCAACGATCAACTGGGCTAGTCCAGGTTTAATAGCCTGACGATGTCCTACTTTCACACAGGAATCTGCACTATCATCGGCGCTAAGTCGTTTCACTGTCCTGTTCGGTATGGGAAGGAGTGG
>JANNCT010000005.1:0-37020 GCA_031386895.1 Polaromonas sp.
GCCCGAAGCGTGGCCGCCCATTTGCCGCTGCACCAGCGCGTGGTCTGGGTGGTCTGGCAGCCCGGCGTAATTCAGCCAGCTGACTTTCGGGTGCGACTTGAGGTGCTTGGCAATCGCCAATGTGTTCTCGCAAATGCGGTCCATGCGCAGGGCCAGCGTTTCAATGCCCTGCAAGATTTGAAAGGCATTCATGGGGCTGAGTGCTGCGCCCAGATTGCGCAGTGGCACGACACGGGCGCGCCCGATGTAGGCGGCCGCTCCAAGCGCCTCGGTGTAGACCACGCCGTGGTAGCTGACGTCGGGCTCGTTCAAACGCTTGAAGCGCTCTTTGTGTTCAGCCCAAGGGAACTTGCCCGAATCAACAATCGCCCCGCCAATGCTGGTGCCGTGCCCGCCCAGGTATTTGGTCAGTGAATGCACGATGATGTCTGCGCCATGCTCAAACGGGCGGCACAGGTACGGGCTGGGCACGGTGTTGTCCACAATCAGCGGCACGCCGTGTGCGTGAGCCACTTTGGCCAGCGCGGCAATATCGGTCACGTTGCCCAGCGGGTTGCCAACTGATTCGCAATAAATCGCTTTGGTGCGGCTATCAATGTGCTGCGCAAAAGACTCGGGCTTGCTGGCATCGGCAAAGCGAACGGTCAAGCCCATTTGCGGAAAGGTGTGCGCGAACAGGTTGTAGGTGCCGCCATAAAGTTGCGACGCTGAGACGATATTGTCGCCCGCCTCAGCTATGGTTTGAATAGCGTAGGCAATAGCCGACATGCCAGACGCCACAGCCAGCGCACCAATGCCGCCTTCAAGCGCTGCCACCCGCCCTTCAAGCACCGCGTTGGTCGGGTTCATGATGCGGCTGTAAATGTTGCCCGCCACTTTCAGGTCAAACAAATCTGCGCCGTGCTGCGTGTTGTCAAACGCAAAGGCCACCGTTTGGTAAATCGGCACGGCCACCGCTTTGGTGGTTGGGTCGGGCGTGTAGCCGCCGTGGACGGCAATGGTTTCAATTTTCATAAATGCTTTCTTTGATATTGACGTTTACTTGGGTTTGTTTAACCAGGTTTGCTTACCTGGCTTTGTTTACCTGGCTTTGTTTACCTGGCTTTGCTTTTCACCAGCGCGTAGACAAACAGCAGCACCACTGCGCCAACAATAGAGGCAATAAAACCTGCTACCTGGCCGTCTTGATAAAGGCCAAAGGCCTTGCCGGCGTAGCTTGCCAAGAATGAACCCGCCACGCCCAGAATGGCGGTCATGATCCAGCCGAGTTTGTCGTCACCGGGCTTCAACGCGCGGGCAATAAAACCAACAATCAGGCCGATAAAAATGGTTCCGAGAACACCCATCATGGCAAAGCTCCTTAAAAATAAACGAATAGCGTGGCGCGACTGGCAATATAACCCACGCCTCTGGCTCAGGCTGGTGCTGCGACACCACGGCGCGGATAACGCCCACGGGGGATTGCTGACCAGCCGTAAAGCTGTGTAAAGGTGCCAACCGCACTGCACGCACAGACGTTAGACAAGAGCACAATCCCGTCGCTCAGGAGAACAACATGGCACAACGTGCAACGCAAGTCCGCAACTTTTCAAACGCAGCGCGCAGCATCACGCTAACTGCGCGAGCTACATTAAGTGCCGCACTGTGCATTGCGCTGATTGCATCTTTTGCAAAGCCAGTCGCTGCACAAACCGACACCAGCGCAGCGGCGACTTGGCGCGCAACCTCGCGCCTGGGCTACGGGCCAACTGCGGCCACTGCGGCGGCGGCGCAGCCCAACCCGAAAGCCTGGGCCTTGGGCCAGATTGATGCTGCGTATGCGGCAAGCCAAACCGCTGCGAGCGTGCCTGCTGATTCGGCACGCTTTAACCAGCCTTTAAAAAACACCGTGCGCGAGTACCGCGAAGAGCGAGACGCCCGCCAGGCCGCCCGAGCACAAGCCAGCACGACAGCGCCCAAACCGATGTTGATGGGCATAAACGAAGGAGAGCGCTTTAGCCGCGAGATGCAGCAAAGCGCACTTGCCTGGCGGCTAATGTCTTGCAGCGACCCAGCACTTGAAAACCCGCTGCTGGCACGGATGACCGAATTCTGGTTTAACCACCTGAACGTTTTCACCGGTAAGGGCACCGTCAGGCCGTTTGCCGGGCATTACGCAGCCAATGCCATCCGAACAAACGCCCTGGGCAAATTTGAAGACCTGCTGCTGGCCAGCGCGCGTCACCCGGCCATGCTGTTTTATCTAGACCAGGCGCAAAGCAATGCGAAAGGGCTCAATGAAAACTACGCCCGCGAGCTGATGGAGCTGCACACGCTGGGCGTAGATGCCGGCTACACACAAAACGACGTGCGTGAGTTGGCCCGCATCCTTACCGGCTGGACGGTCGGACTGCAGCAGGGCGACGGCTTTCGCTTTGCTGAGCGCCTGCACGACACCGGCAGCAAAACGCTGCTGGGCCGTACATTCACATCAGGCGGTGTGCAAGAAGGCGAAGACGCCATCCGCATGCTGGCCCGCCACCCAGCTACCGCCAAAAGAATCGCCACGCGCCTTGCCTCTACGTTTGTGTCTGACAAGCCGCCGCAGGCACTCGTCGATGCGCTGGCCGCGACGTTCATGCGCACACAGGGCGACATTCGGGCAGTGATGCAAACGCTGGTCGGGTCGCCAGAGCTTTGGCGGGCAGAGAACACCCTGTTCAAAACGCCGCTGGACTTTGCCTGCTCGGCCCTGGCGGCAGCTGGCGGCGCCAAAGAGCGGCGCGACATTCAACTCACGCTCGGATTTTTAAACCAGGCAGGCCAGCCCCTGCACGGCTGGCAAACACCCGATGGCTATAAAACAGACGCCGCAACCTGGCTGGCCCCGGAAGCGCTGACGCGACGGGCAGACTTTGCCCTGGCACTGGGCGGCCGCATGGCTGCACCCAGCTATCTCGAGCCGTTTTTGTCCGCTGCAACCCGTGAGCGCATCGCGCTTGAAGCACCCTCAACGCGCACTGGCCTCATGCTGGCCAGCCCAGACTTCATGCGCAAATAAATCAGGAGAAATGAACATGCACACACCACAGCTTTCACGCCGCGCGCTGTTGCTGGCTTCAGGCATCACAGTGGCCACTGCAGGCGCTTCACGCGTGTGGGCACAGCCTGCACCACAAGGCAAAAAAAGCACAGGCCGCATGGTGGTGGTGATGCTGCGCGGCGCGTATGACGGCCTGTCAGCCTTTGTGCCCTACGCCGATGCAGACTACTATGCCTTGCGCCCAAACATCGCCATTGCCGCGCCCGACGGCAGCGCCAACACCGCGTTAAAACTCGACAGCACCTTTGCACTACACCCTGCCCTTGCCCCGTTGCTGCCCATGTGGCAGCAAGGCGTGCTCAGCGTGGTGCCCAGCGCTGGCCTGCCTGCGCCAAACCGCTCACATTTTGCGGCGCAGTACGAGATGGAAATTGCACAAAGCGGCAAAAACAGCGCTGCGCCGGGGTGGCTCAATAAAGCAGCTGGCGGCTATACAACCGCCACCGCCGCAATAGGCGTGGGCGAGGCCAATCCGGCGATTCTGGCGGGCGATGCGCCTGTCAAGCTCATTGCGCGCGGCCAGGCCGCACAACGCACCGGCGTGCTGGCCAATGACAAAACCCGAAGTGCTTTGCTGGATTTGTATGCAGGCAATGACAAGGTCAGCCAAGCTTTCAGGCAAGGCGCTGGTAGCCGAATGCAGAGCGCGCAAGAATTGAGCCTTGAAAAAATGGAAACAGACGGCAAGCGCATGGGGCCTGCCATGGACAAAAACCTGGACAAGCGCCTCGACAAAGACGGCACGCCCGCCACCACCCAGGCACAAAATGCGCAAATGCTTGCCGCCAGCAACGGCGCGTCAGACCCGGTTGGCCTGCAGCTTGACGCGCAGCACCTTGGCACGCTCATGCGCAACGACCGCAATCTGGCGCTGGGCTTTTTGTCTGCAGGTGGCTGGGACACGCATGCCAACCAGGGCAACGCTACAGGCCAGCTGGCCAACAACCTCGGCAACCTGGGCCGCGCCATTGCTCAGCTTCGGCAAGACTTTTCTGAGCCCGGTGATGTAGTGGTGGTAATGAGCGAGTTTGGCCGCACGGCTGCAGAAAACGGCACCCGCGGCACTGACCACGGCTACGGCAACGCCCTGTGGCTGGTCGGCAACCGTGTCAATGGCGGGCGCTGGCACGGCCAATGGACCGGCATGGCGCGCGGCAACCTCAATGAAGCACGTGACCTGCCAGCCCACCATGACTACCGTGCTGTGCTCGCGCAAATACTCCGCAGTACTTTTGCGATGTCCGACTCCGCCATGGCTAACGTGTTGCCGGGCAGCAAGTGGGACACGCGGCTCGATGGCCTGATGCGCAGTGCGTGATGGCCAATGACCAATAAACGGCTTTAAACCAGCCAGCGCCAGGGCCATTACGCACGCTGGGCTGACCGCAACTTCACCAGTTGCACCAGATTCAGCCGGCGCAAAGCCATTTTTCAGGCCCTGTCTGACTTACGGCTTGTCCAGAACACCCACAGAGTCATTACGCGTTTTCCAGAGCGATACCAGCACACCGCCGGCAATCAGCCCGAACGTCACACTCAGCGAGAACACCGGTGGTATTTTCCCGATAATTCCGACCAGGAAAATTTTCGTGCCAATAAACACCAGCACCAAAGCCAGCGCGTACTTCAGGTACTTGAAGCGGTGCACCATGGCGGCCAGTGCAAAGTAAAGTGCGCGCAGCCCCAGAATCGCAAAAATATTGCTGGTGTACACGATGAACGGGTCGTTGGTGATGGCAAAGATGGCTGGCACGGAGTCAACTGCAAACACCAGGTCAATGATCTCCACCATCACCAGCGCCAGGAACAGGGGCGTTGCCCAGCGCACGGGTTTCCCGGTAACAGGGTCTGGTTTGTTCACAAAAAACGCATTGCCTTCAATCTCCGGCGTGACGCGCATGCGTTTGCGCAGAAATTTCAAGATCGGGTTGTTGGCAATATCAGGTTCGTGGTCAGCCATGATCCACATCTTGACGCCGGTGATCACTAAAAATGCGCCAAACGCATACAAGATCCAGCTGAACTGCGTGACCAGCGTTGCACCCAGGCCAATCATGATGGCGCGCAGCACAATCACACCCAAAATACCCCAGAACAAAACGCGGTGCTGGTAAAGCCGGGGAATGGCGAGGTAAGAAAAAATCATGGCAATCACAAAGACGTTGTCCATCGACAGTGATTTTTCAATCAGAAATCCGGTGAAGTATTCCATGCCGCTGGTAGCGCCCAAATACCACCAAACCCAGGCGCCAAACAGCAGAGCCACGCTGATGTAGCCCGCAGACAACAGCAGGCTTTCCTTGACTTCAATTTCTTTATCGTCTTTGTGCAGCACGCCCAGGTCAAAGGCCAGCAGCGTGACCACAATGCCGATAAACAGCAGCCAGATCCACACGGCTTTGCCCAGAAAATCAGAATATACAAATTGAAGCAAGGTATCCACGAAAACACTCCTGCGCTTGGCGGTTTTTATTTAAATAAGATAAACAGAAAAAACACCGGGCAGAACTTTCTGCCCGGGCGATAACTAAAAGGAAGCGCGAGCTGCGTCAACGCGCTTGTTGGGCTGGTCAGTCAAAAATATCGTTGAGCCACGACTTGCGGCGTTTGGGCGCATAGCCTTGTCCCGCGTAAGCACCCCGGTTGTCAGAGTCCACAAAATCCGGCCTGCCCTGCTGAGGTTGCTGGCGCGGAGCGCTCTGCTCGGTTGACAGCGCTATGAGCTTGTCCAGCTCACCGCGATCAAGCCAGACACCCCGGCAAGTCGAACAAAAATCAATTTCAACCCCTTTCTTGTCTGTGATGATCAAAACAGAGTCGGGGCAAACGGGACATTTCATTATTTTTCCTGAGTGAATGGGGAAATCGGTGAATGGGTGACTATTTGGTTGATCAGCTACTCGCCGGAAGCTTCAAATCGGCGGAGCGGTGCTGGCGACTGCGCTTGTAGTTGTGTATGAGTGAACGGATGGCGCGGGTCAACGCGCTTTGCAGTGCAGACAGCCAGTCACGCGCCATCGACGTAACGATGACCGGCGGGCCGCCTTTTGTAGCCAGCTCAATCTGGCAGCGCTTGTCAACGCCGCCGCGCGGGCCGTTCACATCTGAAAGCTGCACACTGGCGCGCGGTGCAAGCCAGCTCAGGCGGCGCATCGCAAAGCGCACGCGGCGTATGGCCGTTGTGCGGAACTGTTCGGCATCAGCATCACGGGATTTGAAAATGACCTGCATAAAAACTCCTGTTGAAGTGAAAGAAGGCCCTACGTTAATGGCATTCTTCATTCTGAAAAAGCAGATAATCAGGAACAATTGCTTCGTAAAAACCATGTGCATTTAAACCAGGCAGCACAAATGACCACTGATTTCAACTACCGGCACCTTTATTATTTTTGGGTGGTTGCCAAAGAAGGCGGCATGGCCAAGGCTGCCGACAAGCTGGGTATGGCGGTACAAACCGTCAGCACCCAGGTGCGCGAGCTTGAAAAGTCACTTGGCCACACGCTTTTAAAACCGTTCGGGCGCGGCGTGGCCCTGACCGACGCAGGCACGGCCGCCATGCAGCAGGCAGAATTGATTTTTCAGTTGGGTGAAAAACTGCCAGATGCGGTGCGAAAGGCGTCTGGCAAGCCATCGGTGCGGCTGGCGGTTGGCATTTCAGAAGGGCTGGCCAAACTGGCCGTGCGCCAGTTGATGCAGCCCGTCATGCACACGCCCAACTTGCGCCTGATTTGCCATGAAGACGAGTTTGAAGACTTGCTGGGCGACCTGGCGCTGCACCGCCTGGACGTGGTGCTGGCCGACCGCCCGGCGCCCAATAACCCCAACCTGAAGGTCTACAGCCACTCACTTGGCGCATCGCCCATTGCCTGGTATGCACCGCCCGCACTGGCTGCGGTAGCGCGCAAAAACTTTCCGCACTCACTTGGCAGCGTGCCGGTGCTGCTGCCTACCAGCCACGCTGCAGTTCGTCTGCGGCTGGACCATTGGTTTGAGCGCAACGGCGTCAAGGCCAATGTGGTGGGCGAGTTTGAAGACAGCGCACTGCTGAAAACCTTCGGCTCAGCGGGCATGGGTGTGTTCCCGGCTACCGAGCTGGTGCACGAGGAACTGACTGCGCGCTACGGCGTTAAACGCGTGGGAGCTTGTGATGGCGTTGAAGAGCACTTTTATGCCATTGGTGCGCACAAAAAGGTGCTGCACCCGCTGGTGCAAAAACTGCTGCCGCAGCGGCTTTGAGCCTAGGCACCACGCAGCTTTTCAGGCCGTGCGATTTTTTTGAACTTGATCAGGCGCGCAGTTTCAATCGCGTCCTTTTTAACCTGTCGTTCAGCGTCCAGCAATTGCCCTGCGGCCAGCCAGCCAGCAAATTGCTCCGGCGTTTCCAGTGTGATGCGGCCCAGCGTGGCCGCGCGAAATTCGTAAATCACAATTTCGGCGGCTTTTTGCAGGTTGACCCGGCCTTTGGTCAGCACCGCGCCGCGTTTGCGGCCAATGTCTTCAAGCACCTGCTCGTCGGTTGACTCAGGCGTGATTTCGACTTTATAGCGCGCCTCTAAAGCAGCTGGGTATTGTTTGATCAGCGTGTTCAACAGCTCAAGCGCGACTTCTTCTTCGCTAAATGCGTTGCGGCCAATAGCGCCACTGGCTGCCAGGTTGTAGCCGCTTTGCGCCACGATGATGCGCGGCCACAGCATGCCCGGTGTGTCCCACAAATAAAATCCGTCGGCCAACACGATGCGTTGCTCGATTTTGGTGATGCCCGCTTCATCGCCGGTTTTGGTGGCGCGCTTGCCGGTCAGCGTATTGATCAGGGTGGATTTGCCGACGTTGGGTATGCCGCAAATCAGCACGCGCATGGGCTTGACCATGCTGCCGCGCAGCGGCGCGAGCTTGTGGCAGGCGTCAATCAGCTTGCGGGCGGGCGCTGCCTCGCTCGCGTCCAGCTCTATGGCGCTGGTATCGGGCATGGCGTTGTAGTGCGCCAGCCACAGCGGCGTGATGGCTGGGTCGGCCAGGTCTTGCTTGTTCAGCACCTTGAGCGTGGGCCGGGACGCGGTCAGCTCGGCCAGCTTGGGGTTGGCGCTGGAGCCGGGCAGGCGCGCGTCAAGCAGCTCAATGACCACATCAATTTCCTTGATGCGCTCTGAGATGGCCTTTTGGGTCAAATACATGTGACCGGGAAACCACTGGATAGCCATGGGGCGTGTCTTTCAAAAGGTGCACTGTGCCCAAATAAAGCGGCGCATATAAAGCAGCACAGGCTAAGCGGCGCATGGGCAAACGGCTGGCCATCGGGGCGCAGCCAACTTCGTATTATCGATTCAGTCTGCTTGCGCACGACACCGCCAGTTGCGCGCGCAGGGCAGCAACGCCTAGGTCAAGTAATTGTTGCAATATATTTCATAGCAGCTTGCGCCCGTATTCATTGGGCTAAACCGCTAAAAAGCTTAAAACCAATGATTTTTGGCCAAGCCGCTTAATTCAGCTGAAAACTTCCTTCCAGACGCCTGAGCAATGGCCTGCCTTTTTGCAGCGCAATGCGCCAGACTCTCGCAGCAGGTGCTGTACCAAAGATTTCGTCCTACCCTTCTTTGCGACAACTGGGCAGGGTGAGCAACCGCCGCATGCATACGATTGACGTTCCCGAATAACCTGCCAAATACGCAGAAACAACTTGCGAGCCCTCCCCGATGACTGGACTTGAAACCGGACTGTATGTCCGCATTGAAGAGCTTGACGGAGGCTCCAAGCCGCTGCCGCTGAGCAGCGGCTTCTCGCTGGGGCAAGCGTACCGGGTGCTGGGCCTGTACAACCCATCAGAGACCAGCGCGGCCTACTTTGTTTTAAGCAATGACCGGGACGAAGTCTGGTTTATCTGCAACCGCCACGTGCGCACTTATGCGCTGTTTCCTGACCTGCAGAGTTTTCGTGTGCCCGTCAGCGGCACATCGCGCCCCCAAATGGCGCTGATGTGATGGACGACGTGCTCAACGCTCTGCAATGGCCGGCCATGGCCATCACCTTGCTGTCTGCCTGGCTGGTCGCTTCGCAGTCCAAACGCAAACGCTCTGTAGGGTTCTGGCTATTTCTAGTCAGCAATATTTTGTGGGTGGTGTGGGGCTGGCACGACGGCGCCATAGCGCTGATTGCGTTGCAGGTCGGGTTGTTTGCGATGAATTTGCGCGGAGCCATGAAGAACGAGCCCGACGCGAGCACCAAGGTATAGACATGTGGAACGATGATTTGCCAGACTTTGAACACGCGGTTGCTGAAGGCGGCCTCAGCGCGGGGCTGCTCTTTTTAAATCGCCGGGTTGGCCACCGCTGCACCGCCTTGTACCGGATCGTTGGCGACAACCTTGAAATGGTGGAACTGGTCGACAAGCTGGGCGACCCGGTAACAGCAGTGCCTGCGCCGGTGGCATTGTCGAAGAGCTTTTGTCAGGTCGCCCTGAAAGATGGCCAGCTCGTCACTTCTGACTCGGGGCTAGACGCCCGGCTGGACGGCAAGACTTACCAGGGCGTTATCAAAAGCTACGTCGGCCTGCCGCTCAGCCATTCACAGGGCACGTTGTTTGGAACGCTGTGCCACTACGACTTCAGCGAACAAAGCATCGACGACGATGAGTTTGCGTTTCTGCAGCAGGCGGCTGTGGCGCTTTCAAAAATGCTCTAGCCTGCGTCAAAAGGGTTTAAAGTGCTATGTAATTTGTAGCTGCTTGCGCCCGTATATATTGCGCTACAAGCCCGAAACACTACTTTTTACCAATGGCGGTGTACAGCTCGGCCAGGGGCACGATGCGCCCGTGCAGCGGCAAAATTTGCGCCACATCAAGCTTTAAACGGTCAAGGTTTTGCACCAGGTTCACGTGCAGGTCGTTTGGCTTGGCCGGCGTGGGTGTGTTCGGCGCGCCCGGGGTGTAGGCGTCGGCTTCAATCAGAATTTTTTCTTTCGGCAAATGCACCATCAGAAAACCCTGTGCATGCACGCTGCCATCAATGTAGTACACGTCCACCACCCGACTGCCATCGGTAAAGCTGCGCTTGCTGTTCACGCCAGTCACCACCGCTTTTTTGCCAGACCGTTGCATCGCGTCGGGTTTGATGCTGTTCGGGTTGGCCATCGTGCTTTCAAAAAACGGGCGGGCCAGCTCGCTGGTGACCAGCGTTGCGCCTTCAGCCACCGCGCTACGCAGGCCGCCTGAATGGTCAAAGTGGTGGTGTGAATTGACCACATACCGAATAGGCTTACCGGGGCTGAGCTTTTTTGCCTCGGCCAGCATGGGTACAGCACGGCCGTCGTACAGCGGGCTTTCGACCACGATGATGTGGTCCTTCATTTCAATGGCCACGCTGTTGTGGGAGCCGCCCGCCATGTGCCACACGCCTTCAGCGGCTTTGGTAGCCACTACGTTCTCAGCAAAAGCAGTGACCAGCGCTGGCACTTCAATGCCCGATGGCGAGTTGGTTTTGACCTCGCTGACCGTTAAATCGAGAACTGGAAAGCCACCCATGCTTTGCTGAATGCGCATGGGGAACTTGACGCCGCCAAAATCTTTGTAGTCTGTAAACCGAATCGTTGATGCGGTGTCGCCACTGACCGGGTGCGGCATTTTGGAGTCAATTTTTTCAACCAGCCCGGCCGCATTGACCCAGGCCGTGGCGCGCATCTGGCCGGGCATGCTGAACGACACCGCCGTCATGGGTTTGCCGTCGTCCATTTGCTGGCTGGCCGTGGCCTTGTTGGCCAACGCAGCCTTGATGACGCCATGCGGGGTGGTCCACAAATCATGCACGCGCGCGTCCAGCGCTACTGGCGCTGCAACCGGCGCAGGGCCGACCATATTCCATGCCGTAGTGCCGCGCAAAAACCCGCTGGTGCGCTGCTCGCCAGAGCCCATCAGCGGTATGCCGCCGCCGCCATTGGGCTCTGCCCTGACGCGGGCAGCGTCTTCCCGAAAAGCGGCGTTTTCATAATCTGCAACGCGTGAAAAAGTGCTGTAAGTGATTTTTGGCCAGCTTTGTCCCGGCAAAAAAGCCTGGCCAAACGTGGCGCCACTGCCTGCGCCTGAAAAAGAAATGCTTTTAAGCGCAGCTCCGCCCATGGCCGTGTTGGCGCGCAATAAAACAGCGTCTGCACTTTCTGTTGGCAAGTTGACGCACGCCGCCAACGCCGCCAACCCCAGCGCAGTTGCTGCTTGGGCAAAAAGCCGACTGGCTGCATGCGGGGCTGACGGTTTGGGTAATTGGCTGGGCATGGCTTGCTCCTGTTTTTAAAAGGCTGCGCTACATTGCGCACCGAGATCATAGGAGCGCCAGCGCACTGGCACAGTAGGGAAAACACAGGCGAGCCGGGGCTGCCCCAGCCGGAACTTTTTAAGTAGACATCGGTGAACCGATCGGGTGTAAAACTTACGGGCTATGGCCAGGTCGCAGCCAGGCTTCAGGCGCAGAAGTGCACCGGGCCACCTGCATCAAGAATCGTCGGCTTCGGGCGCTGCTGCGGAGCGCTGCTGGGCCTGCCTGGGGTCGTGCTTTTCTAAAACCGTGGCCACTGCCCGCTTGAGCTTGGCAGCCGCAGCAGCAATGGCCTGGTGCGCGCTGTCGGCACGGCTTTTGACTACCACCGGGTCGCGCCCCACGACGCTGGCGCTGAGCGTGCACTGCACATCTTTAGGGGCTGCCTTGCCAGCGCCGTTCTCGTCTGCAAGGTGCGCCTCTACCTGGGTCACGTGTTCGCCAAACCGGGCAAGCGCGTCTTTCACCACTGCGCTCAAGTGCTCGGCCATTTCATGGCCGCCTTCCACGTGGTTGTCGGTATGTAGTAAAACTTGCATCAGCCGCCTTCAGGGTAAAGCTCCATGCTGACAGCCTTCGCAGTCCGGTGTGGCGGGCTGGCGCGACGCCGCACTGTCAGGCAATGCCTACAAAAGCGGCTGCGCGGCAGAGTCGCTGACCCTCAGTATGCGCGCGCCCGTTGCTATGCTTACAGGAGCTGCCAGCGCCCGTATTTATTGCGCTAGCGCCCTAAAATGCTTAAAGAATAAGGCTGCAGGCTATTTTTTCGCAGAATCTTTGCCCTCAGCGGGCCGGTACGCGTCATGCAGCACCACCGGCTTGGCCGACCGCTTGCGCATCCAGATATTGAGCATTTCCACCCCGAGCGAAAACGCCATTGCAAAGTACACATAGCCCTTGGGAACTTTGGTGCCAAAGCCCTCGGCCACCAGCACCACGCCTACCACCACCAAAAACGCCAGCGCCAGCATTTTGATGGTCGGGTGATCCGACACGAAGCGGCCAATGGCCGACGCAAAAAGCATCATCAGGCCGACTGACACCACAACCGCCGCAACCATGACCGCCAGCTCATCGACCATGCCAACCGCGGTAATGATGGAGTCGAGTGAAAAAACCATGTCGACAATCATGATTTGCACAATCACGGCAGCGAACGTGGCTTTTACAGCGCTCGAGGTTTGCGCCTGAACACCTTCGAGGGACTCGTGAATTTCACCGGTGCTTTTCCAGATCAAAAACAATCCGCCCAGAATCAAAATAAGGTCGCGGCCTGAAATGTCTTTGCCAAACACGCTGAAAAACGGCGCCGTCAACCCGACGATCCACGACAGGATAAAAAGCAGCCCGATGCGCATGAACATAGCCATGAAAAGGCCAATTCGCCGGGCCATTTCTTGCTTGGCTTTTGGCAGCTTGTCTACCAGAATTGATATAAAAATGATGTTGTCAATTCCAAGCACCAGCTCAAGCGCTGTCAACGTGGCGAAGGCAATCCAGATTTGCGGGTCAGACAGCAACTCAAGCATAGGTTTTTCTTTCTCTTCAGGTTTACAAAATAGCGCATGATGTTAACCAACGCGTGTGGCGGTGGGGTGAAAAATACTGATGCGGGCGGCGCTTTAAAAAAATGCGCAAGCGGCGCGAACTAGGCAAGTTGCTCAGGCACCTAAAAATTCGCCCACTGGCTTGAGGTCATCAACCCGGTCACACACCGCTTTGACAATCATCAAAATGGGCAGGCCCAGCAGCAGTCCCCACACACCCCACAGCCAGCCCCAGGCCAGCAAGCCAACAAACACTGCCACCGGGTTCATGCGGCTGGCACGGCTGGTCAGCCATGGTGTGATGACATTACCAACAACGGTGTGAATCACCAAAGATGCGCCAGCCACCAGCAGTGCCATGTTGCTGGAGCCAAACTGTAAAAACGCCACCGCGCCAGAGGCAACGGCAGTAATCAGTGAGCCGACGTACGGCACCAGGTTCAAAACGGCAGCCGCAATGGCCCACACGGCGGCGTTTTCCAGCCCAAGCGCCCACAGTGCCAGCCCGGTAAGTACACCCACCAGTGCGCTGGTTGCAAGCTGCACCTGAAAGTAGCGCTGAATTTGCCCGGTGATTTCATCCAACGCCTGTAAAGTTACTTTCTTGCTGCTCAGCGACGGCCCCGCGAGTTTGATCAGCTTTCGCCTGAAGGTGTTGCCAGACACCATCAAAAAATACGTCAAAAAAACCACTGCAGTAACCTGCCCAACCAGTGTCGCCAGCCCAATGGTGCCAGTCCACAAATAGTCTTTGATGTTGAAGCGGGCTGGCTCTACGATGACACGCATTGCACCGCCACTGGAAGTAGCCGCTGCTCCTTGGGCAACTTGTTCAATTTGTGCCGCGGCCCTTTGTACGGTGTCGAGTGTGCTCGGCGTTTTTCCCTGTCGGGCTTTGATGGTTTGCCTGAATTTTTGCGCTGCTGCTGGCAAAGACTCAACAAGTTGCGCGGCCTCGTCAGACAGGGCGTAGGCTGTCGTGCCAATTGCACCCATCAGCGACAAAAGCAGCACGCCGGCGCCCAGGGCGCGGGGTATGCGGCGCGCCTCCATCCAGTTCACCAGTGGTGACAAGGCGTAGCTAAACACCAGCCCCAACATGAACGGAATAAACACCGCCCGGGCCCATTGCAGAACAAACAACCCGGCAAGCAGGGCAATGATCGCCAGCGACAGGCTCCGAATGCTAACGGGCATGCGCACGTCAGCACTCAATGAAGTCGGTGCGGCTACGTCTGGCAAACCCGCAGGCAGCTTGTCAAGCTCAGGCATAGCGGCCGTATGTACGGCGGCTGGCTCAATATTCATGCTGAGTCCTGGAAAAAGGCAATAGGGTGGTGAAGCCCAAGGTGAAGGGTTGGTCTTTGGGAATTCAAAATTGGAGCACCAAAACAGCTAAAAACCTGTAGGACAAAATCAATGGAGAGTAGGCCAACGGGATGTATTTGCGGTTATCGCTTTAATGTGTTTGCCTGATGGGTGATAGCTTCTCGCACAGCAGAGAGCTGGCGCCTGGACACCGCAAGCAGTTCCGCCAGGCCATTGAGCCGTACCGCCCATCCTTCGCCCTCTTCCGCGTCATAGTGCTTGACCAGCGCGCGCATGGCACGGCGCGCCACGAGCGCATTGCGGTGCACCCGCATGAAAGTTGCCGCGTATTTTTCCTCCAGCTCATTGAGCGAACCATCGAGCACATAGCTGCGAGATGCCGTGCGTACGGTGATGTATTTAAGCTCCGCCTTGAAGTACAGCACGCTGGACAAAGGCAAGCGCTCGGTCTGGCCACGGTCTTGAATCACCAGTGTTTCTTCGACTAAAAAAGGCTCTGGCGCCCGGTTTGATTGCAGATATCGCTCTACTTTTTGTAGCGCCTGCTGCAAGCGCTCCAGCCGCACTGGCTTGGTCAGGTAATCAACAGCAGCCACCTCAAAAGCTTGCACCGCGTGTTCAGCGTGGGCAGTGACAAACACCACTGCCGGGCTGACGGCCATTTCTGAAATAGTGCGCGCCAGACTCACGCCATCAGCGCCGGGCATGCGCACGTCGAGCAGCACCACATCAAAAGCGTCGCGCTGCAGTGCGCTTATGGCCTGCGCGGCGGTGGCTGCCTCTGCCAGCACAACTGCACCCGGACTGGCGCAATCGCCCAACAGCGTGCGCAAGCGCGATCTGGCCAGTTCCTCATCGTCCACCAGCAGTACGTTCAGGTTCATACCGGCATCTCCAGCCTGACTTGAAACACGCCATCTTTGTGCGCGGTTTGAAACCTGGCCTGCACATCGTGCAGCAACATCAGCCGTTCACGCACATTGTCCAGCGCCAGCCCATGGCCGCGCTCACCGGTGCCAGCCGGTGTGGTGTTGCTCACTTTGACCACTACCATGCTGCCGCGCAGTTGGCTGGAGATTTTGATTTGCGCGCCATTGGCACTGGGCTCCACGCCATGTTTGACCGCATTTTCGACCAACGGTTGCAGCAGCAAGGGCGGCAGCTTCGCATTTCCCGCTTTGGGGTCTAAATCCCAAGCCACTTGCAGCCGCTCACCAAAGCGGATTTTTTCAATTGCCAGATAACTTTTTGCCAGCGCAATTTCCTGGTTCAGCGTGACCGACTCGGCCGGGTCAGCCAGCGCGCTGCGAAACAGCTCACTCAAGTCTTCCAGCACCGCTTCGGCTTTGCGCGGCTCGGCGCGTACCAGTGCGATAGCAGTGTTCAGTGTGTTGAACAAAAAATGCGGGCGTATGCGCGACTGCAGCTCGGCCAGGCGTGCGGTGGTTGCAGCCGGTGCACGCGCCCGGGCGCGCCAGAACAGTCCGGCCATCAGCATGGCCGACAGCAAAGCCCCCGACGCCCCACTGGCCCACCAAAGTGGCGGCGCCAACAGCCCCATAAAGTGCAGCAGCCCGCAGCCGTAGAGCCCAGCCAGCACGCCCAACATAACCCCGCACAGCCACTGCACGGCGGGCATTAGTCTGGTCAAGGTCGACTTCAACGCGCAGGTGGCGACCAGCCAGGCAACGGTAGCGGGCAGCACGCCGCCAGTCAGCAGCGAAAACCGGAGCATCCAGTCCGTTGGGTCGCTTACTACAAACATGGTGCCTACCGCCAGCACGCTTTGCACAAACAGCACCGCCCGCAGCACCACCCCTACGTGGCAGGCATCGAACATATTCGAAAGCGGCGCAACAAAAGCAGGCGCTGCGGCATCCAGACCCGGCAGCAGGGTGGCTTGCAGGGTTGATTCAGCAAACAAATTGGGGGGTGCGGCTGGCTTCATTGATTGGAGGCAAGATCTAACGCGCAATCATGGCAGATAAAATCACGCCTCAAGTATTGCATTGCCGGGCCGCCAGCACAATAACTTGCTGCATGCCGCAAAGCGCCCGCCACTGAAAGTCAGACGTGAACCAACTCGATAAAAAATCCCAAGCATGGTCGGCGCTCTTTTCTGAGCCGATGAGCGAGCTCGTCAAGCGCTACACATCCAGCGTATTTTTCGACAAACGCCTGTGGCAAGCCGACATTCAGGGCTCATTGGCCCACGCCGAGATGCTGGCCGCGCAAGGCATCATCAGCGCTGAAGACCACGCTTCGATCAAAGACGGCATGGCAAAGATCACAACTGAGATCGAATCCGGTGGATTTGAGTGGAAGCTGGACCTGGAAGACGTACACCTGAACATCGAAGCGCGTCTGACAGCGCTCGTGGGCGACGCAGGCAAGCGCCTGCACACCGGCCGCTCACGCAACGACCAGGTGGCCACCGACGTGCGCTTGTGGCTGCGTGGTGAAATCGATTTGATCGGTGAGTTGCTGGTTGAACTGCAGGTAGCGCTGGTCAAAATTGCTGAGGCAAATGTCGATACCGTGATGCCAGGCTTTACGCATTTGCAGGTTGCGCAACCCGTAAGTTTTGGCCACCACATGCTGGCCTATGTCGAAATGTTTGCGCGTGATGCCGAGCGTATGCAAGATGTGCGCAAGCGCGTGAATTTTCTGCCGCTGGGCGCAGCAGCACTGGCAGGTACTGGCTACCCGCTAGACCGCGAACGCGTTGCTGTGGCACTCGGCATGGTGGACGCGCAAGGCAAGCCGTGCGTGTGCCAGAACTCGCTTGATGCAGTCAGTGACCGCGACTTTGCAATTGAATTCACCGCCGCCGCGTCGATAGCCATGGTGCACATCAGCCGCATGAGCGAAGAGCTGATTTTGTGGATGAGCCAGAACTTTGGTTTCATCAACATCCCCGACCGGTTCACTACCGGCTCGTCGATCATGCCGCAGAAAAAAAACCCGGACGTGCCCGAGCTGGCGCGCGGCAAAACCGGCCGCGTGGTGGGCCACCTGGTGGGCTTGATCACTCTTATGAAAGGCCAGCCACTGGCCTACAACAAAGACAACCAGGAAGACAAAGAGCCGCTGTTTGACACGGTAGACACCCTCAAAGACACGCTGCGCATTTTTGCTGAAATGGTGGGCGGCATCACCACCAACGCAGCAGCCATGGAGCAAGCCGCCCTGCGCGGCTACGCCACCGCCACAGACCTGGCTGACTACATGGTGAAAAAAGGCCTGCCATTTCGGGATGCGCATGAAGCCGTTGCCCACGCCGTAAAAGCTGCCATTTCACACAACGTCGACCTGGCAGACCTGCCGCTGGAAGTGCTGCAGGGCTTTAACTCAAAAATAGAAAAAGACGTGTACGAGTGCCTGAGCCTGCGCGGCTCGCTGAATGCCCGCACCACACTGGGCGGCACCGCACCAGCGCAGGTGCGGCTGCAGATTGCGCGGCACCTGGCGCGGCTGGCCCTTTAGCGGCTGCGCCCCAAGTTCATCGTCCAGTACAGCCGGTAGTCGGCTGCATCGTTGCGCACGCAGGCAACGGCTACGTCCCGATAGTTTGGGTTCAGCAGGTTTTGGCAATGGCCGGGACTGTTGGTCCAGCCTGCCATGACTTCCTCTACCGACCCCTGGCCACCAGCGATGTTTTCACCCACCGTAGACCAGTTGTACCCGGCTGCGGTCACGCGCTGACCAGCGCTGCGCCCGTCCTGGCTGGTGTGTGAAAAGTAGTTTTTCTGCGCCATGTCGGTGGAATGCCCTTTTGCTGCTGCCAGCAGCGTGGTGTTCCAAGCCAAAGCGGTGGTGGCCGCATACCCCGTGGTGCCGCACACCGCACCAGATGCGCGCAGCGCGTTCAGGCGCTGCAGCACTTCGGCCTGGATGCCGGCAGCACCATTCAAGCCGCAGCTGGCGTCAGCACCGGCCACTGGTGCAGGTGCAGGTGCCGGTGCCGGTGCCGGTGCCGGTGCCGGTGCTGAAGCCGCAGGCACGCTTGGTACTGCTGCTGGTGCAGCAGCAGCCACTGGCGCTGGCAGGGGCGCAACTGCATCACTGGGCGTACCGCCCGTTGCCACGCTGACGGCTGGCGCATCACTACCGCCACCGCCGCAAGCCGCCAAGCCCCAGCACAGGGCAGCGGGAACTACCCATTTAAAGGATGGGTGCGTCAAGGCTTGAAGGGTCATGGGGGTCGTCCTGAATGAAAAGAATCGATTGTCATGTCCAAAAGCGCAAGTCATGCCTTGACGTTGTAACCGAAAGTCATGTCAATTGCGCTACCCTTGGGCTTGAAAATAATACTGAGGGAACACTGTGGCATCTATCGCACTGAAAATCATCGCAGCTTTTGCAGCTGCCACCGCCTTGCAGGCGCACGCACTGCAGATTGTCAGCCTCAGCCCGCAGGGTGAAGTGTCAAAAATAAGGCAGGTGGTGGCCAGGTTCGATACCAGTGCCGTTAATTTTGGTGACCCCAAAGCCGCTGCCCCTTTGACATTGAGTTGCAGCGATGCACAAGCGACCAAGGGTAGTGGCCGCTGGATCAGTGACCGCGAGTGGGCGTTTGAGTTTGAAAACGATCTGCCGCCCGGTGTAAATTGCTCTGTACAGGTCCGTTCAGGGCTTAAATCGGCCTCTGGCGCCCAATATACGGGCGCAACCAGCTATAAATTTAATAGCGGTGGGCCTTTTGCCCAATCGGTGCGGCCCTACCCTGGCGAGCGCATTGATGAAGAGCAGTATTTTCTGCTTCGGCTCAATGGCGCGGCAACGCTCAAGACCGTTCAGGACAACGTGTGGTGCTCCGCGGAAGGCTTGGGTGAGCGCATCGCCATCAAACTGATTGACGGCAGCGAACGCGCAGCGCTGCTCAAGTCGCAAGGGCTTGAAAAGGCCGCAGCAGACGAGCCACTGAAGTTTGTCACGCTGGCGTGCAACCGCCGCCTGACGCCCGCAAGCAAAGTGCAGCTGGTGTTCGGTAAGGGCGTTGCCACGCCGAGCGGCGTAGCCAACTCAGTTGAAAAGCGCTTTAACTTCACCGTGCGCGAACCGTTTGCGGCGAGTTTTAGTTGCGAGCGCGAAAACGCCCAGTCGGCTTGCCTGCCGATTCGCCCGATGAGCCTGAACTTCAACGCGCCAGTGCCGCGCAAACTGGCCGAGGCGATTCGTTTGAACTCAGGCAAAGAGTCGCTCAAACCCACCTTTGATGCCGATGGTGATGCAGCAGACGTGGTGAATAACATCACTTTCAAGCCCGTGTTTTCTGAAAGTACGTCGTTCAAGCTGGAATTGCCCAAGGGCTTCAAAGACGCGTCTGCCCGAGATTTGCGCAACGCCGACAGTTTTCCCTTGACCGTTGCCACTGCCGCCATGCCGCCGCTGGCCAAGTTCTCAAGCGCGCCATTCGGCATTGTTGAGCGCTATGCCGAGCCGGGCACCAAACCCGGTGACATGGCTTTGCTGCCCGTGACGCTGCGCAATGTTGAAGCCGCGCTGCAAGCAAAAACCCTTACTCTTAGCTCTGCCCCGGGGCAGGTCAACACACTGCAACCCAAGACCGATGCAGAGATCATTGCGTGGTTCAAAAAAGTAAAGCGCTATGACAACTACGAGGTTTCACGCAAATTGGCAAGCCAGGACGTAAAAGGCACGCTTCCAAAGGTGTTGGACAAGCAGGGCAAAGACTCGGTTCAAACGCGCATGGTGTCGCTGCTCAATGGCCAGGCAGGCGTTAAAACTCTGGACTTGCCGAAACCCGAAAAATCGGATTTGCGGCCGTTTGAGGTAGTGGGTATTCCGTTGCCGCCCGGCTTTCACGTGGTGGAAATTGCATCGGCGAAATTAGGCGGCTCACTGCTGGATGAGCGCTACGGGGGCGCCCGCACGATGTACGTTCGCACGTCGGCGCTGGTGACCAATTTGGGCGTGCACTTCAAGCTGGGCCGCGAGAACGCGATGGCTTGGGTCACCACGCTGGACAAAGGCGCAGTAGTGCCAAACGCGCAGATAGCCGTGTCAGATTGCACCGGGCAACCAGTAGCCAAAGCCACGACCAATGCACAGGGCATTGCTTACCTGACCGGGCTGTCACCAGACCCGGCCCGGTGCGGTGGAGATGACGGCGGCAACGCGTATTTCGTGAGTGCGCGTGCAGCTGACGATTTGGCCTTCACCTGGAGTGACTGGCACAAAGGCATTGAGCCGTGGCGCTTTAACGTACCCACCAGCAGCGATGCCCGACCAGACGAGCGTGCCCACACCATCTTTGACCGTACGCTGCTGCGCGCTGGTGAAACAGTGTCGATGAAGCATATTTTGCGCCTTGAGACCAGCAAAGGTTTTGGCCTGGCTCCGGTCCAGCCCTTAACGCTGGTGATCACACACGTCGGTAGCGGCCAGCAATACACACAAGGCATCACGTGGCGTAAGACAGCCACTGGCGGGCAGAGTGCTGAAAGCACTTTTGCGGTGCCGCCAGCAGCAAAACTCGGCGTGTACCAGGTCGAGCTGAAACCCGCAGACGAGGACAAAAACAGAAGCTTTAGCAGTGGCCAGTTCAGGGTTGAAGAGTTCCGCCTGCCGGTGCTTGAAGGCCGCATTACGCCAGTTGAAAAGAAGGCGCTGATCAACGTTAAAGCCGTACCGACTGACGTACAAATCAACTACGTGGCGGGCGGCGGGGCAGTGAACTTGCCGGTGCGCGTGTCAGCGCTGGTGCGCGGCAAAACGCTGAGCTACAGCGACTATGAAGACTTCAGCTTTGCAGCGCCGCGCGGCAAAGCAGCTAGCCGATCTGAGGGTGAAGAAGAAGAAACCGCGTCGCAAGACCAGAAAGTGATTGCCGACAAGATGGCATTGACGCTGGACAAAAACGGTGCAGGCAAACTCACGATTGCTGACGTGCCAGCGGCCGCGCAGCCGAAAGAACTGCTGCTGGAGGCGACCTACTCTGACCCGAACGGTGAGGTGCAAACCATACGCAGCACGAACACGCTGTGGCCTGCGGGCGTCGTTGCGGGCATCAAGACCGAAGGCTGGGTGTCCAGCAGCCAGAAAATCAAATTCCAGGCGCTGGCGCTGGACGTTTCAGGCAAAGCAGCGGCAGATATTTCGCTTGATGTGAAAGCCGTAGCGCGCATCGTCACCACCAGCCGCAAACGCATGGTGGGTGGCTTTTATACCTACGACAACAAGACTGAAATCAAGGACTTGGGCCAGGTGTGCAGCGGTAAAAGCGATGCACGCGGGCTGCTGCTGTGCGAAACCAAGCTTGGCGAAGCGGGTGAGGTGGAACTGATCGTGACCGCCAAAGACAAAGATGGCAACACCATTCAAGCTGCCAGCTCGGTGTATGTGACCAAACAGGGCGAGCTGTGGTTTGGCGGTGAAAACCACGACCGCATGGACGTGCTGCCAGAGAATAAAAGCTACCAGCCGGGCGACATGGCGAAGTTTCAGGTACGCATGCCTTTCAGGTTTGCGACGGCGCTGGTGGCGATTGAACGTGAAGGCATCATTGAAACGCAGGTGGTGCAGCTCAATGGGCAAGACCCGACCATCAGCCTGAAGATCCAGGAAGGCTGGGGGCCGAACGTGTATGTCAGTGTGCTGGCGTTGCGTGGCCGCCTGCGTGAAGTGCCGTGGTACAGCTTTTTTACCTGGGGCTTTAAAGCGCCTAAAGAATGGTGGACATCCTTCTGGTACGAGGGGCGTGAGTACGTGGCACCTACTGCGCTGGTGGATTTGAGCAAGCCGGCGTTCAGGTTGGGCGTGGCTGAAATTCGTGTTGGCACCAAGGCGCACCAACTGGATGTGAGCGTGAAGGCCGACAAGGAAAGCTACGCCGTGCGCGGCCAGGCCAAGGTCACGATTGCCGTAAAGCTGCCCAATGGCCAGCCCGCAGCCAACGCTGAGGTGGCGCTGGCCGCTGTTGACCAGGCCCTGCTGGAATTGATGCCCAACGACTCGTGGGGCTTGCTGGACGCGATGCTGCAGCGCCGGTCGTGGGGCGTTGAAACATCAACCGCGCAAATGGAAATCATTGGCCGCAGGCATTACGGGCGCAAAGCCGTGGCGGCGGGCGGCGGTGGTGGCCGCAGCGGCACGCGTGAACTGCTGGACACACTGCTGCTGTGGAACCCGCGTGTGCAATTGGATGCGCAAGGCCAGGCCGTGGTGAATGTGCCGCTCAACGATGCGCTGACGACTTTCAAAATTGTGGCCGTGGCTGATGCCGCAACCGGCTTGTTCGGCACCGGGCAAACAACGATCAAAGCCACGCAAGATTTGCAAATTATCAGCGGCCTGCCGCCCCTGGTGCGTGAAGACGACCAGTTTCGGGCGCAAATCACGCTGCGCAACACGACCAAGGCAGCGATGAAGGTAGAAGTCGCGCCGCGTGCAACGCTGCTTGAGCTCAAACCACAAACAATTGATATTCCTGCTGGCGAAGCGCGTGAAGTGGCGTGGATGGTGACTGCACCCGCGCAGCTTGCCTTTACGCGGCAGGAAGCGATTTTGTGGGAGATTGAAGCCAAAGACACGGTAAACGGCGCACGCGATGGCTTGAAAGCCAGGCAGCGCATCATCCCCGCCGCGCCCTTAACTGTGCAGCAAGCCACGCTGATTCAGGTTGATGGCACGTTCAATCTTGACGTGAACCAGCCCGCCGATGCATTGCCGGGCCGAGGTGGGTTGAAGATGTCACTACAACCCAAGTTAGCCGAAGGCGTGGACGGCGTGCGTGACTGGTTTGCGGCTTACCCTTTTGCGTGTCTGGAGCAAAAAACCAGCAAATCCGTTGGCCTGCGCGACGGCAAGTTATGGCAGTCGGTGGTTGGGCAAATTCCGGGCTATCTTGACAGCGACGGCCTGGCCAATTACTTCCCGCCGCGTGATGGCGAAGCCGCGCGCGGCAGTGATGCACTAACCGCTTATCTGCTCGCAGCCACGCATGAAGCGGCCAGCATCAACCCGGCGTTTGCCTTGCCTGACGACGTACGCGCACCGATGGAGCGCGGCTTGATCGCATTTGTAGAAGGCAAAATCCAGCGCGAATTCTGGTCGCCCCGCAAAGACCTCGACGTGCGCAAATTGGCCGCGCTGGAGGCGCTGTCGCGTTACGGCAAAGCGCAGGGCCGCATGATGGGCAGCATCACGATTGCGCCCAACCAGTGGCCGACCAGCGCGGTGATTGACTGGCTGAGTATTTTGAAGCGCGTGAACGATGTACCCAAGCGCGATGAGCGCATCGCCGAGGCCAATCAGATTTTGAAATCGCGCTTGTCGTATCAAGGCACCAAAGTCATTTTCAGCACTGAAAAAGACGACTACTGGTGGTGGCTGATGGTCAATGGCGATGTCAACACGGCGAGATTGATGCTCGCCGTGATGGATGACCCCGCATGGAAGGACGACATGGGCCGCCTTGCCAACGGCTTTATCTCGCGCCAGCAAAAAGGCGCATGGCACACCACTACGGCCAATCTGTGGGGCGGCTTGGCGTTAGACAAGTTCTCAGCCAAATTTGAAGCAACTCCAGTTGCGGGCGTGACCAAAGCCGCGCTGGCTGCGGCAACGGCGCAGGTCGATTGGGCAAAAGTAGACCGGGTTAAAACCACCGATGCGGGCGGAGCACCGAACCAAACCACGATGTTCGGCGCACCCGCTTCACCGGGCAACCTGACCAACAACAGCATGTTTTTACCGTGGACTAAATCAGGTGCATCTGGAAAAGAAACGCTCAGCATCACCCACATAGGCGCAGGCAAACCGTGGCTCACGCTGCAATCGCTCGCCGCGGTGCAGCTCAAAGAACCATTCAACGCAGGCTATCAAATCAAAAAAACCATCACGCCGATTGAGCAAGCGTCCAAAGGCATCTACACCCGCGGCGACGTGGTGCGCATCACGCTGGAAGTCAATGCCTCAAGCGACATGACGTGGGTGGCGATTACCGACCCCATCCCAGGCGGTGCAACGATTTTGGGCAGTGGCCTGGGGCGTGACTCAGAAATCGCCACCAAGGGCGAGAAAAAGTCAGGCTCAGGCTACGCAGCATTTGAAGAGCGCAGCTTCGAAGCCTTTCGCAGCTACTACGAGTACTTGCCCAAAGGCGTGGTGAAGATGGAATACACAGTGCGCCTGAACAACGTCGGTAACTTCGCGCTGCCGCCAAGCCGGGTCGAGGCGATGTACGCCCCCGAAATGTTTGGCGAAGCGCCGAATGCGCGGGTGAAGGTGGAAGCGGTGAAGTGATGAATATTTTTCATAGAACACGGATGCTGAAGAAATCCTATGTTCTTTTTTGGGGCTTTGTTTTGCTTTCGTTCGCATTGATGGTGTTATCCGCGCCATGTAGTGAAAGCAAAGGTCAAAGCTGGATAGCCGTTACATTTTTAACGGCATTGGTTTTCATAAGTTTTTGGGAAGCGCACGTCCACACAATACGCCACGGTGCAGACCAAAAACCGCGGCTTATTTGGCAAATAACAAGGCGGGCAGTATCGGCGCTACTTTTGATCTTTTTGGCTATCGGCCTCGGTTCAACCGTATCTTTGATGTTTCATCCCGCTTACCAGTGCTATACGGATAAGGCACAAGTCTCAGCAATGTTGCGGTTGTTAGTGCAGCAGCGCGAAGAAATCACTGAACGCATTCAAACCTCAAAGACCGTAGCGAACTCAGGCGCGGGAATGAGCATCAAAAAGCAAGGACGTATCGTCGGCGGCGTGGTTACTGAATCGGACACGATGATCGCGATTTCGCAAGATCCTCCAGCCGTGGTGATGCTCGCCCCCGAGTTAACTAAGCCCGAGAGCGCTGCTGGGAAGGGCGAAGTCAAGTGGACGTGCTTGGGTTATCCCGAAAAATCTATGCCCATGTCATGCAGACCACCAATCTCGTCCCCATGACGGCACAAATTTAGGGATGGATGTAAAATCCTTACCAAAACCAATATTGAAAGGAATTTATGTTCAACGCCACCCTAACTTCCAAAGGCCAAACCACCATTCCCAAAGAGATTCGGGACAGCCTGGGTTTGAAACCCAAAGACCAGCTCAACTTCACACAAATGCCTAACGGCACAGTCATCATGCGGGTGAAGAACAAGAGCATTCTTGACTTAGCCGACCTCATCAAATACAAAGGCCCGAATATTCCGATTGAAAAAATGCGGTTTGGCGCTTGAGAAGGCACTGAATGATCGGTCTGGATACCAACGTCGTGCTGCGGTTGCTCTTGAGCGATGACCCTGCGCAAAAGATGCGTGCAGTCAAATTCATTCAGCAAGCTAAAAGACAGGACACCCGAATCATCATCACACTGGCGGTTGTGCTGGAGATGGAATGGGTATTGCGTAGCAGCGCAAAAATGAGCAAAGCTCAAACCATGAGCGTTTTCGATCTGCTGCTGGAATCCTATGACATTGAGATTGAAAACGAAAAGGTGATGGAGCAAGCGCTGCACATTTATACGAACGCCGCCGCCGACTTTGCAGAATGTTTGTTTCTTGCCCAATACCAACGCATGGGCTGCGACGGCATGATGACCTTTGATGCCAAAGCAGCCCGCATGGCTGGCGTCGAACTAGTTGCAGGCTAGATGATCAAGCGTGCGCTATTTGCTCTTTTTTTAGTAGCTGCTTGCGCCCGTATTTGTTGGGCTACAGCCTCTTTTGACACTGTAAAACAGGATTTTAAACCGTCTGACACAGTGATTTTGGCCCGAGATGGTGAAATCATCCAGCGCCTGCGCACTGACAACACGGTGCGGCGTGGCCAATGGGTGGCCCTTAGTGATGTGTCCCCTGCCCTGCGCACTGCGCTGGTGCTGTCTGAGGACAAACGTTTTTACGAGCACAGCGGAGTGGACTGGCGAGCGGTTTCAAGCGCCGCATGGGCCAACCTGTGGAATACGAAAACGCGAGGCGCGTCGACCATCAGCATGCAGCTGGCCGGGTTGCTGGACGATGATTTACGCGCCGGTAGCAGCGGCCGAAGCGTGGGTCAAAAAATCGGACAAACGCTGTCCACCCAGGTGCTTGAGGCGCGCTGGCGCAAGGACCAGATTCTGGAAGCGTATTTGAACCTGGTGCCGTTTCGCGGGGAGCTGGTGGGTATTGACGCACTCAGCCGCACGCTGTTCGGCAAGGCCGCGCATGGGCTGGATGAGCGCGAAGCGGCGGTGGCTGCGGCGCTGGTGCGGGGGCCGAATGCGAAGGCGGCGCAGGTGTCTGGTAGGGCTTGCGGTGTGCTCAAGCTGATGCAAGCCAAGCCAGACTGCGACGCGCTGGACTTGTTCGTCACAGGCGCTTTGCAGCGCAAGGCGTTTGATGCAAGTGAAGGTGTTGCACCGCACCTAGCACGGCGGTTGGTGGCGCAAAGTAAAGAGCAAGCCATCCAGACCACCGTTCGTGCCCCACTTCAGCGCTTTGCGATGCAAAGCTTGCAGCAACACCTGCGCGAGCTGCGGGGCCGCCACGTTGAAGACGGCGCCATCGTGGTGCTTGACAACGCTAACGGTCAAGTGCTGGCCTGGGTTGGCTCGTCAAACGAGCTCAGCAAAGCCGCCGATGTAGATGGCGTGACCGCGTTGCGCCAGCCGGGCTCGACCCTCAAACCATTTTTGTACGCACAGGCCATCGCTGAAAAACGCATCACGGCTGCGTCGCTTTTGGAAGATTCCTCAACACAAATACCCACCGCAAGCGGGCTTTACATCCCCCAAAACTACGACCGCCAGTTCAAAGGATTTATCTCTGCCCGCACGGCGCTGGGCGCATCGCTCAATGTGCCTGCAGTTCGTACGCTGGTCATGGTGTCGCCCGATGCGTTTGCGCGGCAGCTACGGGGCGCTGGTTTGCCGCTCAAAGAAGGCGGAGACTATTACGGCTACAGCCTGGCGTTGGGCAGTTCTGAAGTTTCGCTTTTGAACTTGGCCAATGCCTACCGCACCCTGGCAAACGGTGGCCAGTTCAGCGCAATGTCTTTGACCGTGCAAGTCAAGCCCGAACTAAAAGCCGCCATCGACCCGCGAGCCGCCTTCATCGTCACCGACATCCTGGCGGACCCGATGGCGCGCGCCCGTACTTTTGGCACTGATAGCGTCCTTAGCACCCGGTTCTGGACCGCCGTTAAAACTGGCACCAGCAAAGACATGCGCGACAACTGGGCTGTGGGCTACTCCCAGCGCTACACCGTGGGCGTGTGGGTCGGCAACGCCAGCGGCGCGCCCATGTGGGACGTGAGTGGCACCAGCGGCGCAGCGCCCGTTTGGGCGGCATTGATGGCTCACCTGCACAAAACTGAGCCCAGCCGGGCGCCCAAACCGCCGCCGGGGTTGGTGAACGCGCGCGTTGACTTTGCTGGAACGGAGGCTGCGCGCGACGAGTGGTTTATTGCAGGCACCGAGCAAGCACAGTTTGCTATTAATTCAGGAGCTGCTTGCGCCCGTATTGATTGCGCCAGAGGCCTGAAAGGCTTAAAAAATGTCACCTCAGAGACTTCAAGTACCGACACTGTTGCAAAAATCACCTCCCCCGCCAATGGCGTCATCATTGCGCTGGACCCAGACATTCCACCGAATCGCCAACGCTTGACCTTCACGGCTGCGGGCAGCAATGTGGCCTGGCGCATCGACGGCAAAGCACTCGCACGCGGGCCAGAAGTCAAGTGGCTGCCCTGGCCCGGCAAGCATGTGGTGCAGCTCACCGACGCCAAAGGAGAAGTGCTCGATGAAATCAAACTCGAAGTGCGCGGCGCAGGGCTAAAACCTCCGCCAGCGCCGGGCACATCAAAATAATTTCAACTCGGGCGCAGCGAACTTCACGCCACGACCCGTGCCCTGGGGCTACGATGGCCGATCATCAAGGAAACCCATGACCGTCATCACCAACATTGAAGACCTGCGCGTACTGCACCAAAAGCGCGTGCCGCGCATGTTCTACGACTACGCTGATTCAGGCTCGTGGACAGAAGGCACGTATCGCGCGAACGAGGCGGATTTTCAATCGATCAAGTTCCGCCAGCGTGTTGCAGTCAACATGGAAGGCCGCAGCACAGCCACCCAAATGATTGGCCAAAACGTTGCCATGCCAGTCGCCATAGCACCCACCGGCATGAGCGGCATGCAGCACGCCGACGGCGAGATTTGCGGCGCACGGGCTGCCAAAAAATTTGGCATACCGTTCACGCTGTCAACCATGAGCATTTGCTCACTTGAAGATGTGGCCGAAGCGACCGGCAGGCACCCGTTCTGGTTTCAACTTTACGTTTTAAAAGACCGCGACTTTATCGAGCGGCTGATTGACCGCGCCAAAGCCGCCAACTGCTCGGCCCTCGTCATCACACTTGATTTGCAAATCCTCGGCCAGCGCCACAAGGACTTGAAAAACGGCCTGTCGGCACCGCCGAAGTTAACCATTCCCAACATCATCAACATGGCGACCAAGCCGCGATGGGGGCTGGGTATGTTGGGCACAAAACGCCACGGCTTTGGCAACATTGTTGGCCATGTCAAAGGGGTGGACGACATGAGCTCGCTCAGCGACTGGACCGCCAAGCAGTTTGACCCCGCGCTCAATTGGGGCGATGTGGAATGGATCAAAAAACGCTGGGGCGGCAAGATTATTTTGAAAGGCATTCAAGACGAGGAAGACGCCCGCCTGGCTGTTAACAGCGGTGCCGACGCACTCATCGTGTCGAACCACGGCGGCAGGCAGCTCGACGGTGCTGAATCATCGATACGCGCCCTGCCCCGCATAGTGGCCGCAGTGGGCAGCGCCATTGAAGTCCACATGGACGGCGGCATACGCAGCGGACAAGACGTCATCAAAGCCGTCGCGCTGGGTGCCAAAGGTGTGTACATCGGCCGCGCCTGGCTGTACGCGCTGGGCGCAATGGGCGAGGCGGGCGTCACCAAAGCGCTGGAGATCATCCACAAAGAGCTGGACCTGACGATGGCGTTTTGCGGCAAGACCGATATCAACACCGTTGATCAAGGCATCTTGCTGGCAGGAAGCTACCCGAAGGCTGCTAGCGCGCAATAAAGTCCAGCAAATCTTTGGTCAGCCGGTCTTTGTGGGTGGCAAAAAGGCCGTGCGGCGCACCGTCGTATTCCAGCAGCGTTGACTGTGCAATGCCTTTTGCAGCGGCCCTACCCGATGCATCAATTGGAACGGTCTTGTCGTCGGTGCCATGAATAATCAGGGTCGTCACGTTGAAGTGGGCCAGATCAGGCCGGAAATCTGTGGTGGCAAAAGCTCCTGCGCAGGCCAGTGTGGCCTTCAGGCTGGCCTGCATGGCCACGCTGCGCGACGCCTCCATCAGCGGTTCACTGACCGGGTGCGAGACAAGGCCCACGCCATAAAAATCTTTGAAAAACCCGGCGAAAAACTTCGCCCGGTCTTCCTTCATGCCCGCAGTCATCTCGTCAAACTTCGACTGCTCGGTACCGACCGGGTTGGTATCGGTTTTCAACATGAAGGGAACCACGGACGAGACCAGCACCGCTTTGGAGATCGACTTCCCTTGATGGCGCGACATGTAGCGCGCCACTTCGCCACCACCCATTGAAAAACCCACCAGTACCGCGTCCTGCGCACCCGTTTGCGCAATGACAGCTGCCAGGTCGTCCGACAGCGTGTCGTAGTCATAGCCAGTCCAGGGCTGCGACGAGCGGCCAAAACCGCGCCGGTCGTAAGAAATGGCGCGGCAGCCTGCGTCGGCAATCGCCATGGCCTGGTCGTCCCAGCTGTCAGCTGAAAGCGGCCAGCCGTGCAGCAAAATTACAGGGCGACCAGCGCCCCAGTCCTTGACATAAAGTTGTGTGTTGTCAGCGGTGGTGATGTAGGGCATGCGCGGTTTTCCGGTGGGAGGTTAAGAACTTTAGATTTTTGATGGGCTGGCTTTTCTGGTCTGTCAGTGCAAAGCAAAAACCGCTGTAAGCCAGCGCCGACCTGTGGGCAACGCTTTTTGTCACGCCCGGCTGCCCTGCACGATATGCTTGCGGTGCCTATCTGCCACTGCACCATGACCGCACACCTTCGCCGAATTGCCCACCTGGATATGGACGCATTTTTTGCGTCGATTGAACTGCTGCGCTACCCACAACTCAAGGGTTTGCCGGTGGTGATTGGCGGTGGGCGGCGCAAGGTCGATGATGCGCTGGTGGCTGCGCAGCCCGAACGTGCTTCGCGCTTTATTCCAGTGGCAGATTTTCCACTGCTCAAAGACTATGTAGGGCGCGGCGTGATTACCACTGCCACGTATGCCGCGCGGCAGTTTGGCGTGGGCTCGGCCATGGGCATGATGAAGGCGGCCAAACTCTGCCCGCAGGCCATCGTTTTGCCAGTGGATTTTGACGAAGTGCGCAAGTATTCGCGCCTGTTCAAGAACACCATTCTTGAGATTGCCCCGCTGATGGAAGACCGCGGCGTGGACGAGGTGTACATCGACTTCACAGATGTGCCTGGCGGCCAGCGTGAAGGTGGTCGGGTGCTGGCGCGGCTGATTCAAAAAGCGGTGTTCACCGCCACCGGGCTGACGTGTTCGGTGGGCGTAGCGCCGAACAAGCAGCTGGCCAAAATGGCAAGCGAGTTCAACAAGCCGAACGGAATTTCCATCGTGCATGGTGAAGATTTACAAACAAAAATCTGGCCATTGAAGTGCCGCAAAATCAACGGCATTGGCCCGAAAGCAGACGAAAAGCTGGCAGCGCTGGGCATACAAACCATAGGCGAGTTGGCAGCACTTGATGCCGCATTTTTAATCGCCAGATTTGGCAAAGCCACTGGCGCGTGGATGCACGAGGTTGCCTGGGGCCGCGACGACAGGCCAGTGGTGACCAGCAGCGAGCCCGTCAGCATGAGCCGCGAAACCACGTTTGACCGTGACCTGCACGCGGTGCGTGACAAAGCCGCACTAGGCACCATCTTTACCGAACTGTGCCAAAAACTTGCAGCAGATTTGCAGCGCAAGGGCTACGCGGCAAAAACCATCGGCATCAAGGTACGCTACGACGACTTCAAAATCGCCACGCGCGACCAGGCACTTAGCGGCTACACCTTTGACGCCAAAACCATTCGGCACGCAGCCGGGCTGTGCTTAAAGCGCATGCCACTGGACAAAAAATTGCGGCTGCTTGGAGTGCGCGCTGCATCGCTTAAAAACATCGATTTCATTAAAAAATTCGAGCGAAAAGAACCTCCAGCCCAATTAATAATGGCGCAAGCAGCTCCTGGATTAATAGCAAAAGAAGCCCAAACCAATCAACTTTTTTAAATCCCGTTCGCAATCTGCCTGAAAGCTGAATCCAGTTCACCCGCAGCGGCGTATATATTGGAGCTATTTGAAAAAACTAGGCTTGCCCGACTATGAAAAAACTCCCCGCAAAACTTCTGCTCTTGGCAGCCCTTCCCCTGGCGTTCACTACAGCAATGGCTGGCACGCTGCAGGTCAGCGTGATTGACAAGGACGGCAAAGCGGTGCCGAACGCCGTAGTGGTGGTGATGCCGTCCAACAAAACAGCGCAGCCTAAAGCTGCACTGCCGCGCGAAGCGACCATCGTGCAGGAAAAAATGCAGTTCATTCCAGCCGTAACACTGTTGGCAGTCGGCTCAAAAGCGCGCTTCATCACCAACGTCCCGTGGGACCACCATGTGCGCTCGTCACCGGCGGGCATGGGCCAGTTCAACTCCACCAATGCAGGGTTTGAAATTCGCCTCGAAGGCAAAACCGACGGCAAACCGCCCAAGGCCTCAGAAGTAACGCTGGACAAAGCCGGCGTGATAGGCGCTACGCTTTTGGGCTGCTTTATTCATGGCTCCATGCGCGGCTATGTGTACGTGAGCGACTCACCATGGGCCGCAAAAACCAATGCCGATGGCATCGCCATGTTTGACGACTTACCCGATGGTGCAGCGCAATTCAAAGTCTGGCAGGCTGATCAATTGATTGATGCACCCGCGCAAAACGTGACCGTCAGCGCCGCGCCCAGCAAAGCCGCGCTGCAGCTCAGCGTGGTGCAGCGCCGCCAGCGTGCCCCTGCCGTATCTACAGAATATAAATAAAACAGCCCTCTGGCGCCCCTATTTATGGCGCTAGCAGCTACTAAAAAAGTAGCGCGCCAGGCGTTTTCTACTGCCGCGCTGTTCGCACGTTCGGCGGCAACTGCGCCGGGTAGCTGCACCTGAAGGGGTTAATGTCTACCCCGCCGCGCCGGGTGTAGCGCGCGTACACCGACAGCCTGATCGGTTTGCAGCGCGTCCACACATCCATAAAAATACGCTCTACGCATTGCTCATGAAACTCGTTGTGATTGCGAAAGCTCACCAGGTATTGCAGCAGCCCTTCCTGGTTGATTTGCGGGCCTGAATACGCAATCTGCACGCTGCCCCAGTCAGGCTGGCTGGTGACCAGGCAGTTGCTTTTCAGCAAATTGCTGGTGAGGGTTTCAGTCACGGGCGCGTCGTCGAACTCGGCAAACAGCAGCTCGGGCGCGGGTGTGAAGTGCAGGCATTCGATGTCAAGGCGGTCCAGGTTCAGGCCGTCCATTTCATGCACCGGTTCGCGGTCAAACAACTCGGGGCCGATGGTTTTTACGCCGATTCCTGCGCCAGTTGCAGCGCTGATGTCAGCGCGAATGCGCTCACGCACCTCTCGCGCGTCTTCAAAACGGGTATTGTTAAAGCTGTTCAGATACAGCTTGACGGACTTGCTCTCGACAATGCACGGCGACTCACACGGCACCGTGATCTGTGCCAGCGCCACTTGCGGCTTGCCCCGCAAGTTGAGCCAGCTCAACTCATACGCTGTCCACATGTCAGCGCCGAAAAACGGCTGCTTGTCAAGAATGCCCAGCTCGGCGCGCTTGTCGGCCCGGGCGATGGGAAACAGCAGCGCGGCGTCATATTGGTCAACATAGCTGGATGACTTCCCCAGTTGCGATTGGTCAGGTGTATTCATGGCGCAGCGTATTTGTAGCCATAAGGGCCACCCAAAAAAGGAACCAGCTGCGCCAGCAGCAGCTCTACCACCTCAGGCGGAAGGTCATGGCCCATGCCGTCTATACCTACCAAATGCGCTCCGGGAATGCGGCGCGCAGTGTCTTCGCCGCAGGCATATGGCACCAGCGGATCTGCCTTTCCGTGCATGACAAGAGTGGGCGCGCTGACGCTTTTCAGCTGGCTTGCACGCGCGCTGTCGGCAGCAATGGCCACCATTTGCCGCAATAGTCCGTTCGGGTTAAAGCTGCGCTCGGTAGATACCGTCACCCGCTCCCGCAGGTAAGCAACATCTGGCGGAAAAGCAGGGCTGCCGATGGCTTGAAAAAACTTGACTGAATGCGCAATGGCAGCGGCTTTGCCACTTTCACCACGCTTGACGGTCGGTCGGCTCAGCAGTTGCCTGGTGACATGCGCTGTGGCGGCAGGCAGGCCGCGCGCGCCGCTGGTGCTCATGATGCTGGTCAAACTCAGTGTTCGATCAGGCGCAGCCAGAGCAACGCGCTGGGCCACCATGCCGCCCATGCTCACGCCAACAATGTGTGCCTTTTGGACCTTCAAAGCGTCAAGTACGCCCAATGCATCGCCAGCCATGTCGTCAAGGCTGTACGGTGGTTTGATGGTCCAGCCCAATTTGTATTTCAGGCCCGCCCACATCACGTTGGGCTTGCCGTGTTGGTGCAGCGGCTCACTCAAGCCGCTGTCGCGGTTGTCAAAACGAATGACCCGGTAGCCTGCATTGACCAAGCCGCGCACAAACCCCGGTGGCCACGCAATCAGTTGCATGCCCAGGCCCATGATGAGCAGCACCACCGGCAGATGGGCGCTGTCTGGCGCTGAATCTTCCACCTCAATCTGTAGTCCATTTGCTACTATTTTCATAGCTGTTTTCGCCCGTATTTATTGATTAAAACACTAATTTTATGCTGAATTCAAACGAATTCACCCTGCCGCAGCCATTTGGTGGCGATCCACTTGTGCCCACCAAGCACTGGCGCGCCACCGTGCAGGCTCAAGCTCGCAGCGGTCGGCTCTGCATAACTAAAAAACACTGCGCGGCCGCGCGTGGGCGTTACTTGCAAGTTCAAATCCGGGAACACCGTGGCCCCGCCGTCCTCGGGCGACTGCAAATACATGATGAGTGTTGCCACACGTTGCCCACCGCGCTCCAGCAGCTTGGGCGTGCCAGCCTCAACCGGGTCAAAATAATCGTAATGCGGCAGGTACTCCCCGCCCTTGCTGTAGCGCAGAACCTGCAGGCCTTCACCATTTTTTACCGGCCAGCGCAGCAGTTTGGCAATGCGGTTTTCAACGCGCTGCACCACATCACTTTCACCACGCTCAAAAAACATGCCTTCACTGGTGCGGTCGGCGTGCAGCAGCTCGTCGCCGGTTGCAACATCGACTGTCAGTGACGTCGACAGGCGCGGCTTGGCTTGCTCCATCAGCGCGTCGCATTCAGCGTCGCTCAGCAAATTTTTAAAAGCCACCACCTCGGGGTCGGCTCTGCGCCAGAGCACTTCAACCCATTTGTCGCCACCGTCCAGCGTGCCGCCTGCGTCCATCGGCTGGGGGCCGGGAAGGATGCCTTGCGTCATGCCAGCTTGCGCTGAAACACCAGGCGATCAGGCTTTGACGCGCTGGCATTGAACTGGTAGCCATCGGCGTTAAAGCCCTCAAGCTTCTTGACTGACGCGACTTTTTTATCAATCGCGTAGCGCACCATCAACCCCCGTGCGCGCTTGGCATGAAAGCTGATGATTTTGTATTTGCCATTTTTGAAGTCTTCAAACACGCAACTGACCACGCGGGCCTTGAGCGTTTTTAAATCCACCGCTTTGAAGTATTCCTCACTGGCCAAATTCACCACCACCGGTGAGGTGTCTGCGGCGGCGCGCTCGTTCAGATAATTTGACAGCTGCGCACCCCAAAACTGGTAGAGGTTTTTGCCGGCTTTGGTGGCCAGCGTGGTCCCCATTTCAAGGCGATAAGGCTGCAGCAAATCAAGTGGCCTGAGCACGCCGTACAGGCCACTCAAAATACACACATGGGCTTGTGCCCACTCGAGCTGCTCAGGCTTTAAGGTTTTGGCATCCAGCCCGTCATACACATCGCCATTGAAAGCCAGCACGGCTTGTTTTGAATTTTTAACGGTGGATTTTTTGGTCCATGCCTGGTAGCGCGCAACGTTCAAAGCCGACAAGGCCTCAGACAGCTTCATCAAAGCGCTGATGTCTTGCTGCGTTTTGGTTTTAAGCACATCAATCAACTCAGCCGACTGCCCGGCAAAAAGCGGCAGTGTGTGCTGTGGCGTCTGAGGCAACGTGGTGTAGTCAAGGGACTTGGCGGGCGAGAGTAAGAAAAGCATGGAGTGGTTGGCAAATTAAAATTCAACTTGCAAAGAGTGCCGCAACTTTACCGCCAAGTGCGGCTAAGTCCGGTCGCGGTGGGAAATCTCCACCACCACGGCACGTGCTGCCAATTGCGCCACCAGAGCTTCGGCGCTTGCACGGTTTTTGGGGTCCAGGTTGGCGTCCCATTCATCGAGCAGATAGACAGCGGCTTGCGTGCGGTTGACAATTTCTTGCAGTGATTTGAGTTGCCGCTCACCCGATGAAAAGCCGCTACCTGCTGAACCATCAGAATCCTCAAACTCATTGTCGCTGTCGCCCGCCGGGCGCGCAAACGCGAACGCCAGCTTGTCGCTCGTCGGCCAGTAAAAAGCACTTGCGCCCAGATGCGCTTTCAGCGCCACCAGCAGCGTGGACTTGCCCGAGCCGTTGCTGCCGCGCACCAGCAATCTGCGCTGCGGCTGTGCGGCAACAGCTGCCAGCGCCTGCTCAACACTGGCGCATGGCACCGCGTGCAGGCCGTCCGTCAAGGCCACGCCTTCAAAACGAATGCGGTCGTTAAAAGCTGCATCAGGTGCTGGCCGCATCGCGCTGCTTGCGCCAGTCATGCGCGTCCACACCGCCAGCAAGTCGTTCCAGCCAGACGCCAGGCCATGCACGTTGTACGACAGGTCAATTTGCCGCGGCAGCGTAGCCGCCAGGGCAATCAACAAGCCTGTGTCCTTCACGTTCTGGCCAGCGACCCAGGCGAGGTAGCTGAACACCACTACCAAAGCAAAAATACCGCTGACCGCAGCAATGCCTTCTTTGGCCAAAATAGCCCGAATTTGCGCGCCCAGCGCATCCCGCAGCCGCTGCTTGAAGCCCGCATGCCACAGGCGGTAGTTGTAACGGTTGCCCGCGGTGATGTTGTCCCAAGCGGTGTACGTGTGCGCGGTCATGCGGTTGGTGGTGCGCTGCTGCGCAACGTAAGCTTTGGCAACAGGGCGGCGCACCAGGTACTGCAGCCCCAGCAACACCACGAAAACGCCTGCATAAACGGCTGGCAAACCAGCATCAATGGCAAAACCCAGCACGATGGAATTGAAAATCAGGCCGAAGAAAAGTTTCAAATCCGCTTCCAGCTCATAAACCAGTTCAAAGAAAATATGGAAGGTTTCGTTGGTTAAAAACGGCTCCGCCACGTCCCGCTGCAGTTTGTCGCCCAAAAGTGCAGGTGCACTGCGGTTGTAGCGAGCAAAACGCAGCATGTAACGCCCATATGCGCCAAAACCAGCCCGTTCAGCAAATATCCAGCTGCAAGCGCCCACCAAGTAGGAGGCCGACTGCGCCAGAACGATCCAGACAAAGTCTGAAATCAAAAATTCCTGTTCTGCCACGTCGCGCCCGGCCTTGATGA
>JANNCT010000018.1:0-1699 GCA_031386895.1 Polaromonas sp.
GATTGTTGTGTTTCAATTTATGGTGGTGGCCGGCGCCATGGCCGCGCTGTACCGTTATGTGCCCAACACGTTTGTTAAATGGACGCACGCCTGGGTGGGCGGGGTGTTTGTAGCACTCGGCATTGAACTGGCAAAAAAAGCGCTAAGCCTGTACCTGAGCAGCGTGCCGACCTATTCGTTGATTTACGGCGCATTTGCCACGCTGCCAATTTTGCTGGTGTGGATTTACGTGGCTTGGGTGATTGTGCTCATGGGCGCGGTCATCGCCGCATATCTGCCCAGCCTGCTGGCAGGGGTGGCAAGGCGCGGTGGCGGCCATGGCTGGCAGTTTCAACTGGCCATTGAAGTGCTGCAGCAACTGCACGGCTACCGGGACATCGCCCAGCGGGGCGCCAATGCGTCCAGCGTGGCGCGGCACTTGCGCGTCAGCGTGTTGCAGTTGGAGCCTGCACTGGAGGCGTTGACAACGCTGGAGTGGATTGGCCAGCTGGTTGAAGAGGGCGACCTGGAGCCGCGCTATATCTTGCTGGCGGACCCTGACAAAACGCCGCTTGAACCGCTGATGCAATTGCTGCTGCTGGAAAAAACAGATTCGACATTGCCGCTTTGGGCTGCTGCCAGTTGGCCGGAAATCAAGCTTGGGCAAGCGCTTTTAAAGTAAGACGTCTGGCTTTTATTGAAAGAGCTGCGCTAAACATGCTTGCTGTGCTAGGAACTAGAAAAGCGTAGTGCAGTACAGCTACGTTTTTAGTAGCGCCTTGCGCCCATATCTATTGGGTTACAGGCTAATTTCATGGTTGAAAATGCCGCCCTGGCGCTCAAAAACAGTTTGAACAAGCTTCAAATCCGGGTTTGTTAGTGTGAGAACTGCCTTTTCCAGCTTAACCCGACCTACCGAACTTTGTTAAACATCACTCCTCGCTTCATCGTTCGGGCCACGCCAGCTTGGCCGCCATGAGCACGAACGCTGCAGCAAAGCCGCGTCGCAGACCCGTTTGAACAGCGGGAGATTTAATAACGACTTGTCGGAAGCTATAAACCAGCAAGCCACAAGCGTGCGTCAACAATTCTTCAAGGATGGATTGCTCGCCAGCCGTTGGCGCAGCGTTCCAATGCCGAAGGAGATGGTCAAACGCCTGGACAAGCGCGGCATCTTCCAGCACGGGCCGAGACAACTCCATCGCCGGTTGACTCACCAGTCCCGCTAGAGATTCAGGCGTCACAAACTCCATGCTCCAGCTACGCGCGTGCTGTAGTCGGGGCGTTTAAAACTGGCCGGCTTTTCTCCAACGGTGCTGCCAAGCTTAGGCCACTGCAAATGGCGCATGCAAAAAACCCTCTGAACCGTGCGCGTCCGCCCCGGGTGGCTGGCTCTACCAGCCCGGAGTGGCGAAAGCGCTGCAACAACCTGCCAGTAGCGATGCGGCCTTCAAGCCGGGCCAAGCTTATGCCCGCGCATTGGTAAATACCCAGCTCAAAAAGCCAGGTGGCAGTCGTTGCCGCGCTCAAGCAGCTCAACAGCTCAGCAGCCCAGCGGTTAAACGTAGCGCTCTTCCAGCCAGTCACGCGTTAGCTTTAGCGTACAGGTATTCGCAGCAGTCAACATCGGCCTTGACAAGTTTGCGGGCAACATTTCGCAAATTACTTTCGCACCAGTTGCGCTATATTACCAACCCATGGGAGCAACTTCTTTGCAACA
>JANNCT010000038.1:0-13240 GCA_031386895.1 Polaromonas sp.
AACCGCTGCCACGCCAGTGACCAGCAACCCGTCAGCGGTAAAAACAGGGCGGCGTGTGGGCATGAGTTGCGTCGAAGGAAAATACATGCGCTTGAACCAGATCTCCAGCACGTAGTACAGCCCCGGCGCCCATCCGCTGCGGTAGATGCGCTCTAACCGCTGACGCCATGGACTCAAGCGCTGGTAGGCGTCCAGCGACAGCGGCTGCCACACAAAATCGAAATCTTTCAGGTTGGTATAGCCGTGGTGCACCACATTGTGGCCAACGTCCCACAGGCTGTACGGCGTGAGCGACGGCATGAAAACCAGCCGCCCCAGCCAGCGGTTCAGCCTGCGGTGCGGCGTAAAACTTTGGTGGCATGCGTCGTGGCCGAGTATGAACAGCCGCCCAATCACCAAGCCAGCCAGTGCCCCGGCCAATACTTGCAGCGCGGGGTGTGGCAGCAGCACGGCGGAGGTTAATGTCAGCGCGAAAGCAGCCAGGTCAAACGCCACCAGCGCCAGCGCGTAGGCCGTGTTTTTGCGGGTGATGGGCTCAAGCCATGCGCGAATAACTTTGCGGTGTGGAATAGCGTCAGCGAGAACAGCTTGCATCAAAGGGCCCAAATAAAGAGACCGTTCAGCTTACTGCGATGCACGCGCGGCGCTATTGATCCACGTCAAGTGCGGGCAAATGGTGCGCAATGCGCTATTAATTACATAGCTGCTTGCGCCCGTATTTATTGTGCTATGGGCATATTTGGCTGTGATTTACGGCGAAAACAGGCCAAACGGCAGGCAGGGGGCGACAATAAGCGTGCAGTTGTGCCACTCAGGGCACGACGTTGATACCTTGACAATAGATCTCATGACCCAAGACCCGAACCGCCAGGACGAGCTTAAAAAAATGCAGTTGTGTGAGCCTTGCTCAGGCATTCAGCGCAACTGGCGGCGCGCGCCCGGCCATGCTGAGCTGGTGCAGGGTAAAAACCGGCAAGAAGACCGCAGGCAGGACCGGCACAGCAACCAAAAGCATGCGCTGGTCACCATCACCAGTTACCGCTGTGACCGCTGCGGCACGGCCTGGGAATATGAAAACAACAAGGCCGACCAGAAAGCGGGCTGGTCGGTGGTGGGGCCGGCGTCGAATTGATCCCGGCCAAGCCCGCCGGTCTTGAACGATCTACGCAGCGGCCTTTTCGCTGTCCAGGTGGCCCATCTGGTAGGTGTCATACCGGGTACCGGCCGCAGCGCCTGCCGGCAAAGCAGCCTCAAGCCGGACCAAGTCAGCGCCGCTTAACTTCAGCTTCAGCGCGGCCAGTGACTCATCAAGCTGCACGAGCTTGCGTGCGCCAATGATGGGCACCATGCTTACACCCATGCGCTGGCCTTGCGCCATAACCCAGGCAATCGCCACCTGAGACGGCGTGGTTTGCAGGTCGGTGGCGATTTGCGTCAGCACGCGCACCAGCTTTTGATTGGCAACGGCGTTGTCACCCACAAAGCGCGGCAGGTAGGTGCGAAAGTCGTTCGGCCCAGTGGGTTTGGAGCCCGCCAGCAGCCCGCGCGACAGCACGCCGTACGCAGTAACGCCAATGCCAAGCGTTTTGAGCAGCGGGAAAATTTCAGCTTCCGGCCCGCGGCTGAGCAGGGA
This sequence comes from Polaromonas sp., assembly GCA_031386895.1. Taxonomy (GTDB): domain Bacteria; phylum Pseudomonadota; class Gammaproteobacteria; order Burkholderiales; family Burkholderiaceae_C; genus Polaromonas. The sequence goes on from JANNCT010000038.1 coordinate 1,634, forward strand.
GTATTCAATTTGCAAATCGCAAATGGGGTGCACCGCGTTGGCGCGCCGAATCGTGTCCACGCCGACCTCGCTCAAACCAATGTGGCGAACATAACCAGCCTTGACCATGTCGGCCATAGCGCCCATCGTGTCTTCAATCGGCACGCTCGGGTCCAGCCGGGCCATGCGGTAAATGTCGATGTGGTCGGTGCCCAGGCGCTGCAGGGAATAGGCCAGGAAGTTTTTCACCGACGCTGGCCTGCCATCAGTGCCGCCCCAGCCGCCTGCCGGGTCGCGCAGCGCGCCGAACTTCACCGACAGCAGCGCCTGGCTACGCTTGCCGTGCAGCGCTTTGCCAATCAGTGCCTCGTTGTGGCCCTGGCCATAAAAGTCGCCAGTGTCAATCAGGTTGACGCCAGCATCCAGCGCGGCATGTATGGTGGCAATGCTTTGCGCTTCGTCACTGGCGCCGTACATGCCAGACATGCCCATGCAGCCCAAGCCGATGGCGAACACGTGCTTGGGGCCGTTGCTGCCCAATGCGGGTTGAAGCTGCATTGCGGTTGTGTTTGCGGTGGTCATAAAAACTCCTTTTAAGTTGAACGCGTGAGGAAAGCACATCAGGGAAGAGTCCACTTTATTACTTTGCTTAAAAATAATAAACTGTCATTTTGACAAATAACTGTTCTCTATTTAAGTAACAATAGCCTATGACTTTAGACCGGTTCAAGGCAATGCAGACATTTAACCGCGTGGTCGAGCTGGGCAGCTTTACCCGCGCCGCTACCGCGCTTAACCTGCCCAAAGCCCGGGTGACCACCATCGTGCAAGAGCTTGAAGCGCACCTGGGCGTGCGGCTATTGAACCGCACCACCCGACGCTTGAGCTTGACTGACGACGGCGCGCTGTACCACCAGCGCGCCACAACGCTGGTCCAAGACGTTGATGAGCTTGAGGGCACACTGCGCCGCGCTGTCGCCACACCCGCCGGGCGGCTGCGGGTGGATGTGCCTGCCGCGGTTGGCCAGTATGTGGTGGGCCCGGCGCTGCCTGAATTTTTCAAGCGCTACCCGGGCATGGTGCTGGAGCTGGGCAGCAGCGACCGCCCGGTGGACTTGGTGGCTGAGGGCGTTGACTGCGTGATACGCGGCGGGCTGATGCACGACGACACGCTGGTGGCCAGGCCCCTGGCGACCCTGCCGGTAGTGACCTGCGCTACGCCCAGCTATCTGGCCGAATACGGAACGCCGTTATCGCTGGAAGACCTGGAACACCAAAACGGCCAGGGCCACCGGTTTGTGAATTTTCATTCAGCCAAAACGGGCAGGGTGTTTCCGTTTGACTTCATCAAGGGCAACGACGCGCGGCAAATCATGCGCCCGCACTGGGTGAGCTGCAACGACGCAGGCGCCCACGTGGCAGCGGGGCTGGCAGGCATGGGCTTGATGCAGTTGCCGCGCACCCGCAATGTGTGCGCATTGCTAGCCAGCGGCCAAATGGTGGAAGTGCTGGCAGGCTGGTCAGCCGGGGAATTGCCACTGGCCCTGCTGTACCCACAAAGTCGCCACCTGACAGCCAAGGTGCGGGCGTTTTCGGATTGGGTCAAAGAGTTGTTTGATGCAGAGTTTGCTGCGGCGGCGAAGTTGTACCCATTAACATCGCTGGCTGTTTGATTCGAGTCATTGAACGGAGTGGCGCTAACGCTATGAATATAGTAGCTGCTTGCGCCCGTATTTATTGCGCCAGAGCCCTAAAATGCTGAAAATCAAGCTGCCTGAGCTCAGTTTTCAGGCGGTTCTGCGGTTTTATCAAGCGCAGCAGAGCGCTTTTTTTCACGCGCCAGATCGCGCAGTTGCCACCACACGAAAGCAGCGCCCAAGCCCACAATCAGCAGGACTTTGACGAGCATCAGAGGTGAGTCGGTCATGCGGATTAATCGGTATCAGCGCGACGGCTCAAGGGTCGACAAATCAGCAGATTCGCGTTGGCCGCGCGAGTTGGCATGCGCCAGGTACTGTGCGTCGCGCGCAGCGGTTTTGGCGGCGTCGGCTTGCTGCAGTCGCAAAAACAAGTCAGCGGTCCATTGGGCGCGCTCTTCAAACGAGCGGCGTGGCGGCTGGCTGGCATCAGGTGCCAACGCCGGTTTTGCGTTGCCAAGCTGCATGGCCGCTTCAACCAAAAACTGGTTGGCTGGCAGTGCTGCCAGGCGCACATGGGGGTCAGCCGGGGCAATCAGCATGGCGCTGGTGGCTCTGGCCAGCAGCACCAGCTTGCGCTTGCCAGACACCACGGCGCGGCGGTTGATGGAATCATGCCCGGCCTTTTCAAGTTCGCGGCCAATTTCTGCGTACACCAGGCGGGCAGCGCGAATGGCCGGGCGGCAATCACGCGGCAGCTGGCCAATGCCGTGCTCCGAGCGCTGGTACAGCTCGTCTGCAGCTTTGATTAAACGGTCAACCACCGATGCAATTCGGGCATCAAACACCGGGTTGGCCAGCCAGGCGTCGGGCTCCAGCCCGGCGTCCCGCATCCATGCCAGCGGCAGGTACAAGCGGCCAAAGCGTGCGTCTTCACCGACGTCGCGCGCAATGTTGGTGAGTTGCATGGCAACGCCCAGGTCGCAGGCACGTGCAAGTGCTTGCTCGCTTCTGGTGCGCATTACCACGGCCATCATGGCGCCTACGCTGCCCGCTACGCGTGCGCCATAGGCTTGCAAGTCTTCAATGGTTTCGTAGCGGCGGCCCTCGGCGTCCCACTCAAAGCCTTCAAGCAGGGCGGCGACCAGCTCCAACGGCAAGTCAAATTCACGCACCACAGCGGCCAATGCGCGGTCGGGCTCGTAGGCCATCGGGTCACCTGCATACACGCGCCTCAGGCGTTCATTGAGTGCGGCCAGCGCGGTGGCGCGGTCATCACTGAAATCAATTGCGTCATCGGCCACGCGGCAAAAAGCGTACAGCGCAATGGCTGGCCCGCGCACGCGTGACGGCAGCAGACGCGACGCAGCAAAAAATGTTTTGGAGCCGCCGCGCATCAGCTCCTGGCAGGCCTCGTAGTCAAAGCCGTGCCTGGCGTTGCCCTGCTGCGCAACCGCAGTTGCTGAAGGGGTGACGACGGACGGCTGGGCTTCTTGCATAGGCTTAAAAGCTGAGGTGAAACGCTGGATTTAAACGCTGGACTTTTTCTGGATTTCCGGCACCACAGTTTGCAGTGCCTTGGCAGACATTAACACGCCCGGCATGCCTGCCCCCGGGTGCGTGCTGGCGCCGACCATGAAAAGGTTTTCGACGTCTTCACTTCGGTTGTGCGGGCGAAACCAGGCGCTTTGCAGCAAGATCGGCTCCAGCCCAAAAGCCGCGCCTTTGTACGACAGCAAGTCGTCATGAAAATGCTGCGGCGTCATGACGTGCGACGTGACGATATGCTTGCCCAGTTCCGGCAGCAGCGTTTCTTCAAGCCGCTTGCACACGGCATTTTTGTACGCCTCGGCGTGCTCGGCCCAGTTGGTGCCGCTGTCCAGGTGCGGCACCGGCGACAGCACGTAAAAGTTGTCGCACCCCTCAGGCGCAACCGATGGGTCAGTGGCCGTGGGGCGGTGCAGATACAAAGAGAAGTCTTCGGCCAGCTTGTGGTTTTTAAAAATATCAGTGAGCAGGCCTTCATAGCGCGGCCCCAGCACCATGGTGTGGTGCGGCACATCTTTGTATTGGCGGTTGGTGCCGAAGTACCACACAAAAAGGCTCATGGAGTGTTTGCCGTTTTCAATGCGCTTGTTGGTCCAGTGTTTGCGGTGCTCTGGCGCAATCAGGTTCATGTAGGTCCATGACGTGTCAGAGTTGCACACCACGATGTCAGCGGCCAGGCTTTCGACCACGCCGTCCTTGTTTACAAACTCAACGCCGGTGGCTTTTCCGCCTTCGACATTGATCTTGCGGACTTCGGCATTGAAACGAACCGGCACGTTGCGGCCAGTGAGCAGCTTGCACATGCCGTTGATGATGGAGCCAGTGCCGCCCATGGCCGAGTAAACGCCAAAGCGTCGCTCCAGCGCGTTGATCAGGCTGTACACGCCCGTGACTGAAAACGGATTGCCGCCAATTAACAGCGTTTGCAAGCTCATGGCCATACGGAGTTTGGGGTGCTTGAGGTAGCCCTTGACCAGGCCAAACATGGAGCGCCAAGCCTTCATTTTGACCATGGCAGGCAGCGCCGCCATCAAGTCGCCAATGCTGTCAAAAGCCTTGCAGCCCAGCGTTTCAAAACCCAGGCGGTAGCACTTGTCAGCCTCAAGTACAAAGCGGTCAAAACCAGCGACGTCGTCTGGGCTGACGCGGGCGACTTCGGCGCGCATTTTGTCGGGGTCGCCACTGTAATCAAAGTGCGTGCCATCGTGAAAGCGAACGCGGTAAAACGGGTCCATCAAGCGTAGATCGATGTCGTCCGAGAATTTTTTGCCACACATCGCCCACAGCTCTTCAAACAAAAACGGCACCGTAACAATGGTGGGCCCGCCGTCAAAAGTAAAGCCATCCATCTTGCGCACGTAGCCGCGCCCACCGGGGCCGTCGAGCTTTTCAAGCACTGTGACTTTGTAGCCCATCACGCTCAAGCGAATGGCCGCCGCCAAGCCGCCAAAACCAGAGCCCACCACGATGGCGGTTTGCTCGCCAGCCGGGCCAGCGCCCCCGCTTTGCGGCACAAAACCAGGCGCAGCTGGCAGCGTGACCAGGTTCAAGGGTGACAGCGCATTGAGCGCCGAATGTGAGGATAAAGGAGTCGTCATAATTTGCCCAATCAGTCTGCTGCTGCAGTCGCAACACGGTTGCGCCCGCGCAATGCCCAGCGCCACAGCGCAGTCGAGGGCAGGGGCAGCACCAGGAGAAAATGCTCCAAAATAGCCATTGCTAGCATGGTCGACACCAAAACAAAACCAACAGTATCAGCTGGCGTTGCCGCCGCGCTGGATGCGCGAACCAGCAGCATGTACAGCACCGCTGACGCGGCCAGCACGGCAACTGGTAAAAACCAGTTCATTGCGCGCCGCCTGAAGTAGCTGCCCATGTACGTCAGGTGAGCGGGCAAAAATTCTTCACTCAAATTGCGAACGCCAAAGAATAAATTGAACTTAGCGCTGATGCGCATGACCCACAGCACCAAAAATGTCCAGGTGCCGACCTGGTTGGGTGCGCCCCAGGTCAGGGCAATGATGGCAACACCCGATGCCAAGATGGCCAGTTCATGCCACATGATGGCCGCAAACGCCTGCTTGAAACGCGGCCAGCCACTGGTTGCTGTGCAAGGTTGCCTGCGTGGCCCTGTAAGCCAGCCGGTTAAAAAAGTCAGCTCGTGCCAGCCCCAAATCAACAGCGCGCAGGTAAATGCACAGTACGCATTGACGACGCTTGATTGCTTTGCACTGTGCGCCAAGCCAAAAATAGCAGCAAGGGCCAGCGCAGATGAAATCAAAAGGCTCCAGCGGAACGTGGTGCGCGGCATTCCATTGAGCAGCAGCACCAAGCCTGTCGAAAACCACCAGATAAAAATGCCGAACACCACGGGAATCAACAACTCAAACATGGGCAAGTGGCGTGGTTAAAACTGGGGAAGCTGGTCTGGCAGGCTGGGAGCGACACTTACCAGACCGGCGCCATGCGGATTTCAGCCGGCAGGTCGTGCCGTTTCACAGGCAGTACATACAACCGCACAAACGTGGCAAGGCCAGAAACCGCCCAGTAACCCTGTTTAGCCAAGCCCATCAAACCGCCTTGTGCCTTGGCAGCATTGATGCCGGCCTGCACTTCAACCAAGCGCGTCATGCCAGCGCGAAACACGGGGTGGTCAATGTCGAGCGAAATCGGAAACACCTGCTTGGTGATCTCGTTGGTGATGCGAAACACTTCATAGCCGTAGCTGGTCGGCTCAAGTCCCATGGCGGCTTTGAGCATGGGGCGCGTGTGGTCACGCACGTACATGGTGCCGTACACCGCCAGCAGGAAAAAGCGGATCCACAATTTGTTGCCGCCTTGCAGCAAGTGCGGCTGTGCCCGCATGATGAGCGCAAAAGATTCGCCATGGCGAAACTCGTCGTTGCACCAGCGTTCAAACCACCGGAATATGGGGTGAAAGCGCTTGTCCGGGTTGCGTTCAAGCTGGCGAAAGATGGTGATGTAGCGGGCGTAGCCAATCTTTTCGCTCAAGTAGGTTGCGTAAAAAATGTACTTGGGTTTGAAGTAGGTGTAGGCCTTGGTGCGTTTGAGGTCGCCCAGATCAAGACCCAGCCCAAAGTCTTTGAGGGACTGGTTGATAAAACCGGCGTGACGAGATTCATCTCGCGCCATGTAACGCATCAGCGCCTTGATGTCAGGGTTGGTGACGTTTTTCTGAATTTCGTTGTACAAAATGCAGCCTGAAAATTCAGACGTCAATGAGCTGATCAAGAACTCTACAAATTCCTGGCGCAGTTCGGGCGACACTTTTGAAAACTGCTCAGCCACTTCGACGGCAAACTCAGGCGTTCTTTGAAAGTGGTCATGGTTGTTGTCGCCCTCGTATTCAGCCAGCATCGTGTCCCACTCTTTGCGCAGCGACGACACGTCGATACGGTTCATTGCAGCAAAGTCGGTGGTGTAAAATTTGGGGCTGAGCAGCGAGTCTTGCTTGGCTTTGAGCGCAGCTGTCTCAGGGGTAACTTGCGGTGCTGTTGCTATCGCTGTCGCGGTGCTTGTGGATTGCATGACTGCTCCTGGCTGAACTTGAGTGAATTTGGGTTTTCTGGTGTAGCTTTTGGGCAATCTTGGTTGATGGACCCGAAAAACTTCGCCGCGCTGGTGGGTTAGTTACCTGGATGCGGATTGCGGTTGCATGGTTAAAAAAGGTGCAAAAACACCTGCGTTTGTGGGTCCAAATGATTCTAAATCGACCCGCTGACCAGAGACCGGGTCAAACAAGGTCAAACTTCCATCGGTGCGGGAGATTAATTTGAATGGTTGCTCTGCGCCAATCTTGCGGGCCGTGCGGTCCCGAGCCAGCGCGCGGATGGCTCCCCGTAAAAACCCTTGCTCGCCTGTCACTGTGGTGAGTAGCTGGCCTGTGACGCCGTCAATTACAGCCACACCGCCGTCCGGCCGGTCTTCAAAACGCAGCAGGCGCTCACTGATAGTGGCTGCGGCCAACTGGTCTGGTCCATTTCCAGTGATGCGCACCAGGCCAATCGAGCCCAAGGTGAACACCATTAAAAAACCAACCGTCCACAGCACCCATCGGGGAAAGGTGTCGGGGGCGGGCACTTTTGCGCCGGGAGCTGGGCTGTTCATGTGAGTTTGGCCTGCCAATGTGGCTGATTTGAGGCGTTCGATTCCATCGGCGAAGTAGCTTTGCCTGTAGCCGCGGCCCAGGCCTGTTGCAATTGGGCGGCGAATGCCTGCGCGTCGGGAATGCAGCGCAGCATCGGTTCAGGCTTGTTGATGCGCCATGGCCGTGCGTGTGGCCACAGGTTGAGCCATCCAATGCGGTCACCGCCGTTGAGGGCCAGTGGAATGTCGCCAAAGCCATTTTTATTGAGCTGAAGCCCGGCGCTCTCAATGCGCTTGAGCGGCAAGTTAAACGTCAGTGTCAGAACAATCCCGATGCGCATCACCACTCGCTGGTCTGTGAGGGTGTAGGCGGTTGTGCTGGCGGTCAGCCAGGCCAGCGTGGCCAACCCGCCGAGTGCGACTATTGCCAACAACGCCGGCAGCAGCAAGCCATATAAAACGCTTCCAAACCCCTGGCCTGAGTAGCTCAGAAAAGCTGCGCGGGACGCGATCAGCACCGCAAAGTAAATAGCCGCTTTGCGCAAGTGGAAGACGCGTAGCGCCATGTCTTTGAACGCGGGCCCGCCCTGCCACAACATGCGCTCGCCTTTGGGTAAAGGCTCAGGCAGCCCAAAGGCTGGCTCGAATTCGTGTTCATGCCCATTGCTTTTTACATTCACAGAAGGGGCTCCGCTCTCATTGAGTCTGCATACAAGGTACCGGCGCCATAGTAGGCACTGATTTTTTCTTCTTCGAGCATGGTGACTTGGTCTGCGTTTTTCGTTGTTGGAACGTTGGCAAACTGAGCGGCGTAAATGCTGTGCACCTTGACGCTGTCGCTTTTAATGCGCGCAAATGGAACCGGCAGCAGCACCCGGCGCGCGCTGCCCGCAACTTCAATTTCAATAAAGCGGAACATCATCTCGCAGGTGTCTACCCACATGTCGATGACTTTGCCAGCTACTTTGTTGTCAGTGCCCAAGACCGGCAAGCCGCGGGGGTCGGTGTCGTTTTTAGAGACGTCGAAGCCATCGAGTACCCGAAGCGGCCTGATGATGGGGTGTCCGTGCAAGTCAAGGTCGGGCACGTCAGCACGCATGGCGTAAGCGCCAGGGCCAACGCCGGAGGTCATCAGGTCGCCAGTGGGGATGTACGGATTGCCGATAGACATGCCATCACGTCGTGTGTTTTGCGGCGGCTCTGGGCGATCAAGCTCAGGCACAGTAACTTTTCTGCCATTGGCCAGCAGATAGGTTTTAGGCGACGGAATGGGCCAACCCGTTACTGGCGCCGAACCCGGTGGGCCTTCAGACTCCATCGGATAGCCTTCGCGGTGGCCCTCGAGCACCAGATAAAAAATGATGCCGGCGAAAAATATCCAGAACAAATACAAAACTATTTGGGCCAGATCGACGTAGCCGGTGATTGCGCCTACTTGCATGATGTTTCTCCTTGAGGGTGGCGATAAAAGCGAAATGAATACAGGTAAAACTACCCAGGCAGGTCGGCAAGGCCGAACCGCTCGGGGGTGGAGGGCGCTGAAAGTGTGGCTCGTCTTACCAACGGGCCAATCGCAACAAGCGTGATAAAAAGAAGGCAAATTTCGGTGTAATAAACAAAGCTGTAGCCCGTTACGGGCACCGCCAGGGTGGAACCGAGTACGCCTTGGGAGGCGAGGCTGGAGACAAAATCTCGCGACGCGCCGCCGAACGCAATCGACAAACCCGCCGCTGTGGCCTGCACGGCACCCCACGCGCCTAGCGCCAGGCCAACGAATTCTTTTCGCTCAAGGCTCATCGCGGCAGCAAGTGTGCCGACTGAAAACAGGCCGGCCCCAAACCCGATACAAAATACACCGACAAAAAACAGGCCAGTAACGTCAAGCGGGGCAGCAAAGATAACTGCGGAAAAACCTGGCATGCCGCAAACAACGCCATACGCTGCCAGCCGGTAAGGATCCGTGCCGCGAGACAAGCTGCGCGATGCCAAGGCGAACGCTACCAGTGAACCACCCGCCAGCAAGGCTGTCAGCAGTGTGGTGGCGCTGACGCTGAGGTTCAGAATTTCCCCACCGTAAGGCTCAAGGATGATGTCTTGCATATTGAATGCAGCAGTACCAAGCGCAACAGTCCACAGGAAGCGGCGTGCACGGCCGTTGCTGATAAAACGGCGCCATACGTCTTTAAAAGCTGGATGCACTTCAAGTTTTTGCGCAGCAGCGCGTACCGGGTCGCGGGCTTCCTGCTTCCACAACGAAATGGCGTTCAACACCAAAGTCAAAACAGCGAAGCCTTGAATGATCTGAATCATCTTTTTAGGAGTGAAGTCCTCCAGAATCAGGCTGAAAACGAAGCTGCTGCCGACCATGCCGAGCAACAACATAACGTACATAAGTGCCACCACGCGCGGGCGAGTTTCTTCATCTGCGAGGTCAGTGGCCAGTGCAAGCCCAGCAGTCTGCGCGGTTTGCAGACCAATCCCGACCAGCAAAAAGGACAGGCCCGCAACGCCTTGATTGAGCCACGCAGGGGTTTGTATTTGACCTTGTCCAGAGAGTATGAGCAAAGCAAAAGGCATGAATGCAAGCCCCGCAAATTGCAGCATGGTGCCGGTCCAGATGAACGGGACGCGCCGCCAGCCAAAAGCGGAACGGTGCGTATCTGATCGAAAGCCTGTCACGGCGCGAAATGGTGCAACCAGCAAGGGTACGGCAACCATCAGTGCTACCAACCAAGCAGCCACACCCAGCTCGACAATCATGACCCTGTTCAGGGTGCCAACCATCAACGCAGCAGACATGCCCACAGTGACCTGAAAAAGAGACAAGCGCAACAGACGTCCAAGCGGTAACCCTGCGCTCGCTGCATCTGCGAAGGGCAGGAATTCCAGAGGTATCCGGCGGACACCGTTTTTGAAGCTGGGGATTTTCACCGCTTGATCCACTCCATGGCCTGAGACTTGTAAAACCCGCTAGACACACGCTCGTCGCGGGTGTGTTGCCATGCAGCCAGGGTTTCGTCGGCAGCCATCATTTGCAGCAGTTTTTCCTTTGCCATTGGCTCAAGCCAGGGCGCTCGATTGGTGCGGGGTAACAGGCGGCCAATGGAAATCAGCACTGCCAGTGTTGGCGTGCGCGGCGCAAAGGTGAAGGCTATCGAGGTTGACGTGCGGGCGGCAAGACGCGACAACGCTTTCACAGCGTCTTTGGTTTCATAATGGATGATGGAGTCCATGGCCACCACGTGGTCAAAGCTTCCGAGCGAGTCGTCCAGCATGTCGCCACTTCTGAAGTCCAGAGAGCCATGTGCAAATGATTCTGGCATGCGCTGGCGTGCCAGTTCTACCAGTTTTGGCGCCAAGTCCACTGCAACTACGTCGGCCCCCCGGCGAGCCGCTTCTACCGCCAGTGCGCCAGTGCCGCAGCCTGCATCGAGAATTCTCCGGCCTCGAAGGTCTTCGGGCAGCCACGACAAAAGCGTGCCGCGCATTTTGGTCCGCCCAGCGCGGACCGTTGTACGAATGCGGCCAACGGGCGCATCAGAAGTAAGTTGTTCCCAGGCTTGAACCGCGGTGCGATCAAAGTACTCTTCGATCTGACCGCGTCTGCTGGTGTAGGTTGCTGTATCCACTGCCAATACCTTCAATCGAATCCGAGCAAGTCAAAAATATCCCGATCTTTCATTGGCACGGCATTCAATGGCTCTGTGCCGAGCCATAAAGAGGCTGCGAGCCGCATGTATTCTTTTTGCACGGCTTCCAGTTCGGGCGAATATTCCATCTCGAACAAAGTGCATTTCTTCAATCGGCTGCGGCGAATGACGTCAAGGTCTGGGAAGTGCGCGGCCAGCTTCAGGCCAATCTGGTTGTTGTATTTGTCAATCTGGTCGGTGTCTTTGCTGCGGTTGGCAATTACGCCGCCCAAACGCACGTTGTAGTTTTTGGCTTTTGCACCAATGGCTTGAACAATCCTGTTCATGGCAAAGATGGAGTCAAAATCGTTGGCGGTAACGATTAGCGCGCGGTCGGCATGCTGAAGTGGTGCTGCGAAACCACCGCAGACCACATCGCCCAGCACGTCAAAAATCACAACGTCAGTGTCTTCCAGCAAGTGGTGCTCTTTGAGCAGCTTGACGGTTTGACCCACGACGTAGCCGCCGCACCCTGTACCTGCTGGCGGGCCGCCTGCTTCAACGCACATCACGCCGTTGTAGCCGGGGAACACAAAATCTTCAACGCGCAGCTCTTCTGCATGGAAGTCAACCGACTCCAAAACGTCAATAACTGTCGGCAACATCTTTTTGGTCAAAGTGAAGGTCGAATCGTGCTTCGGGTCGCA
>JANNCT010000082.1:0-2201 GCA_031386895.1 Polaromonas sp.
TCGGCCAGCGACGACACCACTTCGCCGTCATTCACTGCCGTATCAGCGGTAATCGCCCGCTCAGTACCGCAATCAGGAATCCGCACGATGGTTCCATCGAGCATATAACGCTTTCGCCATCGCGTGATGAATTGCTGACCACAGGGAGCGACGGCAATGTGTTTCTCATTCCAGTAGACGGATTCGTCCCGAAGTTACGAATTGGTTTTGGCCATCTGCGCCTGAAGTAAAATTTATTACCCGAGAAGCAAAAGAAGTATGCAATAAGCCAGTCAGCTCTTTGGCTAACGGCAACAATGATTATCATGAAGGGAGACCATGCACAGTATACTACTCACCCAAAAATCCAAACAGTGGCGCTTCGGTTTGCGCGTCAACCAGCGCTTGAACTTTATCTACTGCAAGCCCCCGCACCTTGGCAACACGGGCAAGCTGATAAACGGCCGCTGCCTGGCTGATATGCGGGTCAAGCCCACTGGCCGATGCTGTAACCAGGTCGATCGGCACGCTTTTTGTATTGCCGGGGTCAACGGCGCGCAAGGCCTCAATTCGGCTTTTGACGGCGTCCGTCAGTGCAGGGTTCAGCGGCCCCTGGTTGGAGCCGCTGGAAGCTGATGCGTTGTAGGGCATGGGGCCGGTGGCTGAGGGGCGGCCCCAAAAGTGTTTGGGGTCCTGGAAGTTTTGGCCAATCAGCTCTGACCCAACAGCTTTGCCATCACGCAGGATGATGCTGCCACCAGCTTGCGCGGGAAACAGCGTTTGCGCAAGCCCCGTGACCAGCAGCGGGTAGGCCACTCCGGTGATGAGCGTGAGAACAAAGAAAAAAACCAGTGCGGGGCGAAAAACGTTTTTCATGAAATTTCCTGAAGACTTAAGCCACGCCAATTGCTACCAGCAGCACATCAATCGCCTTGATACCAATGAAAGGCACGATCAAACCGCCCAAGCCGTAAATGAACAAGTTGCGCCGAAGCAGCGCAGCCGCACCAATGGCGCGGTACTTCACGCCTTTCAGAGCCAGCGGAATCAACACCACAATGATCAGCGCGTTGAAAATCACCGCCGACAAAATGGCGGTTGACGGGCTGCCTAGCTGCATCACATTGAGTGCACCCAGCTGCGGATAAGTCGTCACAAAAATCGCCGGAATAATAGCGAAGTATTTCGCTACGTCATTGGCAATTGAAAACGTGGTGAGCGAGCCGCGCGTCATCAGCAGCGCCTTGCCGGTCTCCACAATTTCCAGCAGCTTGGTGGGGTTGGAATCCAGATCCACCATGTTGCCGGCTTCTTTGGCGGCCTGCGTGCCGCTGTTCATGGCCACGGCTACGTCGGCTTGTGCCAGCGCGGGTGCGTCGTTGGTACCGTCACCCGTCATGGCCACCAGGCGACCTTCGCTTTGGTGTTGGCGAATCAGTTTGAGTTTGTCTTCGGGTGTTGCTTCGGCCAGGAAGTCATCGACACCGGCTTCAGCAGCAATCGCGGCGGCGGTGAGCTTGTTGTCGCCGGTAATCATCACGGTTTTGATGCCCATGCGGCGCAGCTCGCCAAAGCGCTCCTTGATACCGGTTTTAACGATGTCTTTGAGCTCGACAATGCCCAGCACGACCTTGCCGTCCGCCACCGCCAGCGGCGTGCTGCCCCGGCGCGATACGTCATCGGACGCGCGCGTTACCTCCGCAGGCACCGTACCGCCGAGCGATTCGACGTGTTTGCGAATAGCATCGACCGCGCCTTTGCGCAAATGGCGAGTTGTGCCATTGACACTTGTCAAATCAACCCCGCTCATGCGTGTTTGGGCCGTAAAAGGAACGTCATGGTTCGTACCAAATGATTCGGCAACTGCGCCCATTTTTTGGGCCAGCACCACAATGCTGCGGCCCTCGGGCGTTTCGTCAGTCATCGATGCCTGCATGGCGCACGCAGAAAGCTGCGCATCCGTCACGCCCGGTGCAGGTAAAAATGCGGACGCCTGCCGATTGCCGTGGGTGATGGTGCCGGTTTTATCCAGCATCAGCACATCCTCATCGCCAGCAGCTTCTACCGCACGGCCCGATGTAGCAATCACATTGGCCTGCATCATGCGGCTAATGCCCGCCACGCCAACAGCTGACAACAAGCCACCAATCGTCGTGGGTATCAGGCACACCAGTAAGGCAATCAGTGCGGTGATGCTAACGACCGCGCCAGCACCCGCAGCG
>JANNCT010000087.1:0-28214 GCA_031386895.1 Polaromonas sp.
CTGACCCGAAAAGGCCGCACAATGGTGCTCTTGATGTACTTGTCGTGCACATTCGCACCGACGCGAATCTTGAAGGTTCCGTCTTTCGGTATCGACGCGGGTACCGTAATTTTCGCGACATTACCGGCTGCCAGGTAGTAACCGGTGGGCCGGCGGGCATAGTGCTGGGAAAAAGCGCTGCGTATGCCGACGTCTTTGACCACCGTGCCGTTGATTTTGGCGGTGTACACCGTATTGGGCTCAGCGGGCACTTTCACTGCACCGGGAAACCAGTCAGAGCTGTTGAATTTGAGTCCAGCGAGTGCGCCGCGGTACTTTGCGAGCGACGCGGGCGTGTAGGCAAAATCAAAAATGCTTTGTTGAATCGCCATCACGGCGCGATCAATTTCAAAACCGTCTGGCTTGCTCGGGTGGTTAGGGAAGCCCTCTTTCGTTTTTAAATTGATAAAAAACGGGCCTTTTTCCTTCATTTCGTAAGCGTTGAGCACATCAAAGGCTCTGGCGACGTTGGTTATGTTGTCGGCCAGCGTGTAGGTTGTTTGCGTAATGCGGTCGTTTTGCTCTTGCAGCTGCTCAGCCGTCATCACAGCCGAGCCGTTAAGGTGGCCTTTGATATTGGCCAGCGCTGCTGCAAACACTGCCGAGTCATTGTTGTCGGCGGTCATTGGCTTGCAATACCCTTCCTTGTACATAGACGGAACGGGGTCGTTGCCAAAAACATCGGCGCTGAGTTTTAACTTGCCAATTTGGGCGTATTTATAAACAAACCGGTTTTGGGATTCAAGACCAAAAGCTACGTGAGTTTTTACTTTCAAGTCCAGAACATCGTCCTGCCTGCCGCATTTGACAAAGCCTTTTAAATTGAAAGCAGGCGACAAGTCAGCGATGAGTGGCAGTGGGCCAGTCGGAAAACCTATTCCGGAACCGGGTTCAATACCAACGGCGGTCGCGGTTTGCGCTGCAGTGGCCGCGACTGGGTCAGTTGAGCCGTTACCGTCACCGCACGAAGCCAGGTAAACGCTTGCTAACACGACACTGGACACTGACAAGGACTGTGATACTTTAAGACTGAATTTTGGGAGTTTCATATATTTGTGCTTTTAAAAAGTAGTTAAGGTTTTAGTAGCTTCATCATCGCGTTGCCCATACTCTCTCCGATTTGAAAATAACTTTCACCGTTGTAGTTCCAGTGGTGGACAAAGTCGATTTCAGGTGAGTTCAGAGGGTAGTGAAACGGCCGCGTATCTACCGTGGTGACCGTGCCAGCAAATTCGGGATATTTTTTGGGGTCCGCCACGTTACCTTGCGCCACGATTAATTTGACCGCGCGGGGGTCGCCGTCGGCGTTAGCCATGCCGGTATTGCCGATAACCACTGCCATGGCAGGCAGTTTCAGGTCTTTGCGTAAATCTCGAATTAAATTTGCCAAATTGACTTCGTATTCAGCTACGAAGGCGTCGTTGATCCGGTCATTCCAACCCTGGTGCCAGCCCAGTCCAGCAATCTCGAACCCTCTGCCGTCATAGGCTGGGTAATACCTCTTCACATCAGCCAGCACAGTGCGGACTTTAGCCAAAATTTCTGTGTAGTACGGCCCGGTAATGCCGCCAGAGCTGGGTGGCCTGAAGTCAACCGCCAAAGACTTTCCGCCCCAAGAAGTTTTAATCAGCAATACCTTGTCAGTTAAGCCGTTGCCGACCAGGTGACCGAAGCCGAATTCAGGGCCGATGTAGCCATATGGCAAAACTTTTTCGCTACCAAACCCGACCGTGAGTGGACCGTTACGCAACTCGGTAGCTTTGCCAATGTCACCAGAATCCCAACTCGACACCCACACATCGTCGCGGCTTACCCAGTCCGGGTATGTTTTGGTGACGCCTTCAAGCGTGTAGGTCACGTTTTTGGTGCCACTAACCAGGTAGCCGTAGGCCATTGGGTCGTTGTTCACCATGGCCCGCAGGCTTCCAGCGCCCCCGAGAATGTGCGGCGTACGTCTTGGTTTGGTCATGTCCGCGCCCACATCGACTTTGCCAAAACCCACCATGTTCGACTGCCCGGCCAAAATAAAAATTTTCAGCTTGCCGTTGCCATCAGTGACAGCAGCAGTTGGCATGTTGGGCAAAGCTGGAGGAATGGGCACAACGACAGGTAGGGGAAGGACATCTCCCGGCACGGGCATGGGGGCAGGTGCGGGGACAGTAGCGACAGCGCTGCCGGAGCTGTTAGCTGCAGACAAACTTCCAATCTCAGAGCTTGATGACCCGCCGCAAGAGACCAAAACGCTCATCACTAAAACCAGCGTTGCGCATCTGGCAAACATCCAGCGACCATCCTCTGAAAGTGTTGAGTACATCGGAGATAAGCAATTAGTTAAGTTATCGTATTAAACGGCGTACCCCAACCCATCAAATGACATTTTCGACATAAACCACAGCGACAGAAACAAAACGTGAACATTGCCGTGCTTCAAGCAAAACCTGAGGTCGCAGGCTGGTGCGTTAAGCCCATCACAAGTCAGCTGGCCTGTTCGCTGCCGGCTATTGAGCAGCCGCTAATCAAGCGCGGAATGGGAATTGAAAATTCGGCAAAGAGTTCCTGGCGCTTGCTTATGCAAAGCATGCAGATGATGTGAAGCATACGGGGCAGCCAGAAATGCTGACATCAGAATTGCTGGTTGAAGTCATCTGCAAAATGTGTGGGTTTTGCAAACATCTGGAGCCATGCAGCCATAACAAGCCTGGAAGACTGGTAGGTAGGCTGAGAAAAATGCTTTCAAACCCAGTGATATGGGCGATAGCAACTGTCAAACTTATAGCCAACGAAAGCTGAAGATCGGGAACGACAGGTGTTTTTAGGTAGCTTTCGATGATTTAGAACAGCTGGGAGGCGGCTACACATGCTTCAATGCATTGTCATGCCCGGCGGCCTGCGATCCAGCGCTTCAAGTTTGAAAAACCCTGTACCCATCGTGCCGCTGCCAATTTCAGCCACTGTTGCCTCGCGCACGGATTCAACCTTCAGGCTTAGCCGCAGCGCAATGCCAGCAAGCGGATGGTTGCCATCAAGCACGACATGATCCGGATAAATTTCAGTGACGGTATAAATTTTGTCCTTTGCTGCTTCGGGGTTCGTCCCGGCGGGCAGCGCGGCACCATCAACGGTCATGCCTTCTTCCAGCTCTGCTGGAAACAGCGTGCGCGGTTCCAGAAAAACTAGTTGCTCGTTGTAATCGCCGAACGCTTCTTCGGGCTCCAGATGCAGGTTGAGTTGTTCACCCGCTGCACAGCCTTGCAGGGCGGCTTCGATACTGACCAGCAAGTCGTTGCCGCCAAGCAAAAACTCAATCGGCTCGTCCAGTTCATCGAGCACTTCGCCCAGCGTGTCTTTTAGCGTCCAGGTCAAGGCTGCAACGCATTGTGGTGTGATTTTCATCGCACAATTGTCCCATGGAACCTCACATTGCCTTGCCTTTGCTCGCTGGCCTGACGCCCGCGCAATTCATGCGCCGCCACTGGCAGAAAAAGCCCCTTCTGGTACGCGCCGCCATTGCCAACTTCACGCCGCTGCTAAGCCGCGCAGACCTGTTCAAGATTGCCAGCACTGAAGGTGTTGAGTCCAGGTTGATTGTGAAAAATGCGCAAAGCTGGCGCATGAAAAACGGCCCTTTTCCAGCACGCGGCTTGCCGCTTCTCAGCAAGCCTGGCTGGACCTTGCTGGTGCAGGGCGTTGACGGCCACGATGATGCAATGCACCAGTTGCTGCAGAAGTTTCGGTTTGTGCCCGATGCCCGGCTGGACGATGTGATGGTTTCGTTTGCCACGCCCGGCGGCGGTGTGGGTGCGCATTTCGACAGTTACGACGTGTTTTTGCTGCAGGCCAGTGGCAGCCGTCGCTGGAAAATCAGCAAGCAAAAAGACCTGACGCTGCAGCCAGACAAACCATTGAAAATTTTGCAGAACTTTGAACCTGAAGATGAGTTTGTGCTGCACGCAGGCGACATGCTATACCTGCCGCCGCGCTATGCGCACGACGGTGTGGCGGAGGCGGCGGTGGATGCCAACGGCAAGGCGGTTGATTGCATGACCTATTCGATCGGTTTTAAATCCCCAGAGCGCCAGGAACTGGCAGCCGAGCTTTTGCACCGCCTGGCCGAATTCAATGAAGATGAGCTTGAGGCAGACCCCGCGGGCCAGGCACAAAATCGTTACCGCGACGCGCAGCAAACTGCAACGCCCAACCCAGCTTTTCTGCCTGAAGCGCTGGCCGAATTTGCGCGTGATGCTGTCGCTCGGGCACTGAAAGACCCGCTCGCGATTGCCTGCGCATTGGGTGAGATCATGACCACCCCAAAGCCCGGCGTGTGGTTTGAAAATGCTTTGCCAAGCGCGCCCCTTACCCGTAAAAGCAGCCTCAAGCTGGATGCGAAAACGCGCATGATGTATGACGCACACCACGTGTTTATCAACGGCGAAAGCTATCGCGCCAAAGGAAGCGACGCAGCCCTGATGCAGCGGCTGGCCGACCAGCGTTGTCTGGTGCCCGCCGACCTTGCGAAAGCCAGTACAGGCGCGCTTGAACTGCTGGGCGATTGGTGCGCGGCAGGTTGGATTCTTCAACTCTAAGGCTCACCATGACCGCACAAACGCCCCCTGAAGGTTCTCAATCGATACAGCCTGCTCGGCTCGAATTACCCGCTCTTGCGCAAGGCCGCATTGAAGGCCCCGCCGAATTTGCTGCGGCAATTCGGCTTGCATTTGCAACCGCTGCGGCACAAGGCTGGCGTGAGATCATCATCAGCGACTCCAATTTTGAAAGCTGGCCGCTCGGGGAGCGAGTCGTGGCGCAGTCACTCCATGACTGGGCCAAGACGGGTCGAACTTTGACCATGCTTGCGAAAAGCTACGAGCATGTTTCGCGTCGACACGCGCGGTTTACAGTCTGGCGGCGCACCTGGTCACACATTGTGGTGTGCCGCGCCAACAGCGCCATCGCCGAAGACGACTTTCCTAGTGCGCTTTGGAGCCCGGTCTGGGTCTGCCAAAAGCTCGATTTGGTGCGTTCAACCGCGGTTGCGGGAACAGAGCCCGCCAGGCGTGTTGCAATAAGAGAGCGCCTGGACGAGTGTTTACGCCGCTCTGCGCGATCTTTTCCTTCGTCGACGCTAGGCTTGTAATCCCTTCGTAGGACGAAGTCCACTACGCGTTTTGTTACGCAACTTTTTAGCGGCTATTTAATCCGGGCTATAATTTGAGGCTGGATGGAAGAGCTCGAGTCCTTTTGTCTGGTCAAAATTGTTGGTTGAACGCTGGTAATTCCAAATTTTGACAATTTCCGGAAATTGTTTCTTTTTTAATCTTAAGGATAGTGATATGAATAAGTCTCTCGGTTTGGCAGCTTTGGTTGCTGCAGTTGCCCTGGCCGCTTGCGGTGAGAAAAAAGTTGATGCACCTGCGCCAGCACCAGTCGTTGCACCAGCTCCTGCACCTGCACCAGCTGCTGCTCCAGTGGTTGACGCTGCTGCCGCTGCTGCTTCTGGCGCCGCTGCTGTTGCCACCGGCGCAGCTTCTGCTGCTACTAGCGCTGTTGACGCTGCCAAGGGTGCTGTGGATGCTGCCAAAGACGCTGCTGGCGCTGCTAAAGACGCTGCCGGTGCTGCGGGCGATGCCGCCAAGAAAGCTGCTGACGCTGCAAAAGCTGCAATGCCAGCCGCTCCAGCCAAGCCATAAGCTTCGCTCAAGTTAAAAAGCCGCCGCAAGGCGGCTTTTTTTTGCCCAATTATTTCTGTACGGACTTCTCTGATTTTTTGACTGCCGATTTGTCAGGCTTCAACCCAGCCGCAGCCCGACGCGGCATCTGCCAGCACGATTTCACTGTCGGCCAATGAGACGGTTTTGGCAAGACAGTCTCTGGCCAACGCCGGTGTGTTGTTTTGCAAGCTTAAATGGGCGGCAACTACAGCCTTTAACCCGCTGTAGCCAACTGCCTGCGCTATGTGCGCTGCATGTTCGTTAGACAAATGGCCGTAGTGCCCGCCAACCCGGTTCTTCAGAAATGCCGGGTAGGTTGAGTTCGCCAATAGCTCGGAGTCGTGGTTGCATTCCAGCAGCAATGCGCTGCACGCTTGCAGGTGGTTGAGCACGTGGTCGGTAGCATGCCCCAGGTCGGTGAGGATGCCGAGTTTGGCTAAGCCACTGGTGCAAGTCAGTTGAAGGGGTTCCCGAGCATCGTGCGGCACCGTAAACGGCAAGACGACCATTGCGCCGACGTCAATGGGCTCGCCGTCTCTGGCTATGCGCAGCATGTCGCCAAAATCCGGCGTGCCGATGGCCGCGTACGTGCCGGCGCTCATCCAAACCGGCAACTGGTAACGCAATGCCAGCGCTGCCGCACAGCCGATGTGGTCGCCGTGCTCATGGGTAATAAAAATGGCGTCGATTTGCTCTGGCTGCAGTTTTGCTACAGCCAACCGCGCCAGCAAGTGCTTCAGCCCAAAGCCGCAATCCACCAGGAGGCGGGCCGGGTTTTCATGGCCAGACTCAACAACCGTCGCATTGCCCGTGCTGCCACTGCCAAGGCTTTTGAACCTCAGCACCGCGCGCTTACTTCAAGTCGTCAACGATGACCTGCACAATGCGCTGCGCGTTGGCTGAGGGTTCTGCCACGCCTTGCGCATTCAGCACCGACACCGTGGTGGCTTCGCCCTGGCTTTTGAGCACGATTCGGTACTTCAGCGGCGCAACAGTCGGGTCGCTGCCGCTGAACAATTTCGAGAAAAACCCGGGCTCTTTTTTGTCTGACGTGCCTTCCACGTAACGTACAAAGTAGGTGCCTTGCGCGCGGTCGCGGTCTTCAACAGTGAAACCGGTGCGGTCAAGGCTCAAGCCAACCCGGCGCCATGCGCGTTCAAAGCCCTCGTCAATCTGGATCACTGGCGCACCGCCAACGTTGGCCAGGCGCGATGTGGT
This sequence comes from Polaromonas sp., assembly GCA_031386895.1. GTDB lineage: Bacteria > Pseudomonadota > Gammaproteobacteria > Burkholderiales > Burkholderiaceae_C > Polaromonas. Next base: position 6,966 of record JANNCT010000087.1, read on the forward strand.
TTTGGAAGCGCCCGCCACCACCAGAGCCTTCGACTGCTCCTGGCTAACCCCGAGTTTGACCATCACACGCCGCAAAAATTCAGCTTCAAGTTCATTGTCAGCGGGGCGCGGCTGCCAGACAGTTCCGTCGGCATTGCTGCTTTTGCTACCTGACAGGTTTACTACCGTCTCCACCAGACCGCGGTGGCTGATGTAGATTTCAGTGCCGCCGGTTGCATTGCGTTCAAGACGGGTCCGGAACTTGTCGCGCTCGCCGGTGGAATACAGGTTTTCAAACAATTTGCCGATCGTCTCTCGAATAAAGTCTTGCGGCAATTTGGCGCGGTTTTCAGCGTAATCGGTTTCCATAATGCCCAGGTTTTCCTGGTCAAGCGCCAACAAAAAGCCGCTTTCAAGCCAGAAATCGCGCAGCGGACCCCACAATTTATCGGCCGGGCGGTTCACTACCAGCCAGCGCTGGTTGCCCGCACGCTCAATGCGGACATCACCTACGCTCACTGCGGCTACCGGCACGTCTTTAGCGCCCTTGCCCGCCTCAAACGAACTGGCACTTACGTCAGCGCCCGGGACAACGTAACGCGTTTCGCGGCTTAGCTGGGTCAGATCGGGAGGCACTTCCAGTGACGGGCCAGACCGCCCGCTGGTTTTATAGTCAATCTTGTCGCCTTTGAGCATTTCGCTCATGCTGGAGCAACCGCACAGCATTGCGGCGCCGATAAAAACCGAAGCCGACGCCATGCGAAAGCGCAGGCGCGACGGTGTGCTGGACAAAGTACGCGGTTGCAAAAGATTCACGAAGTAGTCCTTAAAAATCAAATCAAACCACATTGGCGCAATGCGCCCTCTACGGCTGCCTCGCTGCTGGCTTCAAGCTGCGTCATGGGCAGGCGCAATGTGGGGCCGCACAAGCCCATGCGTGCCATGGCCCATTTCACGGGAATCGGGTTGGCTTCTACAAACAGGTGTTTGTGCAAGGGCAGAAGTTTTAGTTGCAGCTCCATGGCGAGCTTTGCATTGCCCGCGACTGCAGCGATGCACAGTTCATGCATTAACCTGGGCGCAATGTTGGCGGTCACGCTCACGTTGCCCTGACCGCCGCAAAGCATCAGTGCCACAGCTGTTGCGTCGTCGCCGGAGTAAACAGCGAAGCCCTTGGGCACTTCTTTGATCAGCCACTGCGCGCGTTCGAGGTTGCCAGTGGCTTCCTTGATGCCGACGATGCTCGGGATGTGGGCCAGCCGCAAAACAGTAGGATGCAGCATATCGGCCACGGTGCGGCCTGGCACGTTGTACAAAATGCACGGCAAATCAGGTGTTGCCTCGGCAATTGCCTTGAAGTGCTGGTACTGGCCTTCTTGTGTTGGCCGGTTGTAGTACGGCACGACCTGCAGCTGGCAGTCTGCACCGACCTGTTTTGCAAACCTGGCCAGCTCAATCGCCTCGGCCGTGGAGTTCGCTCCGCAGCCTGCCATGATGGGCACGCGCTTTGCGGCTTGCTCGACCGACACGCGAATGATTTCGCAGTGCTCTTGTACGTTGACGGTGGGTGACTCACCAGTGGTGCCCACAACGCCGATGCAATCGGTGCCTTCAGCCACGTGCCAGTCCACCAGTTTGCGCAGGGTGGAATAGTCCACGCTGCCGTCTGGATGAAGGGGCGTTGCCAATGCGACGATGCTGCCGGTGATGGTTTTCATGGGTTCAGTTTGCTTGCGGGCGCCGCAGAGTGGCGAATCTGTCATTCTACTCAGTCGCACCGGCGCTTTCGGCGTCAAATCCAGCGAGGGGGTAACGCTTTGGCTCGCTCGACGTGGGCGGCGCAGACGCCTCTCGAACAGCCACAATGCGCTGAACGAAGCGGGCGCTCGTCCCGCTGGCGGCTGGTACAAAACCGTCTTCAAAGGCCACAATCCGCAGGCTTCTGCACAGGTCTAAAAGCTCCGCAGTGCGCAGCAAAAAATCAGGTCTTGAAGGTTTTCCCACGGTCTCATTGCCCTGGGCGAAGGTTTCGTAAATCAGTACGCCGCCAGGGGCAAGGCTGGCCAGCAGCGTTGGCATCAAAGGCCGCCACAAATAGTTGGTGACCACCACGGCATCAAACTGCCTGTCTGCAAAAGGCCATGGTCCGTTTTCAATATCAGCGACCACCTTCTCGCAGGCATTCCCCTCTATCGCTATTGATTCAATAGCTGCTTGCGCCCGATCTACAAGCGCTACAGGGTGATTTTGTTTGTAAAAGTAGGTTGCGTGGCGCCCATAGCCGCACGCCACGTCCAGCACGGTGCCTCGCGGTTTGACCAGATGCGACCAGCGTTTGACCCATTCTGAAGGCGGCTCTGAGCCGTGCAGGCCGAGATCTTTCAAGACGGCTTGACCTCGTCTTTGAGCGCCGCCAGGGCCATGGCTTCCAGACGTGCAGGTGCCAGCAGCTTCAGCCAGCGGCCCAGTTTGCCTTTGGCGGTCATGACGACTTCGCGCTGGCGCTGGTCCATGCCTTGCAGAATCAAGCGCGCACATTCTTCGACTGACATGGCGTTGTCCTCTTTCAGCCCACTTTTCCCGGCGGCCTGGCCCAGAGCGTTGTAGCCGTTGTGGCGGGTTTGCGTGGCCACCACGCCGGGGTAGGCTGTGGTCACGCTGACGCCAGCGGTTTTCAGCTCGGCGCGCAGCGCTTCAAAAAAACCGGTCATGGCGAATTTCGTCGCGCTGTAGGCGGTGCGCCCTGGCACGCCGATCAGCCCCGCCAGGCTGGACACCGCCACAATGCTTCCGCGCCTTTGCCTGAGGTACGGCAGCGCGGCATGGGTGCACCACACGCTGCCCCACAAATTGACCCGCATAAGTTGCTCATACCACTGCAAATCGTTGGCCTTGACTTCTTCAAACAGCGCCTGGGCGGACATGCCCGCGTTGTTGATCAGGACATCTACCTGGCCAAAACGCGAAACGGCATCGGCAATCAATTCGCGGCACGCAGGCTCAAGCGAGACATCGGTGGGCACAACCAAGGTTTGCGCACCGAAGGCTGCACATTGGCCAGCGACTTGCTCCAGCCGTGCCTTGTCTCTGGCCGCCAGTACCAGCCCCACTTGCGCGCCATGGCGCTCCGCAAGCTGGCGCGCCATCTCAGCGCCAATGCCATCAGAGGCCCCAGTAATTAATATTATTTTCATAGCTGCTTGCGCCCATATTTATTCGGCTATAGCCCTATTAAACCTTAAATTCAGATCAAAAATGGCCTAAAAACACGCCCACAACTGGTCCGCCAGAGTGACCAGAAATTCTGGCCGGGCATACATGGCAAACACGCCCAAAAGCCCAGCAGTAATGGTTGTCCAGATCAATGCGGTTTTAACGAATCGTTGCTGCATGATGTCAAGCCCCTGATGGCTGCGGGCTGCGCGGCGCCCTCACGATGGGTGCCTCTCGCACAGGCAGATTAATCAGCCCGGCAAACACACCGAGCGCAATCGTGATGTACCAGACGATGTCATAGCTGCCCGTTTTGTCGTACAAAACGCCGCCCAGCCAGACGCCCATAAACGAGCCAATCTGGTGGCTGAAGAACACAAAACCGCTGAGCATCGACAAGTGCGCCACGCCAAAAATTTGCGCCACCGCCGCATTGGTGGGCGGCACGGTGGACAGCCACAAAAACCCCATCACGCTGGCAAAAATATACACACTGGTGGGGCTGAGCGGCGCGGCAATAAAAATCGTGATCACGATGGCGCGCGCAAAGTAAATAAACGCCAGAATGTTCTTTTTAGCCATGCGCTGACCCAAAACGCCTGCGGTGTAAGTACCAAACACATTGAACAAACCAATTAGCGCCAGTGCGTAGCCCGCCACTTGCGGCGACAGGCCTTTGTCTTTAAGGTAGCTCGGCATGTGCACGCCAATAAACACCACCTGAAACCCGCATACAAAATAACCCGCCATCAGCAACTGAAAGCTGGGGTACTTGAAGGCTTCTTTGAGCGCTTCAAAAATGCTTTGATCGCGCCTGGCGGCCTGACCAGCGCCCAAGCCCACCTCTCGCAGGCCAATCGCCAACGGCGCGATCAACAGCACCGCGCCGCCTAACACCAGCAGGGACTGCTGCCAGCCGATGCTGCTGATCAAAAAGCCTTCAATTGGCACCATTAAAAACTGCCCGAACGAGCCCGCGGCCGCTGCCACCCCCATCGCCCAGGAGCGCTTTTCGGCAGAGATGTTTCGGCCAATCACTCCGTAAATAATGGCGTAAGTAGTGCCCGCCTGCGCCGCGCCAATCAGCACGCCCGCAGTGAGGGTGAACAAAAACCCTGTGGGCGAGAGCGCCATGCCCACAAGGCCGAGCGCATATAGCAAAGCGCCCACCACAATCACTCTGAACGCACCAAACTTGTCGGCCACCATGCCCGCAAAAATACCAAAAACCCCCCACGACAAGTTTTGGATGGCGATGGCAAACGAAAAGGTTTCGCGCGTCCAGCCTTGGGCCTGCGTGATCGGCTGCAGCCACAAGCCAAAGCCATGCCGAACGCCCATCGAGAGGGTGACGATGGCGGCGCCGCAGATTAAAACCTGCGCCATGGAGAGTGTTTTTGCCGGACTGGAAGCGGTTTGTTGCATGCGGCAACTTTAACGTGGGAGCCAGCGGCGTGCTGCCCCGCAAAGTACTGTCAGCCGGTTCAACTGTAAATTCATACAGCCTTAACTGCACACGCGCATACAATTTAGCAAATTATTGCTTTGCCATGGCCACCAAACTACCACCGTCAATTCCTGAGTATTCCGAGAGTTCCATCCGCGTGCTTAAAGGGCTGGAGCCTGTCAAGCAGCGGCCGGGCATGTACACGCGCACCGACAACCCGCTGCACATCATTCAGGAAGTGCTCGACAACTCGGCCGACGAAGCACTGGCGGGTTACGGTAAAAAACTTAAAGTCACGCTGCACACTGACGGCTCGGTCAGCGTGGACGACGACGGGCGCGGCATACCTTACGGCCTGCATCCGGAAGAAAAAGCGCCGGTAGTAGAGCTGGTCTTTACCCGTCTGCATGCGGGCGGCAAGTTCGACAAAGGCAAGGGCGGTGCTTACAGCTTTTCGGGCGGCCTGCACGGCGTGGGCGTGAGTGTGACCAACGCGCTGTCAAAGCGGCTGGAAGTAACGTCTTACCGGGACGGCATGGCAGCATCGCTGGTGTTCTCGGGTGGTGACGTGGTTGAGCCGCTGGCAGTGCGCAAGGCCGCAGCTGACGACCGCAAATCAGGCACCAGCGTGCGTGCCTGGCCGGATGCCAAATATTTTGAATCGTCGGTCTTGCCCATCAACGAGCTGACGCACTTGCTGCGCAGCAAGGCTGTGCTGATGCCCGGCGTGAGCGTGAGCCTGGTGCTTGAGAAAACCAAAGACGTGCAAACCTGGCTCTACAAAGGCGGCCTGCACGATTACCTGGCGCAAACGCTGAATGGTGATTTGGTCATCCCGATGTTTGAGGGCAAGGGTTTTGCCGATGCACAGCACGAAACCTTTGCCGAAGGCGAGGGCGCCGATTGGTGTGTGGCCTTCACTGAAGACGGCCAGCCGGTACGTGAGAGTTACGTCAATCTGATCCCAACCAGCGCAGGCGGCACGCATGAAAGCGGGCTGCGCGATGGATTGTTCACGGCGGTTAAAAGCTTTATCGAGCTGCATTCGCTGCTGCCCAAAGGCGTCAAGCTGCTCCCCGAAGACGTGTTTGCGCGCGCCAGTTATGTATTGAGCGCCAAGGTACTGGACCCTCAATTTCAGGGGCAAATCAAAGAGCGTTTGAATTCACGCGACGCGGTGCGGCTGGTCTCAAACTATGTGCGGCCAGCGCTTGAGCTGTGGCTGAACCAGCATGTCGACTACGGCAGAAAGCTGGCCGAGCTGGCGATTCGCGCGGCGCAAACGCGGCAAAAAGCGGGCCAAAAAGTTGAAAAGCGCAAAGGCTCAGGCGTTGCCGTGCTGCCGGGCAAACTCACTGATTGCGAATCCAAGGATTTGGCGCACAACGAAGTGTTTTTGGTCGAAGGAGACTCGGCAGGTGGCAGCGCCAAAATGGGCCGCGACAAAGAAAGCCAGGCGATTTTGCCGTTGCGCGGCAAGGTATTGAACACCTGGGAAGTTGAGCGCGACCGGCTGTTTGCCAACACTGAAATTCACGATATTGCAGTGGCGATTGGCGTAGACCCACACGGGCCGAATGACTCGCCCGATTTGAGCGGTTTACGTTACGGCAAAGTGTGTATTTTGAGCGACGCTGACGTGGACGGCTCGCACATTCAGGTATTGCTGCTCACCCTGTTTTTCAGGCACTTCCCCAAGCTGATCGATGCAGGCCATGTGTACGTTGCGCGCCCGCCCTTGTTCAGGGTGGACGCGCCCGCGCGCGGGAAAAAACCAGCGTCAAAAGCGTACGCACTTGACGATGGCGAGCTGACGGCAATTTTGGACAAGCTCCGTAAAGAAGGCGTGCGCGAAGGCTCATGGAGCATCAGCCGCTTTAAAGGTTTGGGCGAAATGAATGCCGAGCAGTTGTGGGAAACCACCCTCAACCCAGACACGCGCCGCTTGCTGCCGGTGCAGCTGGGCAACCAGAGTTTTGAGCAGACAGAAGGCTTAATTACCAAGCTGATGGGCAAAGGTGAAGCCGCTGCGCGGCGCGAGCTGATGGAGCTGCACGGCGATGCAGTTGAGGTGGACGTGTGATGGCTGCCGCACTGGGCAGGCTGGCCAAACTGATTGCCAGATGGCTTTCAGTGCTGGCCGTTGCCGCAGCGTGCTCGCCCGTGTGGGCCGATGTGTGGGGCTATGTTGACGCGCAGGGCGTTGCGCATTTTGCGACTGAAAAACTCGACGAACGTTACCAGCTGTTCTTTAAAACCGGCGAAAGTTTTTCGGCTGGCGGTGGCGCCCGCACGCCAAGTTCGCCAGCGGTCAAGCCCGGCGCACCTTCAGCCGACGGCGGTCGTTCGCAAGCCAAATTATTGGCGTTTTTTGATGTGTCGCCAGGCTACAAAGCGGTAAAGCACCTGATCAAAGACGCATCGGTTTTGCATGGCATAGACTACGAGCTGCTGCAGGCGCTCATCGCTGCGGAGTCGGGCTACGACACCCAGGCTGTATCGCCTAAAGGCGCGATTGGCTTGATGCAGCTGATGCCGCCGACGGCTGAGCGTTACGGCGTCAAAGCCGACAAAAAAACACCCTTGGCGCAAAAGCTGACCGACCCGAAAACCAATATAAGTGCAGGCGCTACTTATTTGCGGGACTTGATCAAAATGTTCCCGGGCCAGCTTGAACTGGCTGTGGCCTCGTACAACGCTGGCGAAGGAGCCGTGCAGCGCGCGGGCAACAAAATACCGAACTACCCCGAGACGAAAAATTACGTCAAAACCGTGATGCAGATGTACACCTTCCTCAAGCCGCCCAGCGCGGTGCTTGAGGCGCGAGCGGGTGGGCGTGTGCGCATGGAAATGATGGGCGGGGCAAGTGGTGCTGCTGGCTCAGGCGGCGCCGGGTCAGGCCGCAGCAATATGGTGCCGTCCCTGTTGCCCCAGCCAACCAATGTGGCAACAGCTGCCTCGCTTCCCGGCGCAGCAACCGCCCCTGTAGTTGCTCCCCCAGCCGCCAACACAGCGCCCGCCGACTTTGACTAGCAGAATTTCAGTTCCTTTTCTCTTAATTTCCTGACACTCCATGGATCTTTTTACGCCAGAGGCCGCACCCAGCGCGCCTGATTCGGCCAATGCCGACAGCCTGTCCAGTTACGCCCAGCGCGCTTACCTGGAATACGCGCTCAGCGTCGTCAAGGGCCGGGCGTTGCCAGACGCCTGCGACGGCCAAAAACCGGTGCAGCGGCGCATCTTGTACAGCATGTCGCGCATGGGTTTGGGCTTTGGTGGCGCGAACGGCGCAAGCGGTGCCAAGCCGGTAAAAAGCGCGCGCGTGGTCGGCGATGTGCTGGGCAAATACCACCCGCACGGCGACAGTGCGGCATATGACGCCATGGTCCGTATGGCGCAGGATTTTTCACAGCGCTATCCGCTGGTTGACGGCCAGGGCAACTTTGGCAGCCGTGATGGCGACAGTGCCGCCGCCATGCGCTACACCGAGACGCGGCTGGCCCGCATCACGTCGCTGCTGCTGGACGAGCTTGACGAAGGCACGGTCGAGTTCATCCCCAACTACGACGGCTCTTTTGAAGAGCCGCGCCAGTTGCCTGCGCACCTGCCCTTTTCCCTGCTCAATGGGGCCAGCGGCATTGCAGTCGGCTTGGCCACTGAAATTCCGAGCCACAACCTGCGGGAAATTGCCGACGCGTGCATCGCACTGGTTAAAAACCCGAAGCTACCTGATGAAGAGCTGTACGCCATCGTCGCTGGGCCAGACTACCCTGGCGGCGCTCAAATCATTTCAAGCGCCGCCGAGATTGCCGCCGCCTACAGCACAGGCCGCGGCTCGCTCAAAGTGCGCGCCCGCTGGAAGATTGAAGACCTGGCGCGTGGCCAGTGGCAATTGGTCGTCACTGAGCTTCCGATTGGCGTCAGCACGCAAAAAGTGCTGGAAGAAATTGAAGAGCTCACCAACCCGAAAATCAAGGCTGGTAAAAAGGCGCTGAGCACGGACCAACTGCAGCTCAAGCAAACGCTGCTTGCGGTGCTGGATGTGGTGCGTGACGAATCCGGCAAAGAAGCCGCTGTGCGCTTGGTGTTTGAGCCAAAAACCAGCCGTATTGAGCAAGCTGAACTCATCACCACGCTGCTGGCACACACGAGTTTGGAAAGCTCGTCGCCGATCAACCTCACCATGATTGGCCTGGACGGCCGGCCCGCGCAAAAGTCATTGCGCCAGATGCTGAACGAGTGGATTGCGTTCAGGCAGACGACGATTGAAAAGCGCTCGCAACACCGCTTGAGCAAGGTACTGGCCCGCATCCATATTCTGGAAGGCCGCGCGCTGGTGCTGCTCAATATTGACGAGGTGATTGCCATCATTCGCCAATCCGATGAGCCGAAAGCTGCATTGATTGCGCGCTTCAAGCTCAGCGACCTGCAGGCCGAAGACATTCTGGAAATTCGCCTGCGCCAGCTCGCGCGGCTTGAAGCCATCAAGATTGAGCAAGAGCTGAAAACCCTGCGTGAAGAACAAGGCCGTCTTGAAGAAATTTTGGGCAGCCCGGCAGCGCTCAAGCGCCTGATGGTCAAAGAAATTGAGCTCGACGCCAAACAGTTTGCCGACGCCCGTCGCACGCTGATTCAGGCTGAGAAAAAAGCCGTGTTTGAAGTCAAAGTGCTCGACGAGCCAGTCACCGTGGTCGTCAGCAGCAAGGGCTGGATTCGTGCGCGCACCGGGCATGGGCATGACACCGCCAGCTTCGCTTTTAAAGAAGGCGACGGCCTCTACGGCTGCTTTGAATGCCGCACGGTAGACACGCTTTTGGTGTTTGGCACCGCTGCCAAGGGGACGGGAAGGGTGTATTCCGTGGCTGTGGCCGTGCTGCCCGGCGCGCGGGGCGATGGCCAGCCTGTCACAACCTTGATTGAGCTTGAATCTGGCACGCATCCGGCGCATTATTTCGCCGGGCCAGCCCATGCCACCTTGCTCTTGTCGAGCAGCGGCGGCTACGGCTTTTTGGCCAGCGTGGAGGCCATGACCTCACGCCCGAAAGCCGGCAAAGCCTTTATCAGCTGCGCTGAAGGCGAAACCGTTTGCAAGCCGTCACATGCCTCAGGCACTTCAAGCGGTACGGCCTTGAACGCTGCAACCCACGTGGCCTGTGCCTCAAGCGGCGGGCGGATTTTGACGTTTGAAATTACAGAGCTCAAGCAAATGGCAGGCGGCGGGCGCGGCCTGATGTTGATCGATCTTGACGCCAAAGACTCTTTGGCAGGCGCAGCCGCCTATACCCGCAGCGTGCGCATTGATGGCATCGGCAGGGGCGGCAAGGCGCGCGACGAAACGCTTGAAATCCGCAGCCTGAACAACGCCAGAGCAGCACGCGGGCGTAAAGGCAAGGCGGCTGATTTGGGCTTCAAGCCAGGCTCAGTGACGCGGGTTGAATAACCAGCTTTTTGAGAATTTATTGTACTTTTAGGCCTGAAGAGCAATAAATACGGGCGCAAAATGCTATTAGTAAATAGCACATTGCAGCAGCCCGTCATCGAATGCGAAGCGGTACTTGACAAGCGCGGGAGCGCAGCAACGCGAAATGCTTCGCGGCCGGATCGGGCGCATTCCATGCAGTTCCTGTCTGCCGGGCTGGCTAAGCCCCACGCACCATCAGCAAGCGCATCGCCAGCGCCGCAAACACACCGCCCATCAAATAGCGCGTCAGGCACTGCCAAAGTCCCTGTCGCTTCACCAGCAGCGGCTGCAGGCGCGACACGCCGCACACCAGCAGGCCCATGACCGCGCCGCTCATGGCAATTTGCACCGCTCCTAGTTGCAGGCTTTGGAGCAATACCACGCCACGATCGGGCCGCAAAAATTGCGGCAGCAACGCAACATAAAACAGCACCGCTTTGGGATTCAGCAGGTTAATAAAAAAGCCTATGCAAAACAGCGACGAAGTGCGTATTGGTTTCAGCCCGCGCAGAGCCAGCCCGGCTGCCGCATTGGGCCGCAGAAGAAGCCAGGCCACCCACAGCAGGTAAGCTGCCCCAGCAAGCTTGACGGCCTCAAATGCTGCTGGCGACGCAATCAGCAGGGCAGTCAGCCCCAAAGCCGTAGCCGTCACATGCACCCCGTACGCCGCCAGCACACCTGCCAGCGAAACCAGCCCTGCCTGGCGCCCTTGGCACAGCGTGCGTGACAGGCAGTAAGCCATGTTCGGCCCAGGGGTCAGGCCGAGCACCAGGGCAGCCAGGGCGAACCAAAAAATTTCGTGTGAAGTCAGCATAAAGCGGGACGCGTGGCCGGTAAAAAGCTGCAAAAAAAGATAATGCCAACCCACTTTAAAAATCTGGGAACAACAGCGGTATTACCCTTGGGGGGATGGGCGGGAGAAAAAAAATGAGGATAAAAAGCGCCTGCAAGCCATATAAATCTGGCGCGAGCAGCTATTAAAATCAGAGCATTTTGACGCAATCTGTGACAAAAGAGAAAAGCGTTTTTAGCAGTGTTTGCTGCGCAGGCAGGCAGGCGCTGTGCTGCTGCGGCTGCTGAGGCGCGTGCACTATGCCGTGTGCAATGTGCCGTGTGCCGTGTGCCGTGTGCCGTATGCCGTGTGCCGTATGCCGTGTGCGGGCAAATCTATCGCACGCTGAGCGCTCTGCCCAGTTCTTGCCAATCTGCGCAGCGTGAGGCGGCGTAAATTTCACGCAAGTGCTTTTTTAGCGCTTCTTTGCTGACCTGGTGGTGCGCAGCACACTCGATTCGGCTGCCGCCGGTGGCTGCAAACAGTGCGATGCGGCTTTGCAGTGGCGACAGCCGGAGCTGACCGATGCTGCGCACAATATCGATAGCAACAGGCTGCCGGTAGGCAACGGTTACCAGAATGTTTTCGTGCTTTAACGCCGCTTGCCCATCCATTGCAAATGGTGCAGCGGCTCCCGCAGTTGACCTGATCCAGCTCGCCGTTATCACAAGCGTACCGCCCACCACGTCCAGCTGTGATTGGGCTGTTGGCGCCAGCCCAGCTTTCAATTGCAGGCACAACTGCTGGATAAAAACAGGTGGCGCGGCCATGGGCCCGACAAGATATACACCTTGGCCAAAAAGCTTAGCCATTCTGAGCAGTCTGGCGGCGTGCTCGCTGATCATGTTGATCCGCGCGCCGTCAGCAGACACAAGTAGATGCCCCGCCTCAGCCATGTCGCCTGTCCCGCGGTAAATGCTGCCTGGTTGCGCTGCATCCAACGTCTTGACGACCGCCATTTGCAAGGCTGGGATTAAAGACTGCAGCCGCAGCGCGTCTTCTTCAGAAAATGGCTGTGCCTCGGTTCTAAAAAGGCCGAATGCTATTCGAATCACACCGTTGAATTCAACCCGCAAGTCAAGCCCATGGTGGTGGTGGCAGGCCTTAAAAAGCAGGTTGAACGTGTTCGACCTGAAGAACGCTTTCCCCGGATTCATCATGTTGCCCACGTTCGGGCCCTGATTGCGCGTGAGCCAGAAAATATTGAGCTCATTCGGCCCTACAAGAAGACTGGGATTGTTTAAAAATAAATCTTCTGCAGACGCCGGCGCGGAGTCGTGAAAAAATCCTGCAGGAACGCCGAGTGCATCGAACCAGCCAATGAAGCAGCCTTCCGCGCCGATCAAATTGCGCAACAGGCGAGCTAGCGCAGGAGCAAGCGGCTCGATCCCCAACCCTGTGCGAACAAGCAGATCAAGCTCTTTGCGTGCGGCGGTTTGGGTCAGTTTTGACATGGGTTGCGTTGGTCGATATGACGATGTAACAAGCCTGATTGATGGAGGTCTTCATTAGGTGCCGGCATGCGCAACATTTGCTGCACCGCAGCTTTTCAGGCAATTGTCTGCTCTGGTGAACGCCCCGCATTCGGCGCAGTTTAATGTGAACTTGGCATTCGTTGCGCCTTTCACTTCGGCGGTTTAACCGGTGGGCGAATGGCGCATCAAGCTATTACTGTGTGCCAGGGGCAACGCGCAGCGTGGCGCTTAATTCTTGCCAGTCGGTACACCGCGAAGCGGAGAAGATTTCACGCAGGTGCTTTTTCATCGCCTCTTTGCTTACCCTGTGGTGCAGGGCGCATTCGGCGCGGCTTCCACCTGCGGCTGCGTACATTGCGATCTGACTTTGCAGCGGCGACAGACCCATTGAGGCAATGGCGCAAACTACTTCAATCGCGCCAGATTGTTTGAACTGCAGCGTTACCAAAATTTTTCCTGGCGGCAGGCTCGCGCTGGGCATTGCCTGCACCGCGTGCATGGCAGCTGGCCCGGCTGCCAGCCAATTGGCAGACACAACAAGTGTCCCGCCTGCCAGATCAATTTCGGTTTTGGCGCTGGTGACACTTTGCTGGCGCAACTGACCACACAGGAGTTGGACGAACAGCGGTGGGGAGGCGAGCTGGCTGATAAGTGTGATGTTCTGGTCGAACAGTTTGATAGTGGCCAGCATCTGGTCGGCTGGCCCGTCAATCATCTCGATGCGCTCACCATCTGCCGAAATCAGCATGTAGCCGCAGTTGGCGCTGGCAGTGTGGGTTTGCAAGGCATTGGACCGCTTGCCGATTGCGCGGCGCAGCACTGGAATAAGCAGCGTCAAGTGTTGGGCGTCGGCTTCGGAGAAGGGATTTTTCGCTTCTCTGAAAAAACAGCCTGAGAGCCGGGGCATGCCGTCCAAGTCCACCAAAACACACATCAAAAAATGGCAATGGCTGGGCTTGACAAGCATGTTGAAGGTGTTGGACCGCAGGTACGCCTTGCTTGCCTGACCAGTGTGGATGATGCCCCGCCCCTGGTTGCGCAGGCTCCAAAACGGTGTGTACTCGTTTGGCCCGGCAAAGAGTTCCTTATACCGGTTCATGAAGAGCAATTCGGCTTCGCGGGTTGATCCACGCTGGTAAAAACCTTCTGGAACACCCGTTTCGCTAAACCAGCTCAGCCCACCGGCTTCCGCGCCCACGATCTTGCATAGCAGTGCAGACAGGTAGGGAGCAATTAGCGCAACGCCCAGCCCGGTGCTTGCTAACAGTTCGAGCTCTTTGAGCAGAGCGGCGCAAGAAGTTGGTTTCAAAGGTGCAACCCCGAAAAGCTCTTTGGCACGAGCTAACCTTTTTCAGGCAACGACTCAGCCAGCGCTGGAGCAGGTGACTCAATAGCGGCACCCGCGTGGTGCAGCTTGCCTATTCCCGCTGAAGCCCCGCCGGTGCGGTGTTGTCATGGTCGAGCAGCATGTCTGAATCGGGCGGCAGCGTCGAGTTGAAAATTGTGGTTTCTCCCCTTGGTAAGCGGGCTCCCTTGGGTAGGGGAACCTCGCTGCCGTCGGCCCGGCTGTCTGTCCGGTTGAAGGCTTTTGTGGCAGCTTTGTCGGGTGTAGTGGTCAAGCTGCCTGAAAAATACAGGCAGGCCAAATTTCTTGTCAGCTCTTCAGGCGGCATGGCTGTGCGGTCAACCAGTTCCTTTAACGTGCCGGGACGGGTTGAGAGCTCTTGCAGCAGCAGCAGGTGCGCAGGCTGAAGCCAGGTTTGCGGCACGCTTGGCGTTCTTGCGAAATAAACAACTTGCCTCTGATAGCGTTTGGGCAGCACGTTTCGGGTGGTGTGCTGGGCGAAAATCCAGCGCAGTTGTTCCACGCTGCTTGGCGCAAAGTGGCTGGGTATGGCGTGCGCTTGCGACGGGCGTTTTTCCCACAACGCGCCGCTGAGTTGCTCTGGCGTTGCTTCAGGCAGCAGGCCGATCTTCCAGCCTGCAAAATCTAGCACTGCAAGCAGTTGCCCGTTGCATGAGACGTGGTAGACGATGCGCTGAAGTTGCGATTCACGCGCCATCAGCTGCGCGCCCAATATAAACTTGGAGCGCAGTGGGCGCAGCCACTGCTCAAAAGCGCCCAACACGGCGAGCAGGCTGGGGGTGGAGCGCACGTCAAATGTCAGGCGGGCTTCAATTTCTGGGCTGGCAAGTGGCAACGAAAACGCCACCGGGCGGTCAATTTGGCTCAGGTTCAGCGTCAATGGGCGGTCGTGTGGCAAACCGGGTGCTACACGCAGGGTTTCTTCATTGCCCATACTGGCAGGCGTACTTTTTTCTCCGCTCAGCAGCCAGCCATCTGCCAACTGAAACGGGCTGATCCGCCAAATGGGCTGGTTGGGCAGCGGGTTTGCGAGTGTCAGGGCAATGTCTTTGCACTGGCTTTCGGTAAACCCAGCCAGACCCAGGCGCAACATCGGCGGATCGGCATCGATTGGGTCATCCCCTGAGGGTTCAAACGATTGGGACATAAGCGGGTTTTTTTTGTTTGCTGGAACTAAACGGTACTCAAACTGTTGGGCGCCTTTTTATAGGGCGTGCTTTTTTCGTAGTCTATTGCATAGATTGCTGGCTGTCTAGAAACTCGATGGAAACCATTACCTCGCTCAACACGCCTTATGGCGCAATGCAAGTTCCCACCAGTTTGAGCCTCACTGGACCTTTCCACACTTCCAGCGGCGAGAGCACCACGCCGCGCTGCGTTACGTTCAGCCGGCCAGCCAGCGCCAACTGCCGGGACACGTCGCGCACTCTGGGCATCAGGGCGCGCCAGCCAGTACTTTTTAGCAGCCGGGCAACTTCTGACGGGCAAATGCTGGACTCCAGACCGCGCCGGGCAAGCAGGTAAAGAGCTGCAGCCTCAATCTGGCTGTCGGTTGGTGGCGTGTCGGCCTCGGTGGTCATGTCATTCCCAACAGTCAGCATTCCCTGCATTTGGCAGTCCCATCAGCCAAAGGCTCCAATTGTGCGTTGCTGAAGTTCTTTAAATTGAATCAACGCCAGATTACACCGGTTTATCAGGAGCATTTACATGGCAATTTTTGACCAGAACGCACTCAATACCGGCGTAAAAAAGCGCGAGGTGCTTGGCTGGGCTATGTGCGACTTTGCCAATTCGGGCTACAGCACCTTCGTAATGACCGCAGTGTTCGCTGCAGACTTTGCCGACCTGCGCACCTCCAGGAAAAGCTGCTGACAATTTTTACTGTCGGCTGTGTCGTGTCTACTGCCACATTGGCGCTTGCCGGGCCGGGCCGGGCAGTGCGGCGCTGGCTGTTGGTGTTGGTGTTGATCGTTGTTTCCAATACGTTCTTCAGCTACGGTGAGTCCATAACGGCTGCAATTTTTGCCCGAACTTGCAAAGCCTGAAGGTATGTTTTGCTACGCAGCGGCCTACGGCTGCTGCCAGCGATGGTCAAACGTCTGATTTTTAGGCCATTTCGGCCTCTAGAGATCTAAATACGTGCGCTAATAGCTATAAATTTAATAGTAATAGACGGTAAGTGCCAGAAAGTACAGGCTGCGGCGCGGCACTTCGTGCTACGCCTAAAGGCGCTAAAATCATGGGTTTTTCGCCTTTTTTGGGGCGAGTCCATCAAGACAAGCAAGCATTTCATGACCGCCAAAAATAATATTGACATCGTTTACCTGTGGGTTGACGGGAACGATCCCGAGTGGCGAGCCAAAAGGCACCGCGCTGCCCAAACCTTGAGTGCAAGTTCGCTCACTGACATGGCGGTGTACGGTAACGTTGAAGGGCGCTTCAGGGACAATGACGAGCTGCGCTACAGCTTGCGGGCGCTCGAGAAGTACTTTCCTGACCACGGTCACGTCTACATCGTGACGGACGACCAGACGCCGCAGTGGCTGCAGCCGCGCAGCGGTTTGACCATCATTGATCACCGCCAGTTGATCCCGGCAGACCGTTTGCCAACCTTTGATTCGGGCAATATCGAGTCGTACATTCACCGCATACCCGGCCTGTCAGAGCGGTTTTTTTACTTCAACGATGACGTGTTTTTTGGCGCGCCAGTAAACATCGGCGACTGGTTCTACCAAGGCGGCGTGTACACCGCTTGGTCAGACGATGCGCCAGTAAGCGATGGTCTGCTGCAGCTAGGTGCGACATCGCTTGAAAACGGCTGCCGTCTGTCTGCGCGGTGGCTGGCCGCGCACGCAAGCGATGCGCGCCGCCTGCCACACTACCAGCACACGCCGCGCACCTTTGCGCACGCGCCGCGTCCGCTGTTGAAGTCGCTGCTGGCGGGGCTTGAAGTTACTGCGGCAAGCCTTTTTGCAGGGGTGCGCGACACCCAATTCAGGGCGTGGGACAAGCCCACCATCGTGTCAGACTTTGTGCTGCGATGGGCGCTGGCCCACGGTGTGGCCAAACTCAAGGACTACCCGCACCGCTATGTATCGAACGGCGATGCACACACCATGCTGGCCCTGCAAAGCCTGGAAGCTGATGTAGGTGCGCTTGGTTTTTTCTGCATCAACGACACCACAGACGATGCGCATCGGCATGACCCTCGCCTGACGCAGGTGCGCATGGCGCTTGAACGCATGTTTGGCGCGCCTTCAAAGTTTGAACAAAAAGTGCCCACACTGCGCGGCGATTGGCGCGCCCTTCAGGAGCATGGCCTGGATACGCTGCCAGCATCTGCAGAAACCATTGATTAGAAGTAAAAAACCCTTCTAGCGCAATAAATACGGGCGCAATCAGCTATTAAATATGTAGCAAATTCAGGCTGCCGTGCTGCGCGTCCTTCGCCGGTTTCGCCCGCTTGCTGCTAGCCTACCTGCGCGATCATTTCAATTTCAACGCACGCCCCCATCGGGATTTGCGCAACGCCAAAGGCACTGCGTGCGTGGGCACCAACCACCGGGCCAAAAACTTCTCCTATCAACTGGCTGGCACCGTTAGTCACCAGGTGCTGCTCGGTAAAGTCGCCAGTTGAATTGACCAGGCTCATCAGCTTGACGATCCGGCTGACGTGGTTCAAGTCCTTGCCCACCGCGACCATTGCGGCGTGCAGCGTGCCGAGCAGGTCAATGGCGATGGCGCGCGCTGCCGCCTTGCCGTCGTCGAGCGTGATGTTTTTACCCAATTGGCCGACCCAAGGCTGACCATTGTTTTTAGCAATGTGGCCGCTTAAAAAAATCAGATTTCCAGTTTGTACATACGGCACGTAAGCGGCGGCTGGAACGGCCAGCGGCGGCAGCGTGATGCCGAGCGTGCTCAAGGTTTGGTAGATGTCTTTAGGTGCAGTCATGGTGATTTCCTTTTCGGTTCAGATGAAAAATTTATACGGCTTCAAGTGCTTCAGCATCGTGGCCAGCAGGCGTGACGGTAACGGCTACGCTCAAGGTGTGCCGTGCGCCACCGTGTATCACGCCGCGCAGGGGCGACACGTCCAGGTAGTCGCGGCCAGTGGCCAGCGTGATGTAGTCGTCACGCGGTACGCGGTTGTTGGTGGGGTCAAAGTCCAGCCACTGGCCGCAAGATGGGCCGCCAGACAGGTCTTGCTGGTTTTCAGCGTCCGGGCAAAAAACAGATGCCCACGCATGGGATGCATCGCAGCCAATCAGGCGCGGCTGCCCGGGCGCGGGCTGCGTCAGCATGTAGCCGCTCACGTAGCGTGCGGGCAAGCCCAGCGTCCTGCAGCACGCCACCATGATGTGGGCGAAGTCCTGGCAAACGCCTTTGCCAAGCCGCAGTGCCTCCAGTGGCGGCGTGTTGACGTCTGTAGCCTCCCCGTCGTATTCCATCGCCTGGTGAATGCGTTCCATCAGGTGGTGCGCAGCTTCGGCAATGGGGCGCGACGGAGTGAAGCTCGGTAGCGCGAATTCAGCGAACTCCGCGCTGTGCGGCGCAAGTGGCGATGCAAATACAAACTGCCAGGCATCGTCGTGAGCGCTGCCCGCACGGTAGCGGTAGCGCTCGCGTACGCGCTCCCAGGGCGAACTTGCATGCAGCGCTCTGGCCGCAAGCGGATAGGTTTGCACCACACTGAGGGCGCTTACGCACAGCTCGGCGTGGCTGCGGTGCAAAGAAAAATACGTGCGGCTGTTGCCAAACACATCGCGCGTAGTTCGCAGATGGTCTGGAGCCGGATCAATCTGTAGTGCGTGGCTTAAAACCGTTTGCGCTGTGCTGCTCACAGGCGCCAGATGCACCACATGGTGCGCGTTTTCCACCGCCGGGCTGTAGCGGTAACGGGTCTCGTGGTGCAGGTGCAGCAGCATGGGTTTTGCCTAAGCACCGACGCTGAGCTGGCTGCTTGCGTGGCTGAAAAACCGCTGGCTGAGCTTGTCGGACAGGGCCCGGGCAAACGATTGGCATTGGGCAAACGCAGCAGCCAGTTCATGCGGGTCCATGCTTTG
Organism: Polaromonas sp.; assembly: GCA_031386895.1. Lineage (GTDB taxonomy): Bacteria > Pseudomonadota > Gammaproteobacteria > Burkholderiales > Burkholderiaceae_C > Polaromonas. Next base: position 25,802 of record JANNCT010000087.1, read on the forward strand.
AACCGAGCTGCGCAGAGCGTTTGCCAGTTGCGGTAAATCACCCGCCATCAAGCGCTCCAGCGCAGGATCAGCCGGTGTTCCTTTGTGCGTGGTGTTGCTGACCAGTTTGGCCAGTCGATTTTTCAGCGACATCAGTACCCAGCTGAGTGAGCGCGGGTTGTCCTGGTCAAGTACCAGCAAATCAAGCAGAGCGGACAGGTCTCGGCGCTGCTGGTACTGCGCATGAAAAGTGATGGTGCTGTCAAACAGCGCGACGATGGCGCTGAAGCCGCTGTCGTCAAATACCGCGTGGCTCTCAAAGCCTTGTGTCAAAGCGCCAGACAGCATGGTCAAGCGTTCAATGTGCCGGCCAATGCTCAGCAGGCGCCAGCCGTCGTCGCGCATCATGCGGTCAGTTTGTGCGCCAGTGATTGCCGCCAGATAGCCGCTGGTAGCGTCCAGCGTGCTGAGCGCCGCGGCCAGGCTGTAGTCTGGTGCGGGCTGCATGAAGGCGGCGCAGTGCCTGAAAAAATCACGCTCCATTTGCACGATGACGTGCCATTGCTCTTGCGACAGGCGTTCGCGCACCGCAGACGCAGCGCCTTTTACAGCGCACAAGGTAAAGCCCACGCTGGCGTTGGTGTCCACGTTGGCCAGTCCAGCAATCAGCGCGCGTTCAAACACCCTGCGGGCTTGCGTAGCGGACGGCACGCTTACCAGCACCAGTGAGTTGCTGACGGCCAGGCAGCTGACCCACGCCATCAGCGGCGCAGAAGATTGCTCGTCACCAGCCAGGCTGTGCAACGCGAGCTGCGCCAGGCGCAGCGAGTTCTCTGCCCGCTCGCTGTAACGGCCCAGCCAAAAAAGATTTTCAGCAGCGCGGCTGGTGACCGGTTGCTTGCGGCCAATACCGCCTCCAGCAGTGGACGCGGCGGGGTGGGGCGTGCTGGCTGCAAGGTGCGGCGACGTGTCAGAATGAACGCCTGGCTCCGCGCTGGGCTGCGCTTCCTGCGGCTGGGCCAGCACCCATACATCCGCGCTGCTGCCCCCGTACTGCATTGAGGCAATGTTGTTGTCCTTGCCTGCCAGCCTGGCCAGGCCGCCAGGCAACACGCGCCAGCATCCGTTGCCGTCAGGCAGTGCGAACACCCTCAGCATGGCAGAGCGCGGCTCGATGCAGTTGTTGTTCCAGGTGGGCGTTTGGCCCAGGGGCGCATACCCCTGCACGGTGTAGTCGCCTGCGCTGCGAACGATGCGGCCAGCCCACTCGTCAAGCGCACGCTGGTTCAGTGTGTGCCCCTGCACAGACGCCATACCGGTGGCGGGGTAAGTCGGTTTGATCACGCCATTTTTAAGCTGCGCCAGCATGCCCTGCATCACGGCTTGCTCGCCGCACCACCAGGTGCTAAGCGATGGCAAGGTCAAGCTTTCGCCCAGCAAATCGCGCGACAGTGCTGGTAAAAAGCCGAGTATGGCGCTGGACTCTAGAAAAGCCGAGCCTGGCGCGTTGGCCACCTGCACGTTGCCTGCACGAATGACTTCCAGCAATCCGGGTACACCCAACGTGGAGTCAGCCAGCAATTCCAGTGGGTCCAGAAACTGGTCATCGAGCCGCTTGAGCACGCCGTGCACAGGCTCCAGGCCTTGCAGTGTTTTCAAGTACAAAAACTCACCGCGCACCAACAAATCATTGCCCTCAACCAGCGTCAGGCCAAGGTAGCGCGCCAGGTAGGCGTGTTCAAAATAAGTCTCGTTGTATGGCCCTGACGTCAGCAGCACGATACGGCTGTTGGCCTGCTGGCTGAGAGCCTTCATGCTGTCAACCAGGGCTTTGTACGAGTCGGCCAGGCGCTGCACCCGCATGCCGCGAAATGCCTCGGGAAACAGCATCGAAATGCTCAGGCGATTTTCAAGCAAGTACCCCAAGCCCGACGGAGCCTGCGTGCGCTGTGACACCACGGCCCACTGTCCATCCGGGCCGCGCGCCAGGTCAAACGCCGCAATATGCAAAAACATGCCACCCGCAGGTTGTACGCCGTGCATGGCCCGCAGGTAGCCCGGATGCCCCTGCACCAAGGCGGTTGGCAACAGCCCGCGTTGCAACAGCGTTTGCGGGCCATACACGTCGGCCATCACCGCATTCAACAAGCGTGTCCGCTGCCTGATGCCCGCATCGATGCTTGACCAATCTTCTGGCGAAATGATCAACGGAAACAAGTCCAGTGACCACGGGCGCTGCGGTCCGTTGGCGTCGGCGTAGACGTTGTAGGTCACGCCGTTGTCGCGGATTTGCCTTCGCAGGTTGGCGCTGCGTTGGTTTAAGTCTTCAAAGCCGCTGGTGCCGAGAAAGTTGAAGAAGGTTGTCCATGAGCTGGACAAGGCGGCAGATTTGGGCGGCTCAAGGCTGCCTGGCGATTTGAGTCCGCTGAAAGCC
>JANNCT010000104.1:0-9797 GCA_031386895.1 Polaromonas sp.
TGTGCGCATTGGCGACAACGTACGGGTTGATACCTTTGAGGGCCGCATTACCGACATCAGGGCGCGCTACACCGTGGTGCGTGCACTGTCGGGGCGCGAATCGATTGTGCCCAACGAGCTGTTCATCAGCAACCGGATTGAAAACTTGTCGCTGGCAGATTCACGTGTGCTGCAGGCCACTGTGGTCACGGTGGCGTACGGCAGTGATGTAGAGCTGGTCATGCGGCTCCTGGCTGAAGCTGCCTCTGCGCAAGAGCGGGTATTGAAAGACCCTGGCGTGACGGTAAACCTGACCAACTTTGCGCCTGACGGCCTGGAGTTCACCGCCAATTACTGGATGACCGACCCGGAAAATGGGCAGCAAAATCTTCGTTCACTCGTCAATTTGGCGGTGCTGGCGGCGTTCAGGCAGCACGGAATAGAAATACCGTACCCGCAGCGGGTGCTGCACGGGCTGCCTGCTGCTGCGCCCTCCGCGCCTGTCGCACCTACGCCGCCTGATCAAACCCCCGCCTGAAGGGTCGGGTTTGGTCAGCTTGCTCTAAATTCGATGCTTTGCCTGCCTATAATAAAAAAGAACGGTCGTTCTATTTTGCATTGGTCAGGCGGAATCACCAGCTAAGCCCGCTGGAAAACCCGCGCAGCATAAAATAGGCCGCTTCAGTCGAAGCTTACGTTAACGTAAACGTCAACCTGTAGGTCAGTCACCATTTTTGGAGCCGCGCAATGAAAGTTTTGGTCCCCGTCAAACGTGTAGTCGACTACAACGTAAAAGTCCGCGTCAAATCTGACGGCACTGGTGTCGATATCGCCAACGTCAAAATGAGCATGAACCCGTTTGACGAAATCGCCATTGAAGAGGCTACGCGCTTGAAAGAAAAAGGCGTTGTTACTGAAGTCATCGCCGTGAGCTGCGGTGTTTTGCAGTGCCAGGAAACCCTGCGCACCGCCATGGCCATCGGCGCTGACCGCGCGATTTTGGTGGAAACCAATGAAGAACTTCAGCCGCTGGCCGTTGCCAAGTTGCTTAAAGCCCTGGTTGACAAAGAGCAGCCGCAGCTCGTGATTTTGGGCAAGCAAGCCATTGACGACGACTGCAACCAAACCGGTCAAATGCTGGCTGCGTTGCTGGGCTGGCCGCAAGCTACGTTTGCCTTCAAGGTGGAAGTAATGGACGGGAAGGCAAACGTCACGCGTGAAGTTGACGGCGGCCTGGAGACTTTGTCATTGACACTGCCCGCCATCATCACCACCGATTTGCGCCTGAACGAGCCGCGCTACGTCACGCTGCCGAACATCATGAAGGCCAAGAAAAAGCAGCTCGATAACTTCAAGCCTGAAGATTTGGGCGTCGACGTCAAACCACGCATCAAAACCCTGAGCGTGAACGAGCCGCCAAAGCGCAGCGCTGGCATCAAGGTGGCCGACGTTGCGGCACTGGTCGACAAGTTGAAAAACGAAGCCAAAGTGATTTAAGTTTTAAGCGAATTTTTAGCGGTCTGGCTATGTTGCCCGCCGCAATCAAATGGAGCACCACATGACTTCCTTAGTAATAGCTGAACACATCAACACAGACATCAAACCCGCCACGCTGAACACCGTGACCGCAGCTGCGCTGTGCGGCGGTGACGTGCACGTGCTGGTGGCTGGGCACAGCGCTGGCGGCGCTGCTGCTGCTGCCGCAAAAATTGCTGGCGTGGCCAAAGTCATTCATGTTGAGGGCGAACACTTTGCCCACGGCCTGGCCGAAAACATGGCGGCGCAAGTGCTGGCCATGGCGGCAAGCTACTCGCATATTCTTTTCCCGGCAACTGCATCTGGCAAAAACATTGCACCGCGTGTGGCTGCCACACTGGACGTTGGCCAAATTTCAGACATCACCAAAGTCCAGTCGCCCGACACCTTTGAGCGCCCCATTTACGCAGGCAACGCAATGGCGATTGTGCAAAGCCTTGACGCAACCAAAGTCATTACCGTGCGTACCACGGGTTTTGATGCAGCAGCCACTACTGGCTCAGCGCCCATTGAAGTGGTCACCGGCCAGGCTGACAGCGGCAAGTCCACTTTCGTCAGCTCTGAAATCGCCAAGAGCGACCGGCCTGAACTGGCTGCAGCCAAAATCATTGTGTCGGGCGGGCGGGCTTTGGGTTCGGGCGAAAAGTTTTCTGAGATCATGACGCCGCTGGCTGACAAACTCGGCGCAGCCCTTGGCGCGTCACGCGCCGCGGTGGATGCTGGCTACGCACCCAACGACTGGCAAGTCGGCCAGACCGGCAAGATTGTTGCGCCGCAGCTGTACATCGCTGCAGGCATTTCAGGCGCCATTCAGCACTTGGCCGGAATGAAAGACAGCAAGGTCATCGTTGCGATTAACAAAGACGCAGAAGCACCGATTTTCAGCGTGGCCGACTATGGGCTGGAAGCCGATTTGTTCGTGGCTGTGCCTGAGCTGACAGCAGCGCTTTAAATAAGGATACCTTCAACGCGGAGGAGATGGAGAGCGCGGAGGACGCGGAGAAACTACAAAAATTTTGTATTCTCCGCGTCCTCCAGTTTTCTCATCTTCTCCGCGTTGGAAATCCCAGTCCCCGAACTTAAGAGACAAAACATGACCTACAAAGCCCCCCTCAAAGACATGCTGTTCAACATTCAGCATATTGCTGACATTGAACAGGTTGCAAAAATCCCCGGTTTTGAAGATGCGGGCTTTGACACTGCACAGGCAGTACTTGAGGAATGCGCCAAGTTCAATGAAGGCGTACTTGCGCCGCTGAACTGGGCCGGAGACATCGACCCATCAAGCTTCAAAGCTGGCGTGGTCACCACCACTCCCGGCTTTAAAGAAGCCTTCAAGCAGTACGCGGAAGGCGGCTGGCAGGCGCTGCAGCATCCGGCGGCGTACGGTGGTCAGGGCTTGCCAAAAACCATTGGTGCCGCCTGCGGCGAAATGCTTAACTCTGCCAACATGGCGTTTGCGCTTTGCCCGCTACTAAGTGACGGCGCGATCGAGGCATTGCTAACGGCTGGCAGCGACGAGCTCAAAGCGACGTATTTAGAAAAACTCGTCAGCGGCCAATGGACGGGCACCATGAACCTGACCGAGCCGCAAGCAGGCTCAGACCTGGCCGCAGTGCGCTCGCGCGCCGAGCCGCAGTGCGACGGTACGTACAAGGTGTTTGGCACCAAAATTTACATCACCTATGGCGAGCACGACATGGCCGAGAACATCGTGCACCTGGTGCTGGCGCGTGCGTCAGGCGCGCCTGAGGGCGTGAAGGGCATCAGCCTGTTTGTGGTGCCAAAGTTCATGGTGGGCGCTGACGGAAAGCTGGGCGCACGCAACGACGTGCATTGCGTCAGCATCGAGCACAAGCTGGGCATCAAAGCGTCACCTACTGCAGTTCTGCAATATACGATAACGGCGGCGCAATTGGCTATCTGGTCGGCGAAGAGAACCGCGGCCTGGAGTACATGTTCATCATGATGAACTCGGCCCGATACGCTGTGGGCATCCAAGGCATCGCAGTGGCTGAAATGGCTTACCAAAAAGCCGTGAGTTTTGCCAAAGACCGCGTGCAAAGCCGCCCGGTTGATGGTTCGGTGAAAGCCCCGGTCACCATCATTCACCACCCGGACGTCAAGCGCATGCTGATGACCATGCGCGCTTACACCGAAGGTTGCCGCGCCATGGCCAGCAGCGCTGCTGCGGCGTATGACGCCAGCCACCACCACCTTGATGCAGAAGTGCGCAAACAGAATTTGGCGTTTTACGAATTCATGGTGCCTCTGGTCAAGGGCTACAGCACCGAGATGAGCCTGGAAGTCACGTCACTCGGCGTGCAAGTGCATGGCGGCATGGGTTTTATTGAAGAAACCGGCGCTGCGCAGTACTACCGCGACGCGAAAATTTTGACGATTTATGAAGGCACTACCGCCATCCAGGCCAACGACTTGGTGGGACGTAAAACCATGCGCGACGGTGGTCAAACTGCCAAGGCCATTGCCGCGCATATGGAGGCGACTGAAGGTGCGTTGCTCAAGCAGGGCGGAGCGGATGCAGTAGCCGTTGCAAAGCGCTTGAAAGCTGCGCGCATCGCGTTGCTGGACGTGGTCGAGTTTGTGGTGCAGCAAACCAAGTCGAACCCAAACGCTGTGTTTTCTGGCAGCGTGCCTTATTTAATGCTGGCAGGCAATGTGGTGGCCGGCTGGCAAATGGCGCGTTCTCTGTTGGTGGCTGAAGATCAGCTTGCTAAAGGCTTTGAGGTTGACTTCATGAAAGCCAAAATCACGACCGCACGCTTTTACGCCGACCATTTGCTGACCAAAGCGCCCGGCATGCGGGACGCCATTGTCGAAGGTGCTGACAGCGTCACCGAGCTGGCTGTTGAGGCGTTCTAACGTCTTCTAATTGCTATTATTTAAGTAGCTGCTTGCGCCCGTATTCATTGGGCTATGGCCTTATTTTATATATAAAAACGCCTTTTTAAAGCCAAATTCATGTCCAAACTCCCACCGATTCTTCAAAACCTGCCCTTCCCCGTCATTGGCTCACCGCTGTTCATCATCAGCAACCCCAAGCTCGTCATTGCGCAGTGCATTGCTGGCGTAGTTGGCTCCATGCCCGCGCTCAACGCACGCCCGGCCGCACAGCTGGAAGACTGGCTGGCCGAAATCACCGAAGGGCTGGCGGCACACAACGCTGCGCACCCTGACCGCCCAGCCGCGCCGTACGCCATCAACCAGATCGTGCACAAAAGCAATGACCGCCTCGAGCACGACATGGCCGTGTGTGAAAAGTACAAGGTGCCCATCATCATCACCAGCCTGGGCGCGCGTGAAGACGTCAACGTGGCCGTGAAAGCCTGGGGCGGCATCACGCTGCACGACGTGATCAGCAACGTGTTTGCCCGCAAGGCCATTGAAAAAGGCGCGACTGGTTTGATTCCTGTAGCAGCCGGCGCAGGCGGCCACGCCAGCGTGAAAAGCCCATTTGCCATGGTGCAAGAAATCCGCCAGTGGTTTGACGGCCCGCTGGTGCTGAGCGGCTCCATTTCAACTGGCGGCGCAGTACTGGCCGCTCAGGCCATGGGCGCAGACCTGGCCTACATCGGCTCAGCGTTTATTGCTACCCATGAAGCCCGTGCAGTTGATGGCTACAAAGAAATGATCGTGGCCAGCAATTCAGACGACATCGTGTACTCGAATTTCTACACTGGCATTCATGGCAACTACCTCAAGGGCAGCATCCGAAACGCCGGCATGGACCCCGACGCTCTGCCTGAAAGCGACCCGAGCAAAATGAACTTCGGCGGCGCGGACGCTGGCGCATCAGCCAAGGCATGGAAAGACATTTGGGGTTGCGGCCAGGGCATTGGCTCAGTCAACAAAATTCAGAGCACGGCAGATTACGTTGCGCAATTGCGCAGTGAGTACGCAGAGGCCAAGGCGCGGCTGTGCTAGTTTTTAGGCTGTTTTAAAGGTATTTTAGGCCTGTAGCCCAATAAATACGGGCGAAAGCAGCTATGCTTTAAGAAGCGAAGAAGTTGATTTTCCTGCAGCGCGCAACAACGAATAGCTGTATCAAGGCAGGTAATGCGCTACCAACGCTTGTGCAAGTGATTTGCGCAATGCGTTGGGCTCTTCAAACCGAATAGCGCTCCAATCTTTGAGATCAAATCGGACATCGTTTGCCTCAATTTTGTCTGCAGATTCATCCTTAAGTGCTTTGCGACCTTTGTGCCAAATCAAAATGCAGTTGGCGGTTAGTTGGCGCTGCTGATTTGTGTTGAGTCCAAACAAATATCCAATTTCGTGATAAACGTTTGCGTTCCCATAGGTCAGGTCTGCCACTAGCAATCCGCACTCATCGATCTGCTGCATGATTTCGTCTGTAATTTTGTAGCTGCGCCAAGTGTCAAATTCATCAATACGGATTGGTTTCAGCGGCAAAAGTCCTAGATGGTGTTCACGATTCACGTCGTCCATAGCATCCTGTATGGCTTGAAAGGTTGGTTTGGTTTCATCGCGAAATGCCATCGCAACAAATATCTGCCTCGACTTTGCTGTTTGCAATTTTTCAAAAATACCTAGCAAAGCATGAGGCTCTGTTTCACTCAATTCGGCAAGATGCCCGCGAACAACCCAGTTGGTAAAGCGCTCCAAGTTAGAACGGGCAGCGGGCGCAGCATCCATTGCCAGGTAAGTAAACGCAGCGAGTAGTCCACGATTGGTACTCACTTGCAATGATGAATGCGCGGCGTAAATACTGTTCACATGCTTTAGCGCTTTAAATACATCATCAACCCAATCGGCGTCCGTAGACTCTTTCTGTTTGAAAAGTTTGGCAATCGCCAAAGCAAAAGTCCTATGAAACTCTTCTGGTTCGCCAGGCTTGCCTTTCCGAAGCACATTAGTCAGCGCATCGCAGTACTCCAGATTAATTTTTGGAAGTAAGTTGCGCGCCCGAACATAGTCGTGCCCGAATGACGGATCAGTAACAAGCTTGTCCGTAGGAAACAGCCGCAAATTTTCCTCCGTGTTGTCAAGAATCAGCTTCAGGTTGTGCTCCATCGCCATGGGCTGTTGCTTGAAGTTGATAGTGTGGAAGACTGCGCGCGAGAATTGCTTGACTTGATCCTCGTCCCCAAACAAAACGATGCAAAAAGGCACACGGTAGAGGGAAACCCGAGCCGACGCGACGGCGCTTAGCCTATGGTTGCCGTCAATCCTATGTAGCTTGGGCGCTATCGCTTTAAGTGTGAAGCTGGCATCAATAACGCGGCCTCTTACACGTTGGTCTTTGATGGATGTGTAACTTCTGACGGTCATTGCAAGCGTCGCTGAACCGAAATCAACACGAGGTAGTTTTTCGGACGCAGTGGAAGATATAAATTTTTTTACTTCAATCAAAGCTTCAGGATTGCCCACATTAGTGGACAAAACGACTTCTGGAAAAAATTTGTACTCGCCACTTTCGAGGTATTCACCCAATTCACCGGCTCGTGTGTCATCTAGCTGCCTTTGGTAGCTTACATCGGCGGTCGATACGTTCGCTAGTTCTCCAAAAGTGGCAAAGCCGCGCAAGCAAACAAAATTTTCAAACGCTGTGTCTATTACCCCGCGAAACGTAGTGGTAGCCATGATTTCTAATCTCCCAGAATCAATTTTTCGACCTGCATTGTTGCAAGCTGGATCGCTTTATTTGCATTTTCTTGAAGCTTGGACGCTTGTGTTCGAATCACATTCAAAGCCTGAACTATTTCCCTTTGAGTTTCAACTGGAGGTAGTGGGATTTTGATTTTTTCAAGTTGTGCTTGGCTAATTGCTGGATAGTTTCCGCCACTTGTGCGTCTTGTCATTTGTAAAAGTGCGATTTCGCTGCGCAGCATTGCGTATAGATAATTTCTGTCAACTGATGCGTTGACATCGCGTATCACGGCAAAACCTGTAGAGGCAACAAATTTCGATGGGTGTTCTTGCTCTGCCATTCCAATCGCGCCGCGCCCTGGTCGGGTAGTTGAAATTAATATATCGCCTGTCTGAACCAACATCTTTGCACGGCTTGGCGCTTCGCTGGTGGGAATCATTTCTGGCGCAGCAAATTTGCCGGTGACCGGGTTAATTGCAGAAATCTCCAAGTACGGCACATTCTCCTGAAATTCTTTGTATGTATTCCATTGCTGTGTTGAAAATTTGCACAATAAACCTAACGACCTTGTTTGAAAACTGCCTTGCTCAATTGCTTCCTCATACAAAACATTTCGAGGATCCCAAAAAATAGCATCCCAGCGGTTTTGGCAAACATTTAGACAAGACGTCGTAAAGAATTTTTTGTGTGTCGTATTTGTGATTTGCTTTGGGGCAGTGATGGCAAGTTGTCTTAAAAGTTCAGAGCTAACAGATGACAAAAGCATTGAAGCTTCTTTTTCCAGTTTCTTTTTTGTCGTTAGCGCCTCCTGCATGATGGTGACTGCTTTCAGCTGAACATCATTAGGTGGCAATGGTATTAACAGGTTTTGAACGTCGGCTGTTTGTAACCTTGGAAGTGTGTTGCCCGTCATCCATTGCGTGGTCAGCTGAACAACGCTGTCTGATCGCAAAATTGCTGCTACGTATCCCGGCAATGCGCCGTGTATCTTCAGCACATGAAATTCGGTTGAACAGATTCCATCGAAGTTAGCGTGATGTGTTTTATTGAGGTAGGGTCTTAATTTAGGAAATAGGACATCGCCTGCCTTAAAAACAGCTGCACTACTGATACTTTCTTTATCACTTGTTGGTACGTAACCGCCAGCTATTCCTTCAATATTTTCAAGGCCAATGTAAGTAGTGCCTGGCGATATGTCCTGTACAACTTGCTTGCGGAAATTGGTTAACTTATGCAGCGCAACGGCAGGATAGCGAGAGTTTTTGAGTCTTGCAATCAATGCTTGAACTAGTGGTGAGGTAGATCGTGGGTCAAGTCGCCCTCGCACCAGTGATCGCGGCAGCCTAAAGATAAAAGGCCCACTCATAAAAGAAAGTCTTCTTGTTCAATGGACTCAACAAACTTGGCTAACGCGGCACTAATTTCCTCAAGCTCGTTGACTTTGGTTGCTCTGCCTGTTGCGTCGTATCCGATGTCATCGGCAATTGCCATAAAAATATCGTAGTCAGCAAGCTGTTTACGAAGGGCTGCCTCATATGCTTCACTAGCTGTGAACCTGAGTTCATCAATTTGGTCCGCGAAACTGTCGTTAATGTCTTTTTTCCATGCTGAGTAGACATCGGTGTCTTCAACGGTCCATTTTTTATCAGGCTCTGCTTCAAATAGCGTCGCAAGTTCAAGCGCAGCTTTCCGTGCCAGTGCTGTACCTATAAACCCAGTTTTCTTTTTCAGCGTGTCGCGTTTGTCTTGCTCAAGCTTGGCCAATTTCTTGTCAAATTTTTGTTGCGTCTTAGTCTCGTCTTGTAGTCGCTGGCGAAGATCATCAATTGCTTTTGATTGGCTAGCGCTGTGCTTACGTAAAAATAACACTGAGCTTTTAACGCCAGCACCGGTAGCCGCAAATGCTGTTTGCGGCATAGATACCACGGCAACTATTCTGAACAGACTTTCAAGCTGGTCACGTACGTACTGCGAGCTGCTGTTGGTCAAAATGCCATCGGGTATGACGACAGCCAGGTAACCGCCCTCACGCAGATACGTGTGGCACTGTTCAATGAACAAGACTTCTGTGTCTTGTGCGGGGCGTGTTGCTTCCCTGCTTTTTGGGTTGAGCCAATCTGCACTTTTAGTAGAGAGCCGGTAATTTTTAAAGTACGCCTGCTCGGTCTGCCGGACGCTGGAACCAAACGGTGGATTGGTGATGATGAAGTCAAAGCTGCTGGCTTCAAACTGCGCATTGCCAGTTTTGGAGACCAGATCGGCAGGAGACAGCAAGCCATCAGCAGCTACGACGTTGGTGTGGCCGTCGTCATGGATGATCATGTTCATCTTGGCTGTACGGGCAATCTGCTCATTAATCTCGATACCAAAAAGATTTTTTTCAGCAAAGTCATGCCAATGGTCTTTGTGGCGTGCGGTTTCTTTGCGGCCTAGTGACGGAGCCGCCATTTCGTCGGGGTAGTACTCGTCTGCTTGTCGTCGCACTTTGTCCAGCGCGTGCAATAAAAATCCCCCGCTGCCGCAAGAGGTGTCAAGTACGCGGCTTTGATGCGTGATGGGAAGTACGTCAACAATAAATTTAACTATGGGCCGCGGGGTGAAATATTGACCGAAATCACCTCGAAAGAATGAGCCCATAAAGGTTTCAAAT